>JBHJGS010000037.1:0-16816 GCA_050331575.1 Rhodothalassiaceae bacterium | reverse complement strand
GCACCAAAGCCCGAGCCCAAAACCCTCACCCCGACCCTCTCCCGCAAGCGGGAGAGGGAGGCGCGCCCGTCGCCCCCTAAGGGAGAAAGCCCCTCGCCCCCTTCTGGGGGAGAGGTGTTGGGGTGAGGGGGCCCGGCGGTTGCGCCTTCTCGGACGGAGACGTATGGCGGCGCTGCCGGGGGTGCACCAGAGACCGAGCCACGGAACCCCACCCCACCCCTCGTCATTCGCCGGCTCGACCGGCGAACCCATGGTCCCGCCGCTCCGTCGCGTGAGGGATGGACCCGCCGGTCAAGCTGGCGGGTGACGGGAGTGGGTTTTGGGGGAAGGGCGCTAAGGGTAGCGGGTGACGGAAGGTGCGGAGGGAGGTTAGCGCCCCACCCCACCTCCGTCATTCGCCGGCTCGACCGGCGAACCCATGGTCCCGCCGCTCCGTCGCTTGAGGGATGGGCCCGCCGGTCAAGCCGGCGGGTGACGGAAGTGGGTTCTGGCGGAAGGGTGGCATGGGTGGCGGGTGACGGCTTGGGGTGAGCGTGACGGCTGGTGTGGAGGGAGGGCAGACCCCCACCCCACCTCCGTCATTCGCCGTCTCGACCGGCGAACCCATGGTCCCGCCGCTCCGTCGCGTGAGGGATGGGCCCGCCGATCAAGTCGGCGGGTGACGGTGTGGGGGACGGGGGGGAGGGGAACTTGGGTTGGTGGCTGGCCATGAATGCGGTGCCAGGCCCTGCGTGATCCGGGCTGATCCCGCCGGGCCCGGAGGCGCGGGGGCGTTGGCTGGGGTCTCAGTCCCGCACTTGGCCTGTCCCGCGCACCCGGTAGTTGAAGCTGGTTAGTTGCTCCAGGCCGACCGGGCCTCTGGCATGGACCCGGCCGGTGGCGATGCCCAGCTCCGCGCCGAAGCCGAACTCGCCACCATCGGCAAATTGGGTCGAGGCGTTGACCATGACGATGGCGCTGTCCACTTCAGCGAGGAAGCGTTCGGCGGCGGCTTGGTCCTCGGTGATGATGGCGTCGGTATGGCCGGAGCCATAGCGGGCGACATGGGCCATCGCCGCGTCGAGCCCGTCAACGACACGGACCGACAGGATCGGCGCCAGATATTCCGTGCGCCAATCCAGCTCAGAGGCCGGATCCATGGCCGCAGCCACGGCCCGCGCCCGGTCATCGCCGCGCAGGGCACAGCCCGCCGCCGCCAGCGTCTCGGCAAGGCGCGGCAGCAGGTCCAGCCGCTTAGCATCGATCAGCAGCGTTTCCATCGCGCCGCAAATGCCCGGCCGGCGCATCTTGGCATTGACCACCACGGCCGCGGCGGTGTCCGGATCGGCCGCGGCATGAACATAGACATGACAGATCCCCTCCAGATGCGCGAACACCGGCACGCGGGCCTCGGCCTGGACCCGGGCAACCAGGGACTTGCCGCCGCGCGGCACGAGGATATCGAGCCAGTCGTGCGCGGCCAGCAGCGCGCCGACCAGCGCGCGGTCCTGTTCGGGCACCAGCTGGATCGCCGCGGCCGGCAGGCCGGCCTCCTGCAGACCGGCCACCAGCCCGGCATGGATCGCCCGGTTGGTGTGTACCGCCTCTGACCCGCCGCGCAGGATCACCGCACTGCCCGCCTTCAGGCACAGGCCGCCGGCATCCGCCGTGACATTGGGCCGGGATTCGTAGATCAAGCCGATCACGCCCAGGGGCACGGCGATGCGGGAGATCTGCAGACCGTTGGGCCGAGACCAGTCCGCCAGCACCCGGCCGACCGGATCGGGCAGATCGGCAATCGCCTCCAACCCCGCGGCGATCGCCTCCAGCCGGCCCTCGTCCAGCACCAGGCGGTCGCGCAGGGCCGGCGCCAGGTCCGCCGCGGCGGCAAGATCGTCACGATTGGCCGCGAAAATCTTCAAGGCACTTGCGCGCAGCGCCTTGGCCGCGGCGGTCAGCGCGCGATCCTTGCTCGCGCGATCCGCCCGCGCCAGCACGTCCGCCGCCGCGCGCGCCTTAGCGCCCATCCGCGCGATGATCTCCGGGGCCTGGACAGGCGCGCTCAGCTCATCGGCCATGGTCATATCCTTGGTCAAACAGCACCAGATCATCCCGGTGGATCAGGGGGCCGCGCGCCGCCGGTCCGAGAATGTCGGCAATCTCCTCAGAGCTGCGGCCGAGAATGCGCGCGGCCTCCGACCCGTCATAGCCGATCAGCCCCTGGCCGATCAAAGCTTCCGACGGGTCCTCGATGCGCACCAGGTCGCCGCGGCGCAGAGTGCCGGTCACCGCGGTGACGCCGGCAGCCAGAAGGCTGCCGCCGCGCTGCGCCAGCGCGCGGGCGGCCCCGGCATCGATGCGCACCGTGCCTTGTGGCCGCTGCAGGCCGGCCAGCCAGGCTTTGCGGACCGCCAGCGGTGTCGCCGGGGCGGCGAAGCGCGTGCCGATGCCGCTGTCGGCGAAGCGGGTCAGCGGGCGCGCCGCCTTGCCGCTGATCAGCAGCACCGCCACGCCCGCGGCGGTGGCGATTTGCGCTGCTTGCAGCTTTGAGATCATGCCGCCGGTGCCAACGCCTTGGGGCGCGGCCGGGCCCGCCCGGGCCAGCACGGCGGCATCGACGGTCTCGACCGTCTCGATCAGGCGGGCGTCGGGGTCGCTGCGCGGATCGGCGGTCATCAAGCCATCGACATCGCTGAGCAGAACCAGCCCATCCGCTCCGGCTGCCTGCGCCACCCGGGCGCTGAGCCGGTCATTGTCGCCAAAGCGCAATTCTTCGGTGGCGACGCTGTCATTCTCATTGACCACGGGGATCAGCCCGTGTGCCAGCAGGGTGTGCAAGGTGTCGCGGGCATTCAGATAGCGGCGGCGATCTTCCAGATCGTCCAAGGACAATAATAGCTGCGCGGCGCGGTGGTCCAGGGCCTGATCCCAGGCCTGCGCGAGCGCGATCTGGCCCACGGCTGCTGCGGCCTGCGCCTGGGGCAGGCTGCGTCCCGCGGCCAGGCGCGCCCGGCCCAAGGCGACCGCCCCGGAGGTGACCAGGATCAGCGGCCGATCCAGCGCCAGAAGCTCCTCGGCCAGCCCCGCCAGCCAGTCGCTGCGCAAGCCGTCGTGCCCCACCAGCAGGGACGAGCCGACCTTGACCACCAGGGCGCCGCGGCCGGGCAGCGCATGCCCCGTCATGGCCCGGGGTCAGTGTCGAGAAACCGGCGGATCTGCCGGGCTGCCTGGCGGATGCGCTGTTCATTCTCCACCAAGGCAATGCGGACATGGCCGTCGCCATATTCGCCGAAGCCCAGACCCGGCGCCACCGCCACGCCCGCCCCCTCCAACAGCCGCTTGGAAAAGTCTAAAGAGCCCAGGGCGCGGTAGCGGTCCGGGATCGGTGCCCAGGCGAACATGGTGGCCGCCGGCACCGGCACGGGCCAGCCCCCGGCGGCCAGGCCGTCGATCAGCACGTCGCGACGGCGCTGGTATGTCTCACGCGCTTGTGCAACCGCGTCCTGGCAGCCATTGATGGCAGCGGTGGCAGCGACCTGAACCGGCAGAAACGCGCCATAGTCCAGATAGCTCTTCACCCGGGCCAAGGCGGCGATCAGCGTGGCGTTGCCGGCGGCAAAGCCGATGCGCCAGCCAGCCATGGAATAGGTCTTGGACAGGGAGGTGAACTCCACCGCCACCTGCTTGGCACCGGGGATTTGCAGGATCGACGGCGGCGCCGGATCATCGAAATAGATCTCCGCATAGGCCAGGTCCGACAGGATGAACAAGTCGTGGCGGCGGGCGAACGCCACCGCCTCCTCATAGAAGGCCAGATCGACGGTCAGGGCGGTGGGATTGGCCGGAAAGTTCAGGATCAGCGCGGCCGGGGCGGGGACCGAATGGCGCGCGGCGGCATCCAGGCGCGCGAACAGCCCATCGAACGGCTCGATCGGCACATGCCGGATCGCCGCGCCGGCAATGGTGAACCCGAAGCTGTGGATCGGGTAGCTGGGATTGGGGCATAAGATCACATCGCCCGGCGCGGTGATCGCTTGGGCTAGATTGGCCAGGCCCTCCTTGGAGCCCAGCGTGGCGATCAGTTCTTGTTCGGGGTCCAACTCCACGCCGAAGCGGCGCTGATAATAGCCTGCCTGCGCGCGCCGCAGGCCGGGGATACCCCGGCTCATGGAGTATCGGTGGGTCTTGGGATCGAGCACCGCCTCGCGCAACTTGTCGACAATGTGCGGGGCGGTCGGCAGGTCCGGATTGCCCATGCCCAGATCGATGATGTCCCGGCCGGCCCGCCGCGCGGCGGCCTTCAGCTGATTGACCTTGTCGAAGACATAAGGCGGCAGGCGCTTGATACGGTGAAAGCTGTCGGGCACGGGCGCACCAGGGGCAGACGAAAATGGAAGTCGCAGCTTAACCGTCCCGGGGCTCGAAGCTAAAGGGTCAGTTTGTCAGAACCGACACGAGCAGGGCGCGGGCCGCGGCTTGTAATCCGGGGCAGCGGCTTTCCGCCGGGCCGGCGATATTGAGCTGCGCCGGGGCCACGGCCTGCAGCCAGCCTTTTGCCTGACCTGCCGCGCGTTGCGCGAATGGGTCCACCTGCAAGACCGGCCGGCCGTAGCGGTGGCAGCAGATCCGGGTGAAGCATGTGCCGGGATCCTGTGCGGCATGGCTCGCCGGACACACGATCAGTGTCGCCGAGGCATCGCGGACATTCCACTCGGTCCGCAGCGAACGCGGTACGTCCGGCGCCCAGGCACAGCGGTCTTGCGGTGTCGGCACAAACGGCAGGTCCCGCGGCAGGGCACCAGCCTCATTCATGCGGTCCGGCGGGCACCAGCCCGCCAGAGCCAGTTTCAGGGCGGCGGCGGCCTCAACTGCGGCCCAGTCCGCCCCGGTTTGCCCGCCGCACCGTAAGCCGTTGGGGCAGAGGCTCAGCGATGCGCTGCGGCGCGCTGTTGGCAGTGCAGTTGGCGCTCGGCTTGCGCGATATAGGCGGCCAGATCCCGCAGGCGGATCGTTTCGCCCATATTGACAATGTCTCGGGTGTCGCAACGCTCGTCCATGACAAATCCTTTCGCAAGAGAAACCAATCAGCATCGGATGTTGCCAGAAATGGGTTGCGGCTGGGTTAGAGACTACTCACAAATTGTCACGGATTCGCGCGGCTGGGGGCGGCATCAGGTTTGGCGGCGGCCATAGCCGCTCCGGTGGCCCGATCCGCGTGCAGCGCGCCGCCGCGGCACTGTCCTTGTAAGCGGGGGGCGATACCAGCGGCTCCATGCCCGAGGGGGCGGTGCCCTTGATGTCGGATAACGTTGCTCGTCCCATAGAAGGCGGGCATTTTCCTCCGATCAATCGCGAGCGCGATTGGTCGGATAATGCCCGAAGTGCAAAGCATCTTTTGCAGGAGCGTGCCGATGCCCCCGATCCGATCCCTTGTTTTGGTGACAGCGCTTATTGCAGGCGCTGGGGCGGCGGTTTGCCAAACCGAAGCCGCGCCGAGCTATCTTGGTCAGCAGCCGCCGGGCTTAAGCCCGGAAGTCTTCGCTCCAGGCCGTATTTCCACGCCCGAGGCGTTTGAACTCAACTCAGTATTTTCGCCGGAAATGGATCTCTTTCTGTTTTCCCGCCGCATCGACGGTGTCTACAAGATGTTCATGGTGATCAAGCAGGAGGACGGTGGCTGGTCCGATGCGGTGATGACCTCGATCTCCAAAACCTATCCGGGCCATGCCGATGTGGACATGATGTTCGCCCCCGGCGGCAAGCGACTCAATCGGCCGCGCCAGGGCTATCCGCTGGACCGCTACAATATCTGGTTCAGCGACCGGACAGAGGCCGGCTGGATCGCCCCGGTTGCTCTGGGCCCGCATATCAACGGATTGCCTCACGAGCTGTATCCGATGATCGTGGCCGATGGCAGCCTGTACTTCTCGACACACCGTCCCGACAGTTTGGGCGGGCGGGACAGTTACCGAGCCCAGTTCCGCGGCGGTGCGTTCGACGCGCCGGTGAATCTGGGCCCGGCGATCAATTCTCCGGCCAATGAGGGCGATCTGTTCGTAGCGCCGGATGAAACCTATCTGATTCAGTCGGTCAATGGCCGGTCGGACAGTCTGGGCAGCAATGATCTTTATATCAGCTTCAAACAAGAGGACGGCAGCTGGAGCCAGAGCCAGAGCCGACACATGGGTGACACCATCAATTCGCCGGAGATTGACTTCTGCCCTATGGTCACGCCGGACGGCCGATACTTTTTCTTCTCGCGTGGGGGCGACATTTATTGGATGGATGCAGCCATAGTCGATCGCTTCCGCACCGAGTAAGTCCAAGCCGCCTGAGACGCGTCGCCATGGCCGCTGATTTGCCGGAAACCCATACCCCGCCGCTGGGCCAAGCCTGGCTTACCCCATTCTATGACGGGGTCGTCCGCATTATGACGCGCGAGGCGGTTTGGCGGCGCGCTGTCATCGGCGCGCTCAACCCGCAGCCGGGGCAACGGGTGCTGGACATCGGCTCCGGCACTGGCAGCCTGGCGGTGGCGCTGCATGCCGCTGAGCCGAGGCTGCACTATGTCGGCATCGACCCGGATGCGCACGCGGTGCGGCGGGCGCGGGCGAAGGCGGCGAGGGCCGGTGTGCCGGCGCGCTTCACAGAGGGCTTTTTCGACCCGGACGCGGACTATTTTCCGCACCCGCCCGACGCCATTGTGTCGTGTCTGGTGCTGCATCAGGTGCCGTTGGCGGAGAAGCGCCGCATCTTGACCGGTGCGTTTCGCGCTTTGGCCCCCGGCGGACGCACGGTCATCGGTGATTTCGGCCGCCAGCCGGGGCCTGCCATGCGCATGGCGTATTTTCTGCTGGTCCAGTTGGTCGACGGGCTGGCCGATACCGGCCCCAACGCCCAAGGCATTCTGCCGGACCTTCTGGCGGAGGCGGGCTTTGGCGCCATAAAGACCGGCCCGGTGATCCGCACACCGACCGGGGCCATCAGCTTGCTGTGCGCACGCAAGAGCTGATCCTGAGACTTGCCGGGCACCGCGTGATCGACACACACTGTGGGTTATGTCCTGGATGACCGAGCAATTCCCGGCTCTGCCGTTCTGGCAGATGGTTTTGCGCCTGGCCGCGGCGGTGGTGTTGGTCACCGCGCTGGGTCTGGAGCGGGAAATGAAGCAGAAAAGCGCCGGCTTGCGCACCCTGGCGCTGGTTTCATTGGGCGCGTGCGGGTTCGTCCTGGCGGTGATCCAGGGCCCGGCGATCCTGCCTGTGCCGGTCAGCGGCACGGAATATGATCCCACCGGCCTGATCGCAGCGATCGCCGGCGGGATCGGCTTTTTGGGCGCCGGCGCCATTTTTACCGCCGGCGGCGATGTCAAGGGCCTGACCACAGGCGCAACCATCTGGATTGCCGGCGCCATTGGCACGGCCTGTGGTGTCGGTCAATTGGCGCTGGCTGCGGTGGTCAGTTTGCTCACCGTTACCGTGCTGGTCGGCTTTCGATGGATCGAGCGGGTGTTGACGGGCCAAGATCAGGCATAAGTCGGCGCTCTACCGCTCGCCGAAGGCGTCGCTGAGCGAGTGGGAGACCGGGCGCCACAGATAGGCCATCAGGCTCTTCTCGCCGGTCTTGATGTCGGCGACCAGGGTCATGCCCGGGGTCAGGCGGTTGGCCTTGGGATCGGGCCCGACATAGGGCTGGTCCAGGCTCAGCTGGGCTTCGAAATAGGTGCCGCCATCCTCGGTCTTGAAGCTGGTGGCGGACAGACGCTCAACCGTGCCGGTGACCCCGCCCTGGCGCGAAAAGCTGTAGCTGTCGACCTTGATCAGGGCGGGCTGGCCGACCTCGATATAGCCGATGTCGCGCGGTGAGATGCGCACCTGGGCCAGCACTGTGTCGTCTTCCGGGACGATTTCCATCAAGGTGTCGCCTGGGGCGATGACGCTGCCCTCCGCCAGCTTCAGTCCCGCCACGATGCCGGCGATGGGCGCACGCAATTCGGTGCGGGTATAGCGGTCCTCCAGCCGGCGGATGCGCTCCATCACCTCCGCGCGTTCCGCAGACAATTGCCCCAGCCGGTCCAGCGCCTGGCCGCGCACGCCCTCTGCCGCCTCCAGCTTGCGGCCCTCCGCCTCGGCGATGGCGGCGCGTGCGCGTGCTTGTTCCGCACGCACCTGTTCGATTTCGCCGCGCACCTGCGCTGCGGCGCGTTCGGCATCGAGCAGGTCGCTGCGCCGGCCCAGCTGCTTGTTGGACAATTCGTTTTCCAGCGCCACCCGGGCGTCGAGCGATTGCAGCTGCTCGCTCAAGGAGGTTTCGCGCGCCTGCAAGCCGCGCAATTCCTGCTCACGGGCCAGGATCTGCGCGTCGGCCACCGCCTGCTGCGCGGCCAGGCTGCCTTGCTGGCTTTCGTAGAGCTCCTTCTGATCGGCGGCCAGACCCGGATAGCGGGCGCTTTCCGGGCCGAAATCCAGCGGCTCACCCAAAGCGGTGGCGCGCAGCCGGGCGATCTGCAGGGCCAGCGCCGCGGCCCGGGCGCGCAGGCCCTCGAACTCCGCGCTGGCGGCGGTGGGGTCCAGGCGCAACAGGGGCGTGCCGGCGGTGACCCGCTGGCCTTCCTTGACCAGCAAGTCAGAGACGATCCCGCCTTCCAGATGTTGGATCGGCGTGACCGCAGCCTGGGTCAGCACCTCGCCTGGGGCTGAGGCGCGTTCGTCCAAGCGGGTGATCGTGGCCCAGATGATGAAGGCGGCCAGCAGGCCGGCGACGATCCACACAACGCCGTAGAGCAAGCCCGGCGGGCTGGTTTCCTCCAGCAGGATGGAGCGGGCCAGGACTGCGCGATCCTTGGGGGATAGCGACGCCTGCTTGAACAACCGCTTGCCGACGGGCTTTCGCGCCGGGATCTTGTCGTTGCTCACACGATGCCTCCGGGCAATTTGGAGAAGATCTCGTCGGGCGTTCCGCTCAGCACCAGCTGGCCGCGGTCGAGCACCAGCACTTTGTCGGCCAGCTTCACATGGCTTGGCCGATGCGACACCATCAGGATCGTGCGCTGACCGTGAAACTGCTGCAACGCCTGCATCAACGCGGTGTCGCCGGTTTCATCCAGCGCTTGGGCCGGCTCATCGAGCAGCATGACCGGCGCGTCACGGACATAGGCCCGTGCCAGCGACAGGCGCTGGCGGAACCCCGCGTTCAACTGCCACACGGCCTGATCGCCCACGCGGGTTTCCAAACCCTCCGGCAGTGCCATGATCTCGTCATACAGCCCGGCCAGCCGCAGCGCCTGAGCCAGATCCGCCTCACTGGCCATGGGGTTGGACAGACGCAGATTCTGCGCCAGCGTGCCGTGGAACAGATGACCGCTTTGCGGCACCAGGGCGACGGCGCGGCGCACCTCCAGCGGGTCGATCTGGCGGATATCGAGGCCGTCCAGCGCCACTTGACCGGCCTGCGGCCGGTACATGCCCAGAACCAGCCGAAGAACCGAGGATTTGCCGGCGCCGTTGGACCCCATGATGGCGATCAATTCGCCCGGCTGCGCCTCAAAGCTGATCCCCAATAGGGCCGGTTCGGTGCTGGCGGAATAGCGGAAGCTGACCCGATTGAGGCTGATCCGGCCGGCCCAGCGCCGCGCCATGGCGGTGGCCGGGCGCGCCACGGTTTCCGTGGGCATGCGCATCAGCTGATTGATCTGATGCACGGCCGCGCGGATCTGTTCGGCCCGCGTCAGGGTCAGGAAGAGGTTGTGGATCGGCGTCAAGACCCGCCAGACCAGGGCCATGGTGGCGATCAGTCCGCCGACGCTCAGGCTGCCGGCGAGCACCGCAACCACACCGAAGCCAACGGTGGCCAAGCCGGCCGCCATCATGATGGTCTGCGCCAGTGTTTGCATGAACAAGGACAGTTGGGCAGAGCCGAACTGCGCCAGGCCGGTGCGGGCATTGATCTCGCGAAACCGGTCGCGCCACACCGATTCCACGCCGGCTTCGCGGATCGTCCGAATATTCGTGACGGTTTCAACTAGGAAGGCATGACGTTCCGCGCGGGTCTTGCTGGCGCGAGCCACCCGGCGTTTCAGAGGCGGGACGACGAAGGCGGCGATCACCGCGAACAGCAAGATCATCGCCAACGGGATCAGCGCCAGCCAGCCGGCCAAGGCGGCGATCACCGCCAGGAACAGCAGCACGAACGGCATCTCCAGCACGATCGTGGCCAGTGTCCCGGTAAACAGGTCGCGCAGGCTGTCGAATTCGCGTAGCCGGGCGACCTGGGCACCCAGGGGCGCGGTTTCGGTCAGGCTGGCTGGCAGCAACAGGATCTGCCGAAACACTGAGGTGGCGATCAGATAGTCCAACCGCCCGCCCACCGCGGCCAGCAACTTCGCACGGGCATAGCGGATCAGCGCCTCAAAGCTGAAGGCCAGGATCAGGCCGATCGCCAAAGGCAGCAGGATGCGATCCGACCCCGACGGGATCACCTGATCATAGACCGCCATGATGAACAGCGGCACCGCCAGGGCTAGCACGTTTAGCAGGAATGTCTGCACCAAGAGCTTGCCCGCGGCCGGCCGAAAGCGGCGGAATGCGGCGCGCAGCCAATTCTCCTTCTGCCGATCCGCGGCGTCGGCAACCAATTCGTCCGGGGCGACCAGATAAAGCTGTCCATTCAGTTGGCCGTCCTGCAGCAAAGCCGGACCGCGAGATCCGCCGCCGAAGGCCTGGATGCGACCGTCAGCATCGATGCGCTTGAGCACGTAAAGGCAACCGGCCTGATCGACCATCAGGCCTGGCATCAAGCGCCGATCCAGGCGGTCGCCGGGGCGCACGCGCTTGGCCACGGTGCGAAAGCCCAGATTGGCCAGAACGTTGCGCAGATCATCCAGTGACAAGGTGTTGGCAAAGTGCGGCAGCGTCTCGACAATCTGGCGCACACCGCCACGCCAGCCCAAGGCCTCCAGCAGTGGCAGCAGGCACGCCGCGGCATCGCTCTCTGCCTTGAAGGCGCCGATTTCGCCGCGCTTCAGGGCCGCGCTGAGGGCCTGGGTTCCAGCACCGCTGGGATTGGTCAGCGCCGCTGCCGTGCTCATGCCGCAGACCCCTTCAAGTCGGCCGCATCGGGGGTGGGGTGTTCGATCAGGCGGCCCCGGGCCAGGGTATAGCGCCGGTCGGCAATGCGCAGCAGGGATGGTCGGAAGCTGACCAGGACCATGGCCGACTGGGCGCGATAGGCGTCCAACACGTCGCGCAGTTGCGCATCGCTGTTCCCGTCCAGCGCGGTATTGGCCTCATCGAACAAGATCAGCTTGGGCCGGCGGACCAGCGCGCGGGCCACGGTGATACGTTGTGCAACACCGGCGGGCAGCACCGAGGCGGCGGTGTCGCCCACGCGGGTATCATAGCCATTGGGCATGCGCGCAAAGACCTGGTCCAAGCCAAGCTTTTCGGCCAAATCCACTGCCTCCTGCCAATGCTCCTTGACCTGGAACATGGTCAGGTTTTCCAGCACCGTGCCATTGAACAGAACCGGGCGCTGCGGCAGAAAGGCAATCTGCTCGCCCAGACTGTCGGCGCTGTAATCGGTGGGCGGCCGGCCGTTCAGTCGCACGCTGCCTTGCGTCGGGGTCAAGCTGCCCATCATCAAATGCAGCAGTGTGGTCTTGCCGGAGCCGTTGCCGCCGGTGATCCCGATAATGTCTCCGGGGCCGAAATCCAGGCAGATCTCATTGACCACGCACGGCTGTCCCGGGCCGTAGCGAAAGCCAACGCCGTCCAATTTCATCCGGTCAAAGCCGGTCAGCGGCACCTCGCCGCGCGGTTGGGCGGGCAGGGCGTCGATCTGTTCGATTTGCTCGCGCGCGGTGCCCACGGCTTGAAACCGGGTCCATAAGCCCATGAAGCGCAGCACCGGTTGCACAGTCCGCCCGGCCAGCATGGTACAGGCGGCCAGCCCCCCGATCGATAGGTGCCCGCTCAAGACCAGAAGGCTGCCCAGCCCGGCGACGCTGGCCATGGTAATCTGCGAGAAGATCGTGCCGACGGATTGCGCCATGCCGGCCAGGCGATTGACATCGATTCCGGCGCGGGCATTAGCTTCCATCAGCCGCTCATAGCGCCGCTCGATCAACCGCTCCATCGCCAAGGCCTTGACAGTGTGAATGCCCGACAGCGCCTCGATGATGAAATTGTAGCGGCGGTCGTCCCACACGGCGCGGGCGTCCAAGGCGCGCCGCTGCGCCTCGCCCAGCCGCACCGACAAGACGATCGCAATCAGCAGCAGGCTGACCGGGATCAGCACCAACCAGCCCGCAATCAGCGCCATCAAGCCCAGGAAAATCAGCACGAAGGGCGCGTCGATCAACGCCAGGCTGGCTTGGCTGGCATAAAAGTCGCGCACTTTCTCAATACTGGCCAGCCGCTCCAAATGCTTGCCGGCGGGCACATTCTCCACCGCGTCGATGCGTGCGGCCAGCAATTTGTCCAGCATGCGCCGGGCCACTTCATGCTCGAACTGGGCCCCGGCCCAACCGGTCAGATAGGCGCGCGCGGTCTTTGCCAGCAAATCCAGCAACAAGGCGACCAGCATGCCGCACACCAACAAGGTGAGCGTGGATAGCGCGGCATTGGGTATGATCCGATCATAGACCTGCAGCACCACCAGTGGCAGCGCCAATGCCAGCAGATTGCTCGCCAAGCTGGCCACCAAGACGGCCGGCGACGCCAAGGGCAGCTTCACCTGGGCGATCGGGTGAGACAGGCGAAAGCGGGCGTGGTTGGCGTGGCTCATTGCGCGGTGCCGGGGCCAAGGGGGAGCGTGACGCCGGGCAATCTAGGCGACGGCAATTTGCCTAATGGTTAAAGCCACGAAAGGATTTTCCTGTTTGACCGCACGATTGCGTCAGGCGTTCATCCGCCGGGGTGTTGACCGCCGGGGCCTGAGCATTTGCGCGTCATTGCGTTAATCTTTGAATTTTGGCTGAAACAGCGTTCAGTTATGCCCGGTCCGGCCGCGCTTCGGGGCCGCAAACAGGAGAGGGGCTGCGATCGGATCAGTCGCGACCCCGATCAATCGGTTGAACATGTCAAGCTTCTAGGAACACGGTCCGCTGAGCGGGTGCTTAAGCGGAGACCGCCACGCACCGAGGCGCGATCGCCGTGGAGAGCGCCGTGGCTGCTGTGCGCGCGCACCCTTCTTGAACGGTTTCGCAGCGCGCCGCGATCATTTGCCCGCGGCCACTCCCTCGCGGCGCGGGTCTGCCCCGCCTTCATAGTGCAAGAGCCGGCCCTCGCCATCGCGCACCGCGACGATGCCGTGCAGGCCGGAGCGCATGCCGCGCAGGCTGACCTCGTGGCCCATTGCCTGCAACGGCTCGGCCAGCTCCGCCAGTGGTGTGTCCTCCTCCAGCCAAACCGTCGCGCCGCGATCGACCATATTGGGAAGAGCGATGGCCTGCTGCACGGTCAAGTCCCAATCGATCAAGCCGATCACCGCCTTGGCGACATAGCTCAAAATGTTTCCGCCGCCGGGCGAGCCGATGGCGAAGGCGAAGTCGCCGTTTGCGTCGAAGGCGATGGTTGGGGTCATCGAACTGCGCGGGCGCTTCAGCGGTTCGGGCCGGTTGGCGATGGTCGTGCCGTCCTCGTCGCGCAGGCGGAAGGAGAAATCGGTCAACTGATTGTTCAGCAAGAAGCCCTCGGCCATGACATAGCTGCCAAAGCCGATCTGCACGGTGGTGGTGAAGGAGACGACCCGGCCCATGGCGTCGACAATGGTCATATGCGAGGTCGCTGGATAGTCGATGCCGTCATGATCGGCCCACTGCGCGGCGGTTTCGCGCGGCACCGGCCCCGGCGCCACGCTGTCCATGGCCTGATCCGGATCAATCTGTTGGCGGCGCAGGGACAGATACTGCGGGTCAATCAGGCCCTTGGTCGGCACCGGCACGAAGGCGGGATCGGCGACGAAGCGGCCGCGGTCGGCGTAGGCCAAGCGGCTGGCCTCGGCGAACAGATGCACCGAAGCCGGCGTTTGCACGCCCGCCTCGGCCAGATCGAAGCCTTCCAGAATGCCCAGGATCGCCAGCATGGTGGTGGCGCCGGAGGAGGGCGGTCCCATGGAGCACAGACGCACCGCGCGGTAGCTGCCGCACACCGGATCGCGCTTGACCGGCTGATACTCCGCCAGGTCGGTCAGCGATAGCGCGCCGGGGCGCAGATCAGCGGTCTGCACGGCCGCGACCATCGCCTCGGCGATCGGGCCGGTATAGAAGGCGGCCGCACCGCCGCTGGCCACCGCGCGCAGGGTAAGGGCATAGGCGGGGTTTCTCAGCACCGTGCCCACCGGCTTGGCGGCGCCATCGTCGGTGAACAGATAGTCCGCAAAGGCGCCAACATCGGCCAGATCCGCGCCGGTGCGCTCAAACCAGCCCGCCGCCCGCGCCGCAGAGTCGTGCAGCCGCTCGGTAATCTCGAAGCCGTCCTCGGCCAGCGCGATCGCCGGCGCGAACAAATCCGCCCATGGCAGCCGGCCTTGTTCCTTGTGCGCCATTTCCAGCATGGCGATGACGCCGGGCGTGCCGACCGCCGCACCGCCCAGGGCCGCTTCAAAGAAGCCCAAGGGCTGGCCGCGATCGTCCAAAAACAGGCTGGGGTCCAGGCCGCGCGGGGCGGTTTCGCGGCCGTCATAGGCGATCAGTTCGCCGCTGCCCGGGTCATAATGCATGAGAAAACCGCCGCCGCCGATGCCGCTGGATTGCGGTTCGACCAGACCCAGCACCGCTTGCACCGCAATCGCGGCATCCACCGCCGATCCGCCCTTCGCCAGCATCGCCAGACCCGCCGCGGTGGCGCGCGGATCCGCACTGGCGACCATATACTCCTGGGCGATGGCCGGCGCCTTGACCGGCTCGCGCGCCTGAGCGCTCAACGGGATCGACAGGATCGACATGAACAGCAACAGTCGGCGCATCGCTCAGCCCTCTTCCAAGCGCGGGGGAAGGTCAGCCGGCATGATAGCCGCCGCGGCGGCCGGCGCAACCGGGCATTGACGCCGGTGGCATGCCTGCGCCATGGCGATGCGATCATGACAGACGTGCCCGTGCGCCCCGGCGCCACCGACAGTTTCTGCGATGTCGACGGCTTGGCGCTCGGCCATGCCGAGGACCGCTCGGTGCTGACCGGCGTGACGGTGGTGCTGCCCGATCAGCCGATCGTGATGGCGGTGGATGTGCGCGGCGGCGGCCCGGGCACGCGTGAGACCGATGCGCTGGCGCCCGATTGCCTGGTGCAGCGGGTGCACGGCCTGGTGCTGTCGGGCGGGTCGGTGTTCGGCCTGGCGGCGGCCGACGCGGTGGTGTCCTGGCTCAGCGCGCGCGGCATCGGCCTGCCGATCGCGCCGCGACCAGTGCCGGTGGTGCCCGCCGCCGTGCTGTTCGACCTGCGCAATGGCGGTGACAAGGCCTGGACCCGCTCGCCTTATCCCGGCCTGGCCGAGGCCGCCTGTGCCGCGGCCGATGCGTCCGCCCGGCACGGACCGATCGGCGCCGGGCTGGGCGCGCGCTGCGGCGCGCGTGCCGGCGGCTTGGGCTCGGCCAGCCTGGTCGGGTCAGACGGCCCCACCGTCTCGGCGCTGGCCGTGGTCAATGCCTTCGGTCAGGCACTGCCGGCGGCCGGCGGGCCGGCGATCGATCCGGCCGTGATCCCGTTTCCCAAGGCCGGGCTGATCGGCACCAACACCACCTTGGGCGTGGTCGCCACCGATCTGGCGTTGGACAAGGCCGCCGCCAAGCGCCTGGCGGTGATGGCGCAAGACGGCTTGGCGCGGGCGCTGCGGCCGATCCACACGCCGTTCGATGGGGATACGGTGTTCGCCGTGGCGACCGGTGCGCGTGCGGTTGCGCCGGCGGATCTGGCGCAGACCCTGGCCCTGGCCGGCACCATGGCGGCTGACGCGATGGTGCGCGCGATTGCCAAGGCGCTCAGCGCGCCGCCAGCCGGCTGAGCCGTTCGTTGCGAACGAATTGGCCGAGATCCCGCGCCTGGATCGCCAGGCTCGCATCGTCGGACAGATCGGCCAAACGCGCTAGGGTGGCGGCGGCGTGAGACAGCCGCGTCAGCAGCATTTGCGCGCCGAGGCGATCGCCATCGGCAATCTGCGCATAGGCCTTGCGGTCCTGCGCCACCTGCGCCCGCACCTCTGCCGGCGGTTCCAGCCCTGCCAGGGCGCGGCCCGGGGGGCTTGGGGTGGCCAATTCCAACAGCGGCTGGTTGCGTTCGGCCACGGGCGGCAACGGGTCGGCCAGGCGCGGCCATTCGCCGGTGGCACAGGCGCTTAGCAGCAGCGCAAGGGGAAAAAGCAAAAGCAGGCGCATATGCTGCGACTTAGCCCGGCGGCCGGTTAAGCTCAACAGGGTGTGAAAGAAAAGCGCTTGCATTGCCGGCCATGCCGGACCTAGTGTACGCGCTCGCTCGGCGCCGGGCCCCACGCCTGGGTTGCCGCGCGAGCCCGCCTGGTCTCGGCGAGAGGCGCTCGTAGCTCAGCTGGATAGAGCACCAGACTACGAATCTGGGGGTCGGGGGTTCGAATCCTCCCGAGCGCGCCACTTTGGCTCGCGTTGAGCCTGGTTTTTTCACTCATTCTGTTGGGCCGGCTGGTCGCTCGCAGCCGCGATTGGCCGTCAGCGCCGCGGGCATAGCGCGGAGGCTGGGGCCGCTGCAAAAAATGGTGAGGCTGGGCGCACGCCCTCTTGCGCAGGGGTCTTGGCTCCTGTATCCGGCAGGTTCCCGCAGCGTCCGGGGCCGTAGCTCAGTTGGGAGAGCGCAGCAATCGCACTGCTGAGGTC
>JBHJGS010000036.1:0-76232 GCA_050331575.1 Rhodothalassiaceae bacterium | reverse complement strand
CATCGAGCGATGCTTTGCCACCCTCAAATGCTCACGCCGCCTCGCAACGCGATACGACAAAACATCCGAAAGCTATCTCGGCTTCATCCAAATTGCCGCCGCTCGCATCTGGACTAAAAAGTTTGTCAACAGAGCCTAATCCACGGCGATCGTCGTGGCGCTTGCGTCCTTCTCGCAGCTTGCCACCGGGGGCTGAAACCGGACCGGCGCCAAAGCCACCGCTTGGGCCCAGTTGCGGCCCTCTCCTTGGGTCAGATAGGCGCCAAGATCGGCAATGCGCTGGCAGAAATTACCCACCCGCTGGCTCCGTAGCGAGATGTCGTTCGCCAACTTGGTGATGAAGGCATCCAGATGTTTCTGGTGTCTGGGCCCGTACTGCCGCTTGAAACCGGCGATCAACTGCTGTGCGTGATCGGCCAGGTGCCCCTTATTCTGGGTGACGAAGGCGTTGTAATTGTCTCGCTGGCCGTGATCCCGGCTGCCGCGGCACTGCAACGCGCCCACCATCAATTGTGTCTGCAAGTGCCGGATTTCGCGCGCCTGCCGCTCCGGCTCGGTGAGGCACGTTTGCGCTTGCGCCGGCTGCGGCGCGGACAGGACCGTTCCAGCAACAACCACGCCGAGAAGTAAGGAATACCGCATCTGATTACCCCGAAAATCCTGATCTCTTGTGAGTCACGGGCACCGCATCACCCGTGATGGCAATCGTAGCTGTGCCGATCTTAAGCTGCGCTGACCAAGTCCGTGCAATTGGCGCGATCTTGAACGCGCCATCGCCGGGTCAGGCTGCCCTCAACAGCAATTTCGCAATGATGTTGCGCTGAATTTCGTTGGAACCGCCATAGATCGTGGCGGCCCGTGAGTACAGGAAGCTCCGCACGGAGGCACTGCTCGGGCCATAATCCTCGGCGAGATTGCTGCCGGGGTCGCCCTGGGCGGGATAGGGCAGGGCAAAATAGTCCAGCGCTTCCACGGCCAATTCAGTTAGGGCCTGTTCCAACTCGGTGCCTCGGATCTTCAGCACGCTGGGTTCGATCCCGCGTTCGGTTTTTCGAAACTGAGCGTCCAGATAGCGTAGTTCGGTCATTTCCAACGCCTTGATCTGAATTTCCAGATCGGTCAGACGCTCAGCGAACGCGGCATCATCGGCTAGCGACCGGCCGGCGACATGCCGTTCAGCGGCCATCCGGCGCAAGGTGTGGAGCTGACGCAATTTCGTGCCGATGTCGGCAATGCCCTGTCGCTCATGCGCAAGCAGGAATTTTGCATAGGTCCAACCGCGTCCCTCCTCCCCGATTCGGTTTGCGACCGGGACCATCACATCCTCGAACGTCACCTGATTGACATGATGTTCGCGGTCAATCGTGATAATCGGATCCACGCTGATCCCTGGGGAAGTCATGTCCACCAGGATGAACGAGATGCCTTCCTGCGGTTTTTCCTCCTTGGAGGTGCGCGCCAGGCAAAAGATCCAGTCAGCATGCTGGGCCATCGTGGTCCATAACTTGGTCCCATTCAGGCGATACTGATCGCCGTCCCGAACCGCGGTCATGCGCAGGGAGGCCAAATCGGATCCGGCGCCGGGTTCGGAATAGCCCTGACACCACCAGACGTCGCTGTTTAGAATGCCCGGCAGATGCTGGGCCTTCTGCTCGTCGTTGCCAAAGGTGTAGATCACCGGGCCGACCATGTTTAGGCCGAACGGAATCGGCTTCGGGGCTCCGGCGAGGCCCATTTCGGTTCCGAAAATATATTGCTTTGTCGCGTCCCAGCCGCAGCCGCCATATTGCTCCGGCCAGGCGGGCGCAATCCAGCCACGCTCATAAAGGATTTTCTGCCAGTCCACGAAATCTTGCTTGTCCAGCCGCTCGCCGCGTGCCTGTTTGTCCCGAATGCGATCGGGAATTGCGCCGCGCAGGAAGCGTCTGACCTCGTCACGAAACGCCCGGTCCTCGTCAGAAAAGCGCATGTCCATAATCCGATCCCTCCTGATCCATCCGCAACAGCTTAAGCCAAGCTGTGGCGTCGCGCCATGGTCCTGCAGCGGGTCGTCGCGGTGGTACAAATTTTTGGCCTTGCACCAGCGCAAAATGTCGAAATAATCAAAGTTACAAAATAAATGCCGCCCGTCCTATGGCATGATCACCCAATCAAAAGGGTGCGGGAGAGACACCATGCTCCGGGATGCAGACGCATTGAAGGGCAAGACTCAGGCGATGAATGACATGGTCTCCGCTGGCATCAGCGGAGCCGCGCAGGAATTGACCGCCTGCCTTGCAGGCCAGCAATTGCGCAGTCATAAGCCCATCCAGTTGCAGGACCGATTGCCTGCCGGGCAGGTCGAATGGCTGATGAGCGACCCGGTCAGCTTCGAATTCGATGTCACCCTGGCTCAGGCGACCATCATTCTGCCGATCACGCGCAGCGATTTTGCCGTACGGTTGGAGACTGGCTGGCAGACTCATCCCGTCACAGCGCCGATAGCCGCCAGTTTTCTTCCGGCAAAGAGCCATGTCAGCCTGCGCCAGCGCGACGAAGTGGCGGTGTTGTGGGTCAAGCTGGGCGAGGAATGGATGGCGGATATCGCCAAACGGGGCGGCGTCGATCTCGGTCACGATGCCCCGGCGGTCATCGGCCTGGCCCATCCGGACCTGGTAACGCTGGCAGCCTCGGCGCGCATGCATCTGACGACCAAGATGCCGTTGAGCGGGCTTTTCGCTGAATGTTTGGCGATGACCCTATATCTGCATGTGCTGAACAAACTATCCCAGCCGCATCTGACCGGACCGATGTCCAGCGGCCGGACCGATCGGGTCGCCCGTTCCGTGGCCTATATTGACGGTAATGTTTCGCGTCCGATCACGATTAAGGAACTGGCGGCAGAGGTGTCGATGAGTCCTTATCATTTCGCGCGCAGTTTCAAGGAGGTCGTCGGTGTTCCGCCGCATCGTTATGTCATCCTGCGCCGGATCGAACATGCCAAAACGCTTTTACAGAACAGCCGGCTTTCAATCGCGGAGATCGCGTTTGAGTGCGGATTTTCCAGTCAAAGCCATCTGACCTCAGCGTTCAAAACAGAAACAGGTTTGACGCCACTGCGCTATCGTCAATCGATTCTCAACGGATAAGCGGCACATCGACGTGGTGCTTGCCGGGCTTGTTGCATTTGCGGCGTGAAGCCGTCATTGCTGCCAGGCGAGAATCAGATGCTTGACTTGCCGAAGGGGGGCGCGGTGCTGCCGGTCTTGCTGCTCATCCTGGCCGCGGGCGTTGTCGCCCTTCTGGTTTATTTCCTTGCGGCCCCCTTGGCCGGATTGGGATCCTCCGACGCGGTTCTGGCCGCGGTGCTCGTCTATGGTGCATTGCTTGCAGCCGGCATCGCCGTTCTGCAGAAGTTGGGCCGCAATCGCGGCGAGGAACGCCTGGATCGGCTTGAGAAAGATCTGTTTGATCTGGCCGCTTCGGTGAAGGCGCTTACCGGTCAGATCGACTCGATCCGCGAAGACGCAGAAAGCGCCCAGGCGCGCAGTGACACTCTGGTGTCGGAATTGAAGGTCTTGCAAACCCTTCTGACCCAGGTTGTCCGGCAGCAGGCCCCACCGCCACGACCAATTTCCGCATCAATCGGCCCGAAGGTTGATCCACCGGACGCGGACAGCGCGGCAAAGGGGCCGACCATCGATGTGGAGCGTCTCGACCGGATTATCCGCACCGCGCTGACGGAGAACCGCGTCGATCTATACCTCCAGCCGATTGTGTCGCTGCCCAGCCGCAAAGCCGTGCATTACGAATGCTTTAGCCGGGTACGGGATGAGGATGGCGAGATTATCGCGCCGGAACAGTTCTTACCCTATGTCGTGGAACGCGGTCTGGCCGGGACGCTGGATAATTTGCTGCTTTTCCGCTGTATCCAGCGGGGCCGCCGGGTTGGCGGGCGGCGTCCGGAATCGCGCTTCTTCTGCAACATCTCTTCGGCGTCCCTGAATGACGAGGAATTTTTTCCGCAGTTCATCGATTATATGCGCGCGAATGCGGCTTTGGCCGATCGCTTGGTGTTCGAATTCAGCCATGAAGATGTGCAATCCATGCCAGACCGTATTGCTGAGCCGCTGCGGGTGCTGGCGCAGAAGGGCTTTCGCTTTTCGTTGGATCAGGTGCTGTCCAAACGGTTGGACGGAGCGGCATTGGCCCATCGCGGCTTCGGCTGGCTGAAGGTCGATGTCGACCGATATGGTGTGACCGAGGGGGATATCGCACCGTCTGACTATGCCCAGTCCATGGCGCGGCACGAGGTGTCCGTGATCGCCACTCGGGTGGAGGTCGAGGAACAGGTGCTGAAATTGCTCGACCTGAATGTCGCCTACGCCCAAGGATTCTTATTCGGTGAACCGCGCTTGAGCCGGGAGGAGCCACAAGTGCCGGCGGCCGGAGCGGAAATTTGACCGCTGCACCCCAGCCGGTGTCGAGACTGGCTGATATCCTGCAACACTATGACGGCATTTTGTGCGATCTGTGGGGTGTCGTGCACCACGGGGAAGCGGCCTTGCCCGCCGCCGTTGCCGCGCTCAGCCAGGCCCGGGCGAAGGGCTATCCCATAACCCTCTTGACCAATTCGCCCCGGCCGGTGGACGTGATTCGGGCTCAATTGGCGCGACTGGCGGTGCCGGAGACAGCCTATGATGCTATTCTCAGTTCAGGCGCCTTGGTGCAGCGAGCCTTGGCGCGGGATTGGCCGGATCGACCCGCCTATCTGATCGGGGTTGGTCCGGATGAAACGCTGGTGCAGCATCATCCAAGAGCGGACGCGGTCGAGGACGCCGGTGTGATTGTTGCCTGCGGACTGTTGGCGCATATGCGAGAAGATCCGGAGGGCCACCGGCCGCTGCTGCAGACGGCAAAGCAGCGCGATCTGGCCATGCTGTGCGCCAATGCCGATCGCTGGGCCCGGGTGGGAACCCGGCTGACCGCCTGTGCCGGCCTATTGGCTGATCTTTATCAGTCGCTCGGCGGCACGGTGCATTGGTTCGGCAAGCCGTTTGCGGCGACATACGACGTCGCAGTGCGCCGGCTGGAACAGGTTGCCGGGCGCGCGATCAGACCTGATCGGGTCTTGGCGATCGGCGACAGTCTGACCACCGACATCACCGGCGCCGCAAACGCGGGTCTGGACGCCTTATTCATCACCAATGGCATTCACGAAAACGACATTGCGGTGAACGGCTTGACCGCCGTTTTGGGGCAAATCTCGACGCTGCCGCGTTGGATCATGCCGGAATTGCGCTGATGCCGGGCCAGCCCGAAAGAGTTGCTCGCCCCCTAAAAGGCGGGCATTCTTATCTGATCAATCGCGGTCGATCGGTGAATGCCCTAGCCGAACAAGGCGTCGATATCGGATTGGCTGGTCACCGTATTGCCGTCGTCGCTGTCATCGTCGTCGGCCCCATCCTCTGAGGTACCAGCCGCGGTTTCGCTCGCCTCTTCGCCCTGCGCGGCGGTGTCGGTCTTGCCCATCAGCGCGTCGACATCGGTTTGGGCAATCCCCTCGCCTTGCAGGGCCGGGCCGTTCAGCAAGGCCTTGTCGACGTCCCGCTCACGGCTGCCGTCTTCAGCAGCCTCCACATCCGCATCGGTGACGCCCAGCAGATCGCGCAGCTCGAACACGCGCTTTTCCACATAACTCAATGTTTCGACGACCTTGGAAATGCGCTGTCCGGTAATGTCCTGGAATGAGCAGGCTTCGAAGATCGCCATGACATGATCCTGGATCACGGTCTGGTAGGCATCCGGGTCCGATGGATCGGCCGCCATGATGGCTTCGGCCGACTCCATGATCGTGTTGGTGGCTTCCTCGGTCTGCGAAACGATCGCATCCAGTTCCAGGCCCGCGCGGGGAATGCGCGCCTTCTCCAAATCCTTCGGCTGTAACGCGGCGATTTCGGACCGGGCATTGGTGATATATTCGGACATGGCGCGGCATTCCCGGTAGATCTGCGTGTCGATCTGCCGGAAGAAGGTGCGCATGGTGCCGATCAGCACTTCCGTCACCGACGCCACGTCGGCAAGGGCAAGAGGATCCTCCCGATGCTTTCGAAGATGGTCGACCAGCGCTTCGATTTTCTGAGGGAGGCCCTCGCTACCCATCAGAAATCCCCGAGAACGGCCTGCAATTTTTGCTTCAATGTCGCAGCATTAAACGGCTTGACGATATAGTTGTTCACGCCAGCCTTTTTCGCGGCAACGACATTGTCGGTCTTTGACTCCGCGGTGACCATGATGAAGGGCGTATTTTTCAACTGCCCATCGGCCCGCACTTCCTTGAGAAGCTCGTAGCCAGTCATCGGCTCCATGTTCCAGTCGGAAATCACCAAGCCGTAGCTTTTGGAGCGCAGCTTTTCCAGCGCCATGGAGCCGTCGGTCGCTTCATCGACATTGTCAAAACCCAGCTGCTTCAACAGGTTCCTGACAATACGAAGCATTGTCTTATAGTCGTCAACAATCAGGATTGGCATCCCTTTATCTACGGCCATGGTCGTTCCACTTCGCTGCCTTTGACGGGGTGTTGCGCTTACCGCATATCATGGAAGAGATTGGGTATTCAGGCGCTCGATAACCTATCGATCGCCGTCTAAAAAAGTCGTTAACCCCTGATGCGAACGCACCTTTAAATAAGGCCCAAATATGCGCATTCTGGCCGATCTCGATGCGTCCGTCACCGGCGCGGCCGCCGGCACTGTTTTGGCCGTCGGCAATTTTGACGGATTTCACCGCGGCCATCAAGCCGTTGTCGCCCAGGCTGCAGCCCTAGCCCGCAGCTTGCGCGCACAAACCGGTGTGCTCACCTTTGAGCCGCATCCGCGCAGTTTCTTCCGGCCGGAGGATCCGCCGTTCCGGCTGTCGCCTCGGGACGAACGGCGGCATCTCCTTCAGGCGTTCGGCATTGATCTTATGGTCGAACTGCCCTTCGATCAGACACTGTCGCAAACCAGTGCCATGGCATTCCTCGATCGTTTGATATGCCATCAATTGCAGCCATCCGGGCTGGTCATCGGCTATGACTATCGCTTCGGCAAGGCGCGCGCGGGTGATGCTGCGCTAATGGAGCAGTATCTGGTGCCGCGTGGCATCGCCGTGGAAGTGGTGTCCCCGGTGGCCGTCGGGGTCGAGGGATCGGCCGGTGCGGTTTATTCGTCCACGCTGGTCCGGCAGGCGTTGCGGGACGGTCAGGCGCGCCGGGCGGCCGCCTTGCTGGGGCACTGGTGGGCATTGAATGGCGTTGTTCAAAAGGGCGATCAGCGCGGCCGAACGATCGGTTTTCCAACAGCGAATATCCCGCTGGGTGAGGCGCTGCGGCCGGCCTTTGGGGTCTATGCCATCCGCGCGGTGTTGACGGATGGACGGGTCTTAAACGGAGTGGCCAATATTGGCCGGCGGCCGACCTTTCAAACGGAGGAAGCGCGCGTTGAAGCGCATCTATTCGATTTCGCCGAAGACCTTTATGGCCAGACCGTTCGCGTGGAGTTGGTCGGTTTTCTGCGCGGCGAGCGGCGCTTTGACGGGCTGGATGCACTGAAAGCGCAAATCGCTTTGGACGCTCAGAATGCCCGCGCGGTGTTGGCGGATCCTGAGAATGCGCGCGACCGGTTGCTGCCGCCGCGCCTGCACCAACACAGCGGAGAGGACCAGACATGAGCCCGCAGGCATGGCAGCACGGCGGCACGATCCAGACATTGAACGGGCACGACGTGTTCACCGTGGACAGCGGCGGCGGCGGGCCGGTGATCATCGCTCTGCATGGGTTTCCCACCAGCAGCTGGGACTGGGCGCCGCTCTGGCCGGCGTTGCGCAAGACGTGCCGCCTGCTGACACTGGATTTCCTCGGCTTTGGATTCTCCGAAAAGCCGCATCCTCATGCCTATTCGATCATGGAGCAGGCCGACCTCGTCGAAGCGCTTCTGGCGCGGTCGGGTATCCGCCACGCCCATGTGTTGGCGCATGATTATGGCGACACGGTCGCGCAGGAACTGCTCGCCCGCGATCTGGAGCGCGTGCCTGAGGCTCGGATCTGGCAGTCCTGCTGTCTGCTCAATGGTGGCATCTTTCCAGAAGCCCATCGGCCTTTGCTGGTTCAGCGGCTATTGTCGTCGCCTCTGGGGCCGTTGGTGGCGGCAGCGATGGG
The DNA here is from genome assembly GCA_050331575.1 of Rhodothalassiaceae bacterium. Taxonomy (GTDB): domain Bacteria; phylum Pseudomonadota; class Alphaproteobacteria; order Sphingomonadales; family Rhodothalassiaceae; genus JBHJGS01. The sequence goes on along the minus strand of JBHJGS010000036.1, from coordinate 68,056 downwards.
ACCGGGTCGGTTCAATGCCAATTTCAAACGCATTTTCGGACCCGACACGCAGCCGGACGAGGCTATGCTGGAGGCGTTTTGGCGCCTGATCACCACAAGCCGGGGGCGGCAGGTGCTGCCGCGGATCAGCCGATATCGCCACGAACGCAAGGTCCACCGTTCCCGCTGGGTCGCCGCATTGACCCAGGCGCCTTGCCCGATGGCGCTGATCAACGGCAGCGCCGACCCGATCTCCGGCGACCATATGGTTCAGCGTTATGCAGAGATCGTGCGCGCGGACGATCCGGTCACGCGGTTGCCGCGGATCGGCCATTATCCGCACATTGAGGCGCCAGACGCGGTGGCGGAGGCATATCTAGCCTTTCTTGGGCATGTGGAAGCGGCTAGGGAGACATCATGACGACCGATTGGGACCTGGTGATTTGCGACGCGCTTGTGTTCGACGGCAGCGGTGAGGCGCCGGTGCGGCACGATATCGCGGTGGTCGATGGATGCATTGCAACCCGGGGCCCAAACCTGGATCGAAGCCGCGCCGAACGCGTCGTTCAGGCGTCTGGGCTGTGGCTGATGCCGGGCCTGCTCGACATCCACACCCATTTCGACCTGGAAGTCGAACTGGAACCGGGTCTGCCTGAAGCCGTGCGGCACGGCAGCACCACGGTCGTCGTGTCCAATTGCTCGATCGGCCTGGCCTATGGAAATCAACGGACCGAGGAGCAGGACCCGATCGTCGATTGCTTCGCGCGGGTGGAGAACATCCCCAAGCACGTTTTGCGCAAGGTTGCCGATAAGGCGGTTTGGCGCGACAGCGCACATTATCTGACCCATCTGGATCAATTACCGTTGGGCCCCAATATCGCGCCGATGATTCCGCATTCCATGCTGCGCATCGAAGTCATGGGCCTGAAGGCCAGTGTCGACCGTGATCCCACGCCCGGCGAATTGGCGCGCATGGCGGCCCTTTTGGAATTGGGCATGCAGCAGGGATATATCGGCTTTTCCACAGACGCGCTGCCATTTCATTATCTGGCCAATCACCCCAATCAGCGGCGTCCGATCCCCGGCCAGTTCGGACGCTTTAAGGAATTGAAGCGGCTGACCGCGGTGGTGCGCGCCTATGACCGGCTGTGGCAGGCGACCCCGCCGAAGGACAGTCCGCTGAAAGTGTTGCGCACCTTTGCGCTGACCAGCGGCCGGATCTACGGCAAGCCGTTGCGCACCACCGCCGTGGCGGCCTTGGATGTCAGCACCAACCGCTCCCTCGTCACCATTGCCAAAGCCCTGTCGCGGTTGCTCAATTCGACCCTGCTGGACGGCCGCTTCCGATTGCAGGCGCTGGCTGCCCCATTCAAGACCTGGGCGGCGGGCCCGATCACGCCCCTGGCTGAAGAAATTCCGCCGCTGCGACGCTTGAACGAGCCGGACCTGGAAGACCGGGCAGCGCGGCAGGCGATTATGGACGATCCGGCCTGGCAGGCAGACTTTCTTGCGATGTGGCGCAAAGGCAAGCGCCGCTTTGGCCTAGCTTGGCTGAAGCGGCGGCTGCGGCGAGAAGACTTTGCGATTGCCCGCGATTTGGACGGCATGCGCGTCGAGCGCAGCCCGGTCCCGATCTGGCAAGGCCATACGCTGGGCCAAATCTACCGCCGGCTGATGGCCTACCAGACTTATGGGGGCGCAACGCAGAATGATGACGAACTGGCCGCCTTTGAGCAGGCGCCCAATCCGATCGGCGATGATGCGCACTTCATGCTGCACCTGTTGCGCCACTACGATCTGGATTTGGTCTGGTCGACGGTCTCGGCGAATGATCGGCCCGAAGTGGTCAAGGGGCTTCTGCGCGATCCCTTGATGCTGCCCGGCTTTAATGACTCCGGTGCGCATCTGACCAATATGGCGTTTTACGACGGCAATCTGCGGGCCCTGCAGATCGCCTGGGCTGATGGCTTGGAGGCGGTTGCGACCATGGTCCGCCGCCTGACCCGGGAGCCTGCTGAATTCTTCGGCCTTGAGGCGGGCCGGGTGGAGCCCGGTGCCCCGGCGGACCTGGTATTGATCGATCCAGCGCGGCTCGCCGCCCATGATCCGGAGGCCACCACGGTGTGGCGGTATCGGCAGAGCATGCAGGCTGAACAGCTGGTCAACCGGCCCGACGGCGTGGTGCGCGGCGTCTGGGTCAGTGGCGTGCAATTATATGACGGGCAAGAGCTGACTGACGCGCTCGGTGCATGCAAAGCCGGCCGGGTGCTGACAGCCTCGGGCGCAACACCGCAGCGCTTACAGGCCGCGGCCTAACAGATATCCGAACCGCAGGAGGGTAGCCGATGGTAACGACAGTGGATGCAAAGCACTTGCCGCAATGGGTGGGCAAGCCCCTGGAACCAGGCGATTGGTTCAAGGTGGAGCAAGATCGGATCAACCTGTTCGCCGATGCCACGCTGGATCATCAATTCATCCACGTGGATTCGGAAAAGGCGGCGCAGACCCCGTTCGGCACCACGATCGCCCACGGTTTTCTTACCATGTCGCTATTGCCCTATTTCTTCAACCAGTCGGGCATCCAGCCGGCCGATATCGAAATGGCCGTGAATTATGGGCTGAACAAGGCGCGCTTCATCAATCCGGTCAAGGTCGGCAGCCGCGTTCGCCCGCATGTGACGCTGAAAGAGGTCAAGGACCGCGGCAATAACCAATATCTGCTGACGTGCGAGGTCAGTGTGGAAATCGAAGGCGAAGACAAGCCCGCCATGATCGCAGAGACCTTGATGCTGTTTTTCGTGCGCTGAAGCGGAGAATCAGGCCGCGCGCAATTCGCTGATCAGCGTTTGCACCGCGGCCTTTAACGTCTCGGCCTCCTGGCGCAGCGCATCCGCCGCGGCACGCGTCTCCTGCGCCCCGGTTCCGGTAGCAGACACCAGGCGAGCGGTGTTTTGCGCCCGCGCGGCCACGTCGCTGACGCTGCCGGCGGCCCCTTGCAGCGAGCGATTGATCTCTCCGGTGCTGGCGGATTGTTCCTCAACGGCCGCTGCGACCGAGGCTGACACCTGATCGACCCGGTCGACGCCCTCGCTGACGCGTTGGATGCCGGAAACCGTTCCTTGGGTAGAGCGCTGGATATTGCCGATCAGGGTGCTGATTTCGTCGGTCGCCTTGGCGGTTTGGTTGGCCAAGGATTTCACCTCCGCGGCGACGACCGCAAAGCCTTTCCCTGCCTCGCCGGCGCGCGCGGCCTCAATCGTCGCATTCAGCGCGAGCAAATTGGTCTGCTCGGCAATCTCCTGAATGAGCTGGACAACATTGCCAATGCGGTCACTGGACTGGGCCAGCTCATTGATGCCGCCGACAGCGCCCTGCACATCGGACTGAACGGTGCCGATCACCTCGCTGGCGCGGGCCACGCTGTGGCCGATCTCGCTGACCGAGGCGGTAAGTTGCTCGGTCGCCGATGCGATCGATTGCAGATTGGCGTTGGCCTCATTCGCTGATTGCGCCATGGCGGTGCTGTCTTGCGCAGCAGTTTCGGTTTGGCCCGTCATCGCCGCGGCGGTGCCGGTCAATTGTTCCACAGCCGCCTGAAGCCGCACGGCCACCTGGCCCACCTGGTCTTCCACCTGATCAGCGATGGCCAGCATATTTTGCCGTCGCTCCTCGGCCAAGGCCGTGTCTCTTGCCTTTTGTTCGGCCTCCCGTTCCTGCTGGCGTTGCAGGCGGGCTGCTTGTTCGGTGCGCTCCTGCTCAAGCCGGGCACGCTCTGCAGCAGCAGCGTCCTCGGTCAAGCGCTTGTTCTGCACTGCATTGTCTCGGAATATCTCCAGATCGCGTGCCATGCTGCCCAATTCGTCGGTCTGCTGGGTAAAGGGGATCTGGACGCTGGTATCGCCTTGGCCGAGGGCCGCCATCGGGGTGCGCAGATCGCTGATCTGCCGGGCAATCCGGCGCATCTGCCAGCCGATCGCACTGGCCACGGGCAGCCCCAGGGCGATCAGCAAAACCGTCATCGCTGTGATGATGAAACTGACGGTTTCGTTAACAGGGGCTTCAAAATCGTTAGAATGATTGAGCGCTTCCGCTGCGGTCTGCTTCAGGGCGGCTTGGAAGGCCACCGCATCGCCGGTTCGTCGGAAGGCCTGGACGGCGGCGAGGCCTTGCGCCGCAGTGACGTCACCGCGCTGGCAAATGTCGATGATGGCCGCGGTTCCGATCATTGCCATGATGGCGCGGTCCAGGAGGTTAATGGTGCGCAGGCAGGCCTGCGGTTGCTCGCGAAGACCTTCGATCAAAGCCTGAGCGCGCGTTGCATCGCGGCGATCGAGGGCATCCGTTCGCGCGAGGCTATCGATCTGCCCTGCATACAAAGTGTGGTAGAAGTTCATTTGATAAAATTTAGCCCCTTTCGATGTCTGGGAAACTGCAAAAAGGGACACAGCAAGCAAGGACGCAAGCCCAAGGATAAACAGAAACGCACGCCTTCTGATCGTCATAATTTTTCTCAGAGAATCAAGATCGTAGTAAGTCAGTCTGAGCGTAATTGTTTACTGAAAAGTTTCTAAAACGGGAGATGCCAAGAATCAGTCAAGACCAGAGACTGCCTTCAGAACGGCGCGAAGATTGTTTCGGTAGCGCTCCTGTTCGCGGCAGAGTGTCATGGAAGCGACATCGAAGACCTTTAAAGGCTCGCTAACCATCGCTGAGGAGAGGTTTACATGCGGTCTTGGAAGATCCTTGCGCTGCTTTCGTTTGCTGCGGCGAGCGCTCATGCGGAGCCACTGACGATTGCCATCGGCTCGTGCAACAATCAGGAAGATGAACAGCAGTATTGGAATGAAATCGCCGCCAAGGATCCAGCGATGTTCCTGTTCCTGGGCGATAATGTCTATGGCGACATTTACCGTGAAGAACGGCCGGGCGTTGAGGGCCTGCGCCATGCCTATGAATTGCAAAGCCAGCACGAACCGTACCGCTCATTTGCGCAGGATGTGCCGATCTATCCGATCTGGGACGATCATGATTACGGCCTGAACGATGCCGGCGAAGAGCTGCCGTTCAAGCAGGAGGCCAAACAGGAACTGCTGGCCTTTTTCGACTTTCCCCAAGCAGACGCGGTGGAAAGCCGCGACGGGGTCTATTATGCCATCGAGCGCGAGGTCGACGGCATGACCGTGCAGATCTTGATGCTGGACACGCGCTGGAACCGCTCGCCCTTGACCCGCATTGAGCGGCGCATCGACGCGCGCCGCGGCGCCTATGTCGATGATCCCAGCGCCGATGTCACGATCCTGGGCGAACAGCAATGGGCCTGGCTGGAGCAACAGCTGGAAAAGCCGGCCGATTTGCGCTTCATCGCCTCCTCCATCCAGATTCTGGCGGACAGTCATCATTTCGAACGCTGGGGCAATTTTCCCAAAGAGCGGCAGAAGCTGTTCGACCTGTTCGCGCGCACCGGGGCGAAGGGCATCATCCTGTTGTCCGGCGATCGGCATTTGGGCGGCTTTTATCTGAATGACCAGGCGCTCGATTATCCGCTTTACGAATTCACCGCCTCCAGCCTGAATCGTGGCGGCTGGGCCAAGACCAATGAGGACGGCCCCTATCAGATCCTCGGCACCTATGGCGGCGAGAATTTCGGCCTCATCGAGATCGACGCGGAGCTTGGCACGGTGGCCATGTCGCTGCACCGATCCGAAGACGGCAAGCCGGTGCGCGCGCTGAGACTTCCGGTAGATTTGCTGCGCTAGGGCATGATCCGATCAATCGCGACCGCGATTGATCGGATGAAGCGGCCCGCCTTCTATGGGACACGCAGCTTTGGTCTCAGCCGCTGCATGGCCGTGTCCGACCCGGCCCTGCTCCAGCATCATCGCGAGCCGCCCAGCGCCGCGGCGTTGCCCTGGCGCCGGGCGCTATGAGGCGTCGCGCCTTCAGCGCACAATGGCGGGTGCGCTCAGCCAGCGCGGGCGTCACCGGGAGGCGCAAGGCGCCCAGCCGGGTCCCACACCCCTTCGTCCGGTTAATAATATCCCTGCTGCTTTTTGCGTTCCATCGACGCGCCATGATCCTTGTCGATGACGCGGCCGGCACGTTCTGAGGTTCCGGTGGTGAGCATCTCTTCGATGATCTTTTCCAGCGTGTCAGCGTGCGATTCCACCGCCCCGGTCAGCGGATAATCGCCCAAGGTGCGGAAGCGCACCATCTTCATCTCCGGCTTCTCCTCCGGGCCCAGGGGCATGCGCTCATCATCGACCATCAGCAGCATGCCGTCGCGCTCCACTACCGGGCGCTCCGCGGCGAAATAGAGCGGCACCAGCGGGATCTGCTCGCGCCAGATATATTGCCAGATATCCACCTCCGTCCAGTTGGACAGCGGGAACACGCGCATGCTCTGGCCGGGCGCCAGGCGGGTATTATAGGTGCGCCACAGTTCCGGCCGCTGGCCCTTGGGATCCCAGCGCTGGCCCTCGGCGCGGAAGGAAAAGATGCGTTCCTTGGCGCGGCTTTTCTCCTCGTCGCGTCGGCCGCCGCCGAAGGCCGCGTCGAACTTGTGCACCTCAAGCGCCTGCCGGAGGCCGCCCAGATTCATGATTTCGGTGAACAGAGCCGAGCCATGCTTGAATGGGTCGATGCCCTGGGCACGCCCGTCCTTATTGATATGGACGATGAGATCGAGCTCCCATTCCTGCTCCATGCGGTCACGGAACGTGTACATCTCCCGGAAATTCCACAGGGTGTCGATCATCATCACCGGGAAGGGCAGGCGGCCGGGATAGAAGGCCTTGCGCGCCAGATACAGCATCACCTGGCTGTCCTTGCCGACCGAATAGAGCAGCACGGGATGGCGGAATTCGGTGGCCACCTCGCGGATGATGTGGATGGCTTCGGCTTCCAAGCGATCGAGATGGGTCAGCGGCATGGCGGGCACTCTTCAGGACGAACGGACGCGCCCGGCCCTAAAGCCTTTCCGAAGCCGCGGCAAGGGCCGTGACGCCGCCGATTACGAGCCTTCGCGCCGGCTCATGAACGCCAGTCGCTCGAACAGCTGGACATCCTGCTCATTCTTCAACAGCGCGCCGTGCAACGGCGGGATCAGGCTCTTCTTGTCGGTCGCGCGCAGGGCCTCCGGCGGCAGATCTTCCGCCATCAACAGCTTCAGCCAGTCCAGCAGCTCGGACGTCGAGGGCTTCTTTTTCAGCCCCGGCATGTCGCGGACCTCATAAAACCGGGTCAGCGCCTCGCGCACCAAGCGGGCGTGAATGCCCGGAAAATGCACCTCCACGATCGCCTGCATCGTTTCAGCGTCGGGGAAGCGGATATAATGAAAAAAGCACCGCCGCAAAAACGCGTCCGGCAATTCCTTCTCATTGTTGGAGGTGATGATCACGATCGGCCGGTTCTTGGCGCGCACGGTCTGCCCGGTTTCATAGACATGGAATTCCATGCGGTCCAATTCGAGCAGCAGGTCATTGGGGAATTCAATATCCGCCTTGTCGATCTCATCGATCAGCAAGATCGGCGTCTGGTCTCGCTCAAACGCCTCCCACAGCTTGCCGCGCTTGATGTAATTGCCGATATCGCGGACTTTCTCGTCGCCCAGCTGGCTGTCGCGCAGGCGTGAGACGGCGTCATATTCATACAGGCCCTGCTGCGCCCGCGTGGTGGACTTGATGTGCCATTCGATCAGCTCCGCGCCCAGCGCCTCGGCCACTTCCGCGGCCAGCACGGTCTTGCCGGTGCCGGGCTCGCCCTTGATCAGCAGCGGGCGTTTCAGCGTCACCGCGGCATTGACGGCAACCTTCAAATCTTCGGTGGCGACGTAGCGGCTGGTGCCTTCGAAACGGTTCATGCTGCGCGATCCCGCCTTTGATGGGGCGAGCAACGAAGTCCAATCGGTCAGATGTTGCTCGAAGCGACGCGCGACCATAGGCGCGCCGGCCGGACCCGTGCAAGCGTGCGGGCGCTAAAGACGCCCGGTTGGGCTGGTGATGCCCGCTCACCGAGCACAGCATACGGCGCTGACTTTGGCCCGCAGCTTGCTTCTCGCGCTTTTGCCATGGTTAACTGACGCAGGCATGATGGCCTTGTTTGGAACCATTAACAACGCAGTAACCGGGGGGCCCTAGGTTACCTGGATCAGGAGAGGTGCGCCATGGCGCTGAAGCTGTCGCTGAAGCCGGGGGAGAAATTCGTTATCAATGGAGCCGTGATCGCCAATGGAGACCGCCGTGCAACGCTGGTCGTGCACAACAAGGCCTCCATTTTGCGCGAACGTGACATCATCAAGGAAGAAGACGTCAACACGCCGGTGAAGCGGGTCTATTTTCCGATCATGCTCTGCTATTTGGACCCGGCGGGGGAAGACAAATACCGGCAAGAGTTTGTGCTGCGTATGAATGAATTCATGAGTGCGATCGGAGACCCAGAGACCAAGCTTTTGTGTGTGCAGATTAGTGGCGAAATGATGCGTGGCAATTATTACAAGGCCTTGGCTCAGTGCAAGAAGCTGTTCGCCTTTGAGAAGGAGCGGCTGGACTATGTCCCTTAATGCCTACGCGCGGACGCAGCAGAGCAGCGAATCACCGTCGGAGACGGAATATCGGCTGTTTGCCCGGGTGACCGGCTCCTTGATCGAAGCGCAGGAGAAGGATCTGCGCGGGGCGGCGCTGATGAAGGCGTTGGACTGGAACCGACGCTTGTGGAGCACGCTCGCGACCGATTGCGCCAGCGATGGCAATCGCTTGCCGGAGGAAACCCGCGCCGGCATCATCTCCCTGGCCCTATATGTTCGCAAAATCACCCGCCCGGTGTTTCGAGGCGAGTTGCCGATCGAGGATCTGATCGTGATCAACAAACGCATCATGGCAGGCCTTGAGGAGCAAAATCGCCGTCGCCGGGCCGGCGAATTCAATACAGCGGCGCCCCGGCCGATCAGCGCCGACGGCGCCCGGGTCTGACCCTCTCCCCCCTGATAGTGCCAATTTTCTAGAGCCCTGGCTTTCCTGCTGGTCGGCTCGAGCGTTGCCCGATCTCATTGGCTCACCTTTGGTGATCAATGAGGCCGGACGCAACACTCTAAACCTGTGAATCATAGAGACTTTTCTCGGCCAAACCGATTCTCGAAGTGAGTCGGTTTGATCGGAAAAGGCACTAAAGGGCATGAGCTGTCCAATCGCGAACGCGATGGGTCGGGTGCCAATGCCCGCCTTGGAGGGAGCGAGCAATTTTATCCGACCGATGGCTATCGCGCAGCGAGTCCCATCGGTCAGATGCTGTTCTACGCTTGCGCCGGCACGGGCGTGGGCAGGCAGCGGCACCAATGGTCCCTCTTTGTTCTTCACATTTTGTTCTACCCATGTACTCTGTGGAAAATTTTGCCGGGTAGACCCCCTTTTTGCCCACCCTTTTCGAACTGAGCCGGCAATAATTTCCACTCGATGGTTTAAGGCAAAATTTACCTAGGCAAGAAAATCCAAGTGATTTCAAACTATTGGAAGTTTTTGCCGGGTGGTAGGCCAATTTGGCACGAGATCTGCTGAGGTTGGCTTGGAGCATCATGCTCCAGCGGGAAAAAATTCCCGTTCATCTCTCGAAGCAGAGGAGTGCCGAAATGGCCCTTTCCGTCAATACCAATCCTGGCGCCTTCGTTGCGCTGCAGGCGTTGAGCTCCACCAACAACTCGCTCACCACCACGCAGAACCGGGTGTCCACCGGCCTTGAAATTGCCGGCGTTGAAGACAGTTCGTCCGGCTTCATCATCGCGCAGAATATCCGCACCGACATCTCCGGCCTGGACTCGCTGCAGTTCAGCTTGGACAATGCCGCTGGTGCGCTCGATGTGGCGATTTCCGCTGGTGAAACCGTCTCCAACCTGTTGATTGAGGCCCGCGAAATTGCGCTGGCGGCGACCGACAATGGCCTGGCAGCGGACAGCCGCGCAGCCTTGGAAGATGATTACCAGGCGATCTTGTCGCAGATCGATGCCGTGGTCGCATCGGCTGAATTCAACGGGGTCAATGCGGTCAACACCACCGCCACCGAAGCCATCACCGCTGTGATCAACCTGGCCGGCGGTTTCGCAGGCGATACGTTCGCCGGCAACAATATCACCGTTGACGGTGTCGACCTGACGGTCAGCGGCGGTACGTTGAACATCACGTTCAGCGGATTGGGCTCGGTCAACAGCGCGCAAAGCGCCCTGACTGAGATCGATGCGGCCTCGAGCGCGTTGAATACGGTCCTTGCCGGCTTCGGTGCGGCGTCCACCCAGATTGAGTTGCAGCAGGAGTTCTTCTCCAATCTGCAAGACACCCTGACGGTCGGGGTCGGCAATATCGTCGATGCGGATCTGGCGGTGGAAAGCGCCAATCTGCAGGCCTTGCAGGTGCAGCAGCAGCTGGGTCTGACCGCACTGAGCATAGCGAACGCCGCGCCAAGCGCCGTGCTCGCCCTGTTCTAATCCGCTATTATCGGTGTGTCGTGGGGCCTGCGGGCCCCATGACCGAAGAAAGGCAGGTCAACTGCACCGGATTCATGCTATGTTGGCACGCCTTTGGGTAAGGGGTTTGCCATGGCCGTTTCCGGATCAGACAGTATTTCCAGCTTAATCGTGCCGGCAACGGAGCCGACCAGCGCCCCGACGCCGCAGCCGGCGCCGCCGGCGCCCGCCGGTTTGGACCCGGTTGAAGACCCGCTGGCCTTGGCCGCGGAAGCGGAGTTGGGGCTAGCCAGCGCGCCGGCACCTCCCGCAGCGCCGGTCCGGTCCGCACCGGAACCTACGACGGAATTGCCGCCGCCCTTCGATCCGCTTGAAGAGGCCGCGACTGTGATCGACGGCCTGATCGGTGGTTTCACCGAGGGGGGCGAACTGGAAATCCTATTCGATGAGGAAACCGATCGCTTCGTCTACCAGGTGATCGATAGCGATACCTCAGAAGTCCTGCGGCAGTTTCCGCCGGAGGAATTGCTGCGCGTGGTTCGGGCGATCCGCGACGTGGAAGGCTTGGTGCTCGACGAAACCGCCTAATCCATCGAACACCTACCGGCTAGCCGATCAGTTGGACAGCGCGTTTCCCGTCGACCCAGCTTGGCAGCGGCGTGGTTTGCATGCCTGCTGCTTTAGCTGAAAGACCAGTGATCCCTCTTCGATCAATCTGGGCCCTTAGCAGTGCATCGCTGGGCCGAACCGCCCCTTCTCATCAGCGATAGGGGCGGCAGGGCCGAATTGATCCGCTCAAGCGACTGCATTGTTCCCAAACGGCTTCGATCAGACTCAAGGGCTCGAGGCTTGCTTTTGGCGCCTCATCAGAGTATAAGGTAAGTTGCGTAGAAGCGCATCGTTAGTCGCAGGCCAAAACGGCTCGCGCGCGGCCTCGAACAGGCCATCGAGATAGAAATCTCCCAAAATCTGTTTGTTTAGCCTGCTTTGCGGGGTAGGAATTTTTTTCCTACAGGCAAGGGCCGGGATAGGTACCTTTTGCCTAATCGGCAGAATTTGCCGGGTCATTCCTCATCGCCATAGTGTCGGACGGCCTGGGCTAACCTCTTATTTTATCGAAAGTTTCTTTGATTTTTCGGCAAAAGCCGATTGTTGGCACGGGTTCTGCTTAGAGGCTGGCGTGGGCACAACGCCCCAGCGAGCAAAACGCTCGTATCATCTCTCGAAGCAGAGGAGTGCCGAAAATGGCTCTTTCCGTGAACACCAATCCCGGCGCCTTCATCGCGCTGCAGTCGCTGACCGCCACCAACCGCGAACTGGCCATCACGCAGAACCGCGTCTCAACTGGCCTGGCGATCTCCGGGGTCGAAGATAGCAGTTCCGGCTTTATCATTGCGCAAAATATCCGCGCTGACATCAGCGGTCTGGATGCGCTCCAATCGAGCTTGGACAATGCCGCCGGCGCCGTGGATGTGGCGATTGAAGCTGGCGAAACGATTTCTGACCTGTTGATCGAAGCCCGCGGCTTGGCCTTGGCAGCATCGGACAATGGCTTGGCCCAAGAAAGCCGCGATGCCCTGCAGGACAATTTCCAAGCCATCCTGGCGCAGATCAACTCGGTTGTGAATTCCGCGGAATTCAATGGCATTAATGTCGTCAACACTAACGCGACCAATGTGGTGAGCGCGGTGATCAGCTTGGACGGTGGCTTGGCCGGCCCTCCGCTCGGGACAGTCTCGCCCGCGAACAATATTCTGGTCGACGGGATCGACTTGTCCACCGGTGCCACCGGCTTGAACATCACCAATAGCCAATTCGGGTCTGCCGCCAGTGCGCAATCCGCCATCACCGAAATTGATGCCGCTATCGAGGGCGCGACCGGCTTGAATACGCGCCTGGCGCAATTAGGAGCCGCTGCAACGCAGATCGAATTGCAGGCCGAGTTCTTCACCAATCTGCAGGATACGCTCACCGTCGGTGTCGGCAATATCGTCGATGCGGACCTGGCGCGGGAGAGCGCAGAGTTGCAGGCCCTGCAGGTGCAGCAACAGCTCGGCCTCACGGCGTTGGGGATCGCCAACGCAGCACCCAGCGCGCTTCTGTCGCTGTTCTAATCTGGACGTCATCATCAAAGGGCCGGCCTCCTCGCAGGGGGCCGGCGCTTTTTGATTCTGGCACTGTTCCTGCTTTGGTGAAGCCGAGCCGAAGGCTCCGGGCCGCCTGAATGGCGATTGCTCGTCTCGTCCAGAATGGAGGAACTTGATGACTGCGCTGAATTTTTCGGTCCTGACCAACCCCGGAGCCCTGATTGCCTTGCAGAGCCTGACCCGCACCAACATTGAATTGGGGGTGACACAAGATCGCGTCTCGACCGGCCTGGAAGTGGCCAGTGCCGAGGACGGTCCGGCAATTTTTGCCATTGCGCAAAATATCCGGGCCGATCTCGGCGGGTTGAGAGCGGTGGATCAGAGCCTTGACCGGGCAAGAAGCGCTCTGGATGTCGCCATACAGGCAGGGGAGACGATCTCGAACCTGCTGATCATGGCGCAACAGGTTGCCACCGCTGCAACCGATGTCAGTCTGGATGCGGAATCGCGTGATGCGTTGAATGACGACTTCACGGCGATCCTGGCCCAGATCGACGCTGTGGTGGCGCAAGCCGACTTCAATGGCACCAATATCGTTTCGGCCATGCCGGACAATATCAGTGCGATTGTCGACGGCAATGCGGTCAATACCATCGATGTGGCGGGTGCGGATCTGACGGTCACCGGATTGGGTATTCTCCAAACCGGTTTCGTCAGTGCCGCAGAGGCCCAGACGGCGCTTGACCAGGTCATGTTGGCCTTTACCGGGCTGAATGATGTGCTGGCAAGCTTCGGGGCCGGTGCCGAGCAGATCGATCTGCAGATAGAGTTCTCGCAGCTCTTGTCAGATACGCTCAATGTCGGTGTCGGCAATCTCGTTGATGCAGATCTGGCGCGGGAGGCGGCAAATCTGGAGGCGACCCAGGTCCAACAACAATTGGGTCTGGCTGCCCTAGGAATTGCCAATTCTGCCCCGTCGGTGTTGTTGAGCTTGTTTAGCTAGGACCGATCAGCCACCGCCAGAAGGGCGGTTCAAGCCAAATGAAAGGGGCCCCTGATCAAGGGCCCCTTTCTTTTTTCAGATATTCTTGTTGGGCGGTATTTGCCGCCTTCGCCTGGCAAAAGAATCATCCCTGTTTGTCTCACCGGCCCGCAGGGTTCAGAAAAAATCTCTATAAATCAAAGCGTTAGCATAGAACCGAGATTTGGCACGAAAGGTGCTTAGCAGGCCTCGGACGACGGACGCGCCTGCGCGCGGCTTCGAAACGAGCCTGAGGAGAATCATCATGGCTTTGAATTTCTCGGTGAACACCAATGCGCCATCATTGGATGCATTGCAGCAATTGACGCTGACCAATATCGATTTGGCAGAAACCCAGAACCGCGTGAACTCGGGGCTGGAGATCCGCAGCGCCGAAGACAATGCGGCCGTGTTCGCCATTGCGCAAAATCTGCGTGCCGAATTTGAAGGCTTCTTGGCGGTGAATACCAGCCTGGATCGTGCGATCAGTGCGCTGGATATCGGTATTGCCGCCTCAGAATCGATTCAGGACCTGCTGATCGATATGAAAGAGCGGGTGGTGGCCGCCGCGGATGTCGGCCTGGACCAGGAAAGCCGCGACGCCCTGCAACTCGATTACGAAGCATTGCGCGACCAGATCAACATCATCGTCGCCAATGCCGAATTCAACGGGACCAATCTCGTCAGCACGGCAACCGCAGACATCATTAGTGCGATTACCAATGCGGATGCCACGAACACAATCGTGGTGTCGCACCAGACCCTGCAGTTGACCGCCGCGCCGGGACCGGTCATCGAACTCGCGGACAACTCCACCTTCACGTCGGCGGCCGAGGCGCAGTCGTTGATCACTTCGATCAACAATTCCATCGCGAACCTGTCCGACGTCTTGACCAATTTCGGCGCCGGCGCGGCCTCGCTGGATCGGCAGCGACTGTTTACACAGGAATTGCTCGATACCATCGAAGTCGGGATCGGCAATTTGGTCGACGCTGACCTGGCTCGAGAGAGTGCCAACCTCCAAGCGCTTCAGGTGCAGCAACAGTTGGGCACGCAGGCCTTATCTATCGCCAACTCCGCACCAAGCGTGATCCTAAGCTTGTTCGCGTAAGCGCGTAGCGACCAGAAATCTGATCCGACCGATCGCCGTGGCGATTGGTCGGATAAAGCTGTCCGCCCTCAAAGACGTCGATCAGCGACGTCGATCCGCTCGGTCCGGCCAATCTGGATCGCACGGTGTGGGCGCTTGACCAGCGATTGCCTGAGGCTGCGTGTGTGGGCCGGCTGTTTGGGCGGCCGGTCCGTTGGGCCGTCTCTGCCGGCAGATATCGTGACACGTGCCGGGGCGTATGCCTCCGTCAGGTGCCTCTATCAGAGCTCTTTGTCAGGCTGGCTGGGGCTGCAACGGCTGGCCCACCGGCAGGCCCGTGCAGGCCGCGGGCAAACGGCCTGTCAGCGTTCGACGCCCTTTGTCGGTCAGCAGGGCGTGGAAGCAGCCGGCCCGGTTGGGGGGCATCCATCCGTCGGGCCATTGGGCGCGGGGCCTGCCCGTCCGGCGCAGTGGCACCAAGCCGATGATACCCTCCCGCAGCGCAAGGCTAAAGCAACGTCTGACCGATCGGATGCGCGGAGCGATAGTCATCGGTCGGATAAAGTTGCTCGCTCCCTCGAAGGTGGGCCTTGTCATCCGATCAATCGCGAGCGCGATTGATCGGCTCATGCCCTAGCTGACCGTCCGGAGCGGCCCGCCGCCATGGCAAAGATTCATCGACAGATCCGTGATCGGGCGTAAGCGAACCGGTCGCCCGTTGCACCAAGGCGCCCGACGGGCTTTGCCTGCCGCCGGGCGCTGGGTGTGGCTGGGTGAGGGCGCCGTTAGATCCGGGCGTCGATGGACAAGCTGCGGGCCGGGGCGCTGCGGCCATAGCCGTTATGCAAGCGCGCATCCCGGCCGTAATGGGTCACCGTCTGCTGATTTTGTTTGGCAGCCTCTTCGCCGATGGCGTTGACAATGCCTTCACAGACATAGCGCAGCCGCATCACCAGCCGGGCATGCGCGGCCAGCACTTCCCGGAATGCCTCGGTCACCCGCTTCAGATATGTGCGCGCCGCGCTTTGCACATCGCCCAGCAATCGCCCTTCGTTGATGCGCAGAATGCTCAGCAGCTTTCGATATTCCGCCGTCAGCCGGGCCTTTTCTCCGTGCAGCGCCTGCGCCTCTTTCGGGCGCTTGGTCTGCAGCAGTTCGGTTTCGCGCTCCAATAGCCCCGCCAACTGCCGGGTGATCTTAACGAAGGATTGCACCGGACCGGGCAGACCCGGTGGCGCGGCGATTTCGTCCAGCTTACGCGCAGACACCTCGCTCATGGCCTGATTACCTCTCCTGCATGCTGATGAATTGTTCATAGACCATATCGGCAATGCCGACACCGCCGGCGCGCGAAACGGCCTTGCCGATCTCATCGACGAGGAAGGAGCGATACACCGTCTCCGCATGGCCCCCGCCCATCACACCATCGGTCGGCACCGTGTTGACGATCGGGGCCAGCATCTGGCCCAGGACCAGACCCTCAAACTCTTCTGCGGCCCGGCGCAGGCTGTCCTTGTCCTGCGCGCCTTGCAGTGTCAGACGGCTGCGCTCCAATTGCGCTTCGCCGCGCTCCAGGCCGGCCATGGCCACGCCGCCCGCCGGCATTGTCATCGCTTCCATCATTGAACCACGATCTCCGCTTCCAGTGCCCCGGCGGACTTGATCGCCTGCAAGATCGAGATCATGTCCAGCGGGCCAACCCCAAGGGCATTCAAGCTGTCCACCAATTGCTGGAGGGACACGCCGCTTTCCACCACGGCCAGCCGGTTTTCCGATTGGTCATCAACCTCAATGTCGGTCCGCGGTAGCACCACCGTTTCCCCTTGATCGGCAAAAGGTGCCGGCTGCGAGGCAACCGGGGTTTCGGTGATGCGGATGGTCAGATTGCCCTGCGCGATCGCCACCGTGGAGACACGCACGTCCGAGCCCATCACGATGATCCCGGCTTTCTCATTGATGACCACGCGGGCGGGCTGGTCGGTCTGCACCACCAATGGCTCCACCGCTACGACCATTTCCAGAAGGCTCAGCGGATAACCGGCGGGCCGATAGAGCTGCACCGTACCGGGATCCTTGGCCTGAGCAACCGCCCCTTGGAAATGCTCGTTGATCGCCATCTCGATCCGCTTGGCCGTTGTAAAGTCGGGGTTCTTGAGCGCCAACTTGACCCCCACCAGCTCGTCGAACTGGAACGGCACCTCGCGCTCGACGATGCCGCCGCTGGCGATCCGGCCGGACGTCGGGACGCCCTGGGTGATCTGGGTGGCGGCCCCACGCGCTGTGAAGCCGGCCACGGCCACCGATCCTTGCGCCACCGCATAAACTTCGCCATCAGCAGCCATCAGCGGCGTGGCCAAGAGCACGCCGCCGCGCAGGGAATTGGCGTCGCCCAACGAGGAGACGGTGACGTCGATGCGGCTGCCCGGCCGCGCGAACGGCGGCAATTCCGCGGTGACCATCACCGCCGCGATATTGCCCAGATTGATCTGGCCCTGAAAGTCGCGGATGTTCGTGCCCAGCCGCTCCAACATGGCCGTCAGCACCTGCTGAGTGAAGGGCACGTTGATCAAGCGGTCGCCGGTGCCGTCCAGGCCCGTTACCAGGCCGTAGCCGACCAGCGGGTTCTCCCGCACCCCTTCCACATCAACTATGTCTTTGATGCGCGTCTGGGCTGCGTCTGCGGGCACGGTCATGCCCGTTATGAAACACAATATGCCCAGGGCGGACAGGATCAGGCGCTTTGAACGTTTCAAGTCGGATCGCATCGCGTCTGCGGCCTTCTGGTAATGGAGTGCGAACATCTCGCCTGACCGCCATGCGAGGATCGTGCCAAGCGCCGCAGGACCGGTTCGCGCGGTTCAGCCGGCTCGGGGCCGGTTCGGGGCCGGCTCGGGGCGGCCCGTACCCGGTCGAATTTGCCCTTCGCGGTGAGGGGCTTGCCGAGTTTTCCTCCGACGCGTAGACTCAACAGCATGAAAGTGCAGCGTACGAGCGGCTCCGGGCCGTCCTCATCGGTCAAAAAGTCCGGCCGCGGGTCTGCCGAGGGCGGCGGTTTCGCGCCTGAGGTGCAAGAAGGCCAAGGTGCTGAGGCGGCCGCGCCATTGGGCCGGACCGGCCCGGTCGCCTCCGTGGACGCCCTTCTGGCGGTGCAGGAAGCCGGCCGCGATGACTCACAGGCGCGAAAGCGGGCGCTGTCCCATGCCAGGGACCTGCTGGATCTATTGGAAGAGGTTCGCGTCGGCTTGTTGATGGGCGCGATCCCGAAGGATCGGTTGGAACGCTTGGCGCATATGGCGCGGCAGCGTCGCGATAGCTTTTTGGATCCGCGCCTGGCCGGTATCCTCGACGAGATCGAATTGCGCGCCGAGGTCGAACTGGCCAAATTGTCCCGGATCTGAAGACGCCGCGGTCATGGCGCTGTGGAGGCAGCACCCAGTCCCACCCCCAGTCACACGCCCAGTCCCACAAGGATAGGACTGTTTCGAACCCGTTTGTGCAGACGCGCCCAGAGTGCGTCCGGAGCGGTCCCGGCGCACGCCCAGAGCACGCCCAGAGCACGCCCAGAGCGCTCCCTGGCCGGCGCCGGACCGCCGGAACAAGGACGCTGTGACACCAAATCCCCCTTA
The DNA here is from genome assembly GCA_050331575.1 of Rhodothalassiaceae bacterium. Classification (GTDB taxonomy): domain Bacteria; phylum Pseudomonadota; class Alphaproteobacteria; order Sphingomonadales; family Rhodothalassiaceae; genus JBHJGS01. The sequence continues at coordinate 49,806 of JBHJGS010000036.1, read as the reverse complement.
ACGACAAAAGGTTTCCGTTACAGCTGTTTAGCAGAATTGTTAGGACTTGCTGTGCGGGAGAGCACGCACTATAAGGCGCGCGCGGCCTGCCCGGGAGATCTGAGGGAGGGCGGTCCGTGGGCGCCCGTGCGCGCCTGGCGCGGTTGGGCGTCCGAGGCTGGCATTATCGTGTCAATCGGGCGGAGAGCGTTATGGCCATTGAGTTGCCGAGTGACTATCGTCCTGCGCCGGACGAAGAATTCATGAGTGCGCGACAGGTGGAGTATTTCCGCCGCAAGCTGCTGGAATGGAAGGAGCAGATCTTGCGAGAATCGCGCGAAACCTTGTCGCATCTTCAAAGAGAGGGGCTGAAGGAAGCAGATCTGGCAGACCGGGCGTCGTCAGAGACCGACTGGTCTGTGGAATTGCGCACGCGCGACCGGCAGCGCAAGCTGGTCGCGAAGATCGACGCGGCGTTGCGCCGAATCGATGAAGGCGAATATGGCTATTGCGAAATCACCGGTGAGCCGATCTCCCTGGAGCGTCTGGATGCTCGGCCCATCGCCACCATGACGGTGGAAGCCCAAGAGCGCCACGAGCGCATGGAAAAGATCTACCGCGACGACTGATCCGCCCTCAGGCCGGCTTGGTCGCGTCTCTGGGGAGGGGCGAAATTCAGGCGCCATCGGGCCCCCCGATGGCGCCGTTTTCATGCGCTCAGCCAAGCGCCTTATGATAGAGACGATAGGTCTTGTAGCGGTCAGCTCCCAGCGGCGCCAAAAGATTATGGATGCCGTGATTGTCCTCCAGCAGCCAGCCCAGTTCGCCGCGTCGGATGCCGTTGGCCCAGCAGTCATCACGGATGTCGGTGATCAGCATCAGCGCCATGGCAGCAGAGGCCGGCGTGCCGCGAAAGCGTTTGCGCACGCCCATCAGCGGCACGCGCACCTGTGTCGGACCCTTCAGCAACAAGCGATAGGCCAGCTTGGCCCAGCCCAAAGGCAGCAGCCGCCCGCGCAAATCCCGAATTGCATGGTTGAGATCGGGGATGGCCAGCATGAAGGCGGCCGGCTCATCATCATAATAGCAGATCTGGCAGCGATAGGGCGCGATCAGCGGGCGCAATTGGCTGGCGGCATGAGCCAATTCCTTGTCGGTCATCGGCACGAAGCCCCAATTGTCCGACCAGGCATCGTTGAAGATGTCGAAGATGATCCGCACATCCTCCTCCAGCCGCGCCAGATCCACCTGGCGGCTGCGGATGCGCGGATTGCGCTTGGCTGCTGCCACGATGCGGCGGATACGCGGGCCGAAACCCGGTGCCAAGTCCAGGTCGAGGGCATAAAGGTCGCGCGCCTTGGCATAGCCCTGGGCGGTGACCAGCCGATCATAGGCCGGTCGGCCATGCGGCATCATGATGAAGGGCGGAGTGTCAAAGCCGTCAACCAGCAGGCCGCATTCCTCGTTGATCGACAGATTGAACGGCCCGGTCACCGCGGTGGTGCCGCGTTCGCGCAGCCAGGCCTCGCCGGTCTCGAACAAGGCGCTGACGACCGCCTCGTCGTCGTCGCATTCAAACAACCCGAAATGGCCCAAACCCGGATCGATGCGTTCGCGCGCCAGCCGATCGATCTGGGTCGATAGTCGGCCGACCGGCCGGCCGTCGCGCTCGGCCAGCCACAGTTGCACCTCGGCATGCTCGAAATAGGGGTTTTTGCGCGGGTTCAGCGCGTCATAGCGTTCACGGTAGAGCGGCGCGATCCAGTTGCCATCATCGGCATAGAGGCGAAACGGCAGGTCCAGAAACGCCCACAGGTCCGACCGGTTTGTGACCGGTCGAACCGCCAGGTCGGCGGCCACGGCGGTCAGCTCGGCCGACGGTCGCGCGGATGGCCCTCACCCACGCCGCCGGACAGCTCCGCCACCCAGGGATAGCGCGCCGCCATCTCCCGGTCATAGCCCAGATTAAACACCGTGCGGCTTTTGTGCGGGCGGTCTTCGCGCCGGTAAAAGGTGCCGAACAGCCGGTCCCAGGTGAAGTCGGTGATGCCGTAATTGCCCTTCTCGTGGTGGAAGTGGTGCGCCATGTGACGCTGCTTCATGGCCTTCAAGAAGCGGTTCTTCGGCTTGATCGACAAATGCTGAACGCAGTGGACGAATTCGTTGAACACGGTAAACACCATGCCGGCACCGAAAGCATAAGCCGCGCCCGGCCAGCCGGCGAACAGCCAACCGATCGGCAGCGTCACCGCGGCGATGGTCGGCAGGGTGGTATAGAGCGCGCCGAACAGCACCTCCAGATTGTGCGGATCCTGGTGGTGGTCATAATGGACGCGCTTCCACAAGGACGCCATGGACTTGATCTTGAACATCCAGGTTCCGTGCAGGACGAAGCGATGCAGGATATACCAGACCAGCGGATAGACGATCAGCACGGCGGCGATGATGCCGATCTGCGCCAGCAAGGCCACGCCTGCCCAAGCGGCCAGGGAAACGCTCAAAACCGCCAGGGCCAGATAGGTTTGGATGGTGTAATGCTGGAAGAAAGCCGGGATCAACTCCTTGAAACCCATCCGGTCCAGATAATGCGTCTGCTTGGTCCAGAAATCTCGCCGGGCGAACACGGACATAGGGCGCGCCTCTCTTTTCTCGTCTGTCATTTTACGTCTTGCCCCGCATAAGCGTTGCATCGGGGGCTGACAAGCAATCCGGGGCGGCTCTCAAGCCCCTGTGACAGTTTGTGCACTGCAAGATAAGCGCTGGCGCGCGGCAATCAATGCCCAGCCGCCGCCCAAAATCAGCACAGCGGTCGCGGCCACCAGCGGCATCGGCTCCGCCAGCGTCCAGCCCATGGCCGCCAAAGCCGCCAAGCCTATCAGCCGCGGCGCCAGCGCCCGCACAAAGCCACGTTGGTGCAGCGGGTATGGCAACAGGCCCAAAGCCAGCAGCGGTGCGCTCACCCCCGCGGCCAGGCTGGCCATCGCCGCGCCCAGCGCGCCCAGGGGCGGGATCAGCAGGCCGCTCAGCAGCAACAGCACCGCCAAGGCGGCTAGCGCCAGGAGCAGCGGTTGGCGCGGCCGCCCGGCCACCTCAACCAGGGCCAGGGCTGGCCCGGTCAGCGCTTCAGCCAGGCGCGCCAGGACCAGCACGGCGACGACCAGGGTGCCGCCGGCATAGGCCGGGTCCAGCCGGGGCAAGATGACCGGTGCCAGCCCCAGCAGCACGGCTGCCAGGGGCGGGCCATAGCATAGCGCCCGGCTCAGGGCCTGCCGCCCCAGGGCCGCCTGCGCCTCGGCCGGTTGCCCGGCCGCCAGAGGGGCCACCACATGGTCGGAGGATCGGGTCAGCAGCTGCACCGCGCTGGCCAGCTTGCGGGCCAGCACGAACAGTCCGGCCGCCACCGCGCCGCTGACGACGCCCAGGATCAGGACCGGCGCCTCGCTGATCAGCCGACGGATCACCACCGCCGGCATCATCACCAGCCCGAACCGGCGCAGTCCCGGGGCAGGGGCGGCCGCAGGCTCAGCGGCCAGCAGCGGCCGCAACGCCAAGGCCAGAGCCACGCTGATCGACACGATCGGCGCTAGAAACAGCCCTGCGACCGTCCAGCCCAGCGCCCATAAGCCAATCGCTCCGGCCAGGCGGCTGCCTTGCTCGTAGAGCAGCCGCACGCGCAGCTCCGGCCCGAAGCCACCGCCGGCCCGCAGGGCCGCCGTGACGATCTCCAGCGCCGTCCACAAAGGCAACCAGACCAGCGCCAGGGCCATAAGCCGGCGATGCTGGTCCGGCGTCAGCCCGGCCTGCGGCAGCAGGGCAATCACGGCCGGCCCGGCGATCGCTGTAAGGATGACCACGCCAAGGCACAGCGGCAGGGCCAGGCTGAGGGCGCGGCTGGTCATGGCCCGACGCACGGCGGCCGGTTGCAGCCCGCCGAAACGCTGCAGCGCCGGACCCGCACCGGCTTCGCAGATCACCGATGCCAGCCGCACCGCCGCCCACGCCGCGGCATACAGGCCGAACAGGGTCGGACCATAAAGCCAAATCAAGACGGGCAGGCTCACCGCCTCAACCCCGGCGCCGAGCCGGCCGGCCAGCGCTTTGGGCCAGCCAGCGCGAAACAGGTCGGCACGAAACAGGTCGGCACGCTCGGATCGTCTTGGACTTTGGGCCATGCCGTGCTTTTTCTGGAAGGTCTCGGTTGCGTGGCCGGGTTGACGGAACCGATACTGTGACAAAATCATGACCTTCGCGCGGCCGGCGGCGTTCGGCCGAGGGTTTGGGGTGCCGCGCGGATCTTTCAGCACGAGGTGTGACACCGTCGATGTTACAGGTCCAGCCATCGCCTGATCGAGCGATCCAGCCACCCCGCCGCATCGGCGTTTTGACCAACCGGGCTGCCAGCCGCAACGCACGCGGCGTCGAGCCTATCCAAGCCGTGACCCTAAACGATCCCCGCTTCATTCATGAAATCGTTGAGGACGCCGCCTCAATTCCCGCAGCATTGGAGCGCTTGGCGCAAGCCCGCGTGGCGCTTTTGGTAATCAATGGCGGCGATGGGACGGTTCAAACCGTGCTGACCGACCTGGTCCTGGGCCGCCCATTCGATCGCGTGCCGCCGATCGCCATCTTGTCCGGCGGCAAAACCAACATGATCGCGGCGGATCTGGGCAGTCGGCGGGATCGCGCCGCAATGCTGCGCCGCTTGGCGGCGTTGAATGATAAGGGTCTGCTGGAGGCGCATTTGGTGCCGCGCCGGCTGATCGATTTGCGCTGGGGTGAGGATCGGCGCTTGGGCCTGTTTTTCGGCAGCGCCGGCATCGTGCGCGGCATGCTGTGGTGCCGCCGCACTTTCTATAGGCGGCGATTGCCGAGCAGTTTGGCGAATGCATTGGCTATCCTGGTGCTGATCCTGGCCTCGCTGCGTGCGCCGGCACGCTCACCGCTCCGCTCGGACCGAATGGCCTTGATCATTCCCGGCGAACGCGCCGAAGCGGGCCGGTTTGCCCTGGTGTTGGCAACCGGGCTGGAACGCTTGCTGTTCGGTCTCAGTCCGTTCGGCCCCGCCGCGGCCGCCGGCTTTCGTCTGTCGGCGGTGCGGCAGAGCCCGCGCGCGCTGGCGTCTGCCACCCTGGCGCTTATCTGCGGGCGGTTCGACAGTCTGCCTGCCAGTGCCGCCTGCGTGACAAGCGCCCACCGCATGGTCATCAAGGGCCGGGAGCCGATCACTCTTGATGGTGAGGTCTATCTGCCGACCGGCGACGTGGTGCTGTCATGCGGCCCGACCCTGCGCTTCGTGGCGTTATAGCCGCGGCGGCGGCCCGACCGGTCGATCCCGCCGTGACCGCCCTTTGCGACAGTCTCGCGAAGCGGTTTCCAGCAGCTGTCGCCCTGATCCATTACGGCTCCTGGCTGCGCACCGGAGCCGACCCCGAGGCCATTGCCGATTTCTATGTGGTGGTTGGGGATTGGCGCTCACTTTGGCCGGGTCAGCCGCTGCGGCGGGCGTGGCACGCCTGGCTGCCGCCGACCATCTATTTCCACACCACAGAACATGCCGGACAGCGGCTGCGAGCGAAGGTGGCGATCCTGTCGCTTCGGCAGTTCCAGGCCCTGTCCCAGGCTTTTCTGCCGTCGCTTTGGGGTCGGCTGGTGCAGCCGTGCCGCCTGATCGTGCTGGCGGAGTCAGCGCGTGCCGATATGGAGGACGGGTTGGCCGTGTGCGCAGACCGTTTCTGGACGGCTGCGGCGGACTTGGCGGCGCCCGATCCGTGGCAGGCGGGCTTGGCGGCCTGTTATGCCTGCGAATGGCGGGCCGAGCGCGCCGACCAGCCCGGCCGGCTAATCACCGCTGAGCCGCTGCATTACCGTCGGTTGCAGGCCGCTCTCGGCCAGCGGGCGGCGCAGCCGTTGCAGCCGGCGCGGACCGATCGCTGGGCGTGGCGCCGGCGGCTGGGCCGGCTTCGGCATCTTGTGCACCTGATCAAGGCCGCGGCGACGGTGCAAATGGGGCTGGACTATCTGGCCTGGAAGATCGCCCGGCACAGCGGCGAGCAGGTCATCATTCGGCCGTGGATGCGCCGGTTGCCGGTGCTGGCCGGTATCGGCCTGTTCATTCAGCTGCGGAGACGCGGCGGGGTGCGCTGAGCTCCAGACCGGCCTGCGCGGCGGCTGCCTGAAAGCGCTCCAAAATGGTGTCCACCTGGTCTGGCGTGTGGGACGCGCACAGGCTGCAGCGCAGCAGCACCATGCCCATGGGCGTTGCCGGCGGGCGTGCGACATTCACATAGACGCCCAGGCCGATCAGGGCCTGCCACATAGCGAAGGCGGTGGCCATGTCCGGCATCACCACGGCCAGGATGGCGCTCTCAGGGTCTGCGGTGCCGAGCGTGAAGCCGGCGGCCTTCAGGCCAGCATGCAGCCGGCGGGAATTGGCCCATAGACGCGCCCGCCGATCCGATTGGCCGGACAAAAGATCAATCGAGCATTTGGCGCTGGCGACGACCGAGGGCGGCAGCGACGCTGTGAAGATATACGGCCGGCAGACCAGCCGCAGCACCTCGAATTTCGGATGGTTGGAGACGCAGAAGCCGCCCACCGTGCCGACGCTCTTGGAAAAGGTGCCGAGCACGAAATCGACCTGGTCCTCCACGCCCTCCGCCTCGGTGACGCCGCGGCCATTGTCTCCGATGAAGCCCATGGCATGGGCTTCGTCCACCAGAACCATGGCGCCAGCCTGCTTGGCCGCCGGCACCAATTCCTTCAATGGGGCACGGTCGCCCAACATGGAATAGACGCCTTCCAGCACCACCAATTTGCCTGCATCCGGCGGCAGCCGGCGCAGGCGCTTGGCCAGATCCTCCGCACTGTTGTGCTTGAAGCGCACGACATCGGCCTGGCCCATGGCGCAGCCGTCATAGATGCTGGCGTGGCTGTCCGCGTCGATCAGGATATAGTCGCCGCGGCCGGTCAAGGTGGAGCAGATGCCCAGATTGGCCAGATAGCCGGTGGAGAACACCATGGCATGGGCGGTGCCGTAAAACGCCTTGAGGGCCTCTTCCAACTCCTTGTGCCCGCGATAGGTGCCGTTGAACACGCGGCTGCCGGTGGTGCCGGTGCCATAGTCGTCGAACGCCTGCTTGCCCGCGGCGATCACCTCAGGGTGGAAGGTCATGCCCATATAATTATAGGTGCCGACCAGGATGGTGCGGCGGCCGTTGATCACCGCCTCGGTCTCGGACACAACCTCGTCCATGACGATCTGGAACGGATCGGTGCCGCCATCGGCCAGCAGGGTCTCGCGCTCATCCAAAATCGGATCGAATTTCGAGAACAGGTCCATATCAGCGTGCCCTTACAATCGCTGCGACCTCTTCGGCGACCTGCTGGATGGTTTCCAGATTGGGCAGGCGGTTGATCGGCAGCACAATATCAAATTCATCCTCGATCGCTGCCACCAGGTCCATCACCGTCAGCGAGTCCAGGTCCAAATCCCCAGCGAAGGTGGTCTGCGGTGTTAAAGGCACGCCCTTGCGGTTAAACGGCTCGATGAGCGTACAGATGCGCTGATAGACCGTTTCGGTGTCGACGCTGTTTTGGGTCATTGGGCTTCCGTGCCAGGAACGGGGCTGAGGCGTCCGCACCGCATAGGCCAGGCGCTTCAGAAGGTCGGGCGGAGGGCTTGAACCTCGCCCGGCAGGACCAAGCCGTCTCAAAACCATGAAGCGTCGCATTTGGTCAAGGCCGCTTCTGGCCGGTTGTCTCGTCTGTGATGGTGTCAAGCCCGGCGGACAGATCGATCCTGGGCTGCCAGCCGTGGATGGCGCGATTGCCCGGCGCCTGTGCGACCCAATCCTTGTGCGTGACTTCCCGCGCCTTGCCGTGGGTGAAAAACACGGTGCGACCCCGGATCAGCCCGGCGGTTTCATTGGCCAATCCGGCCAGGCGCACCAGCCAGCGTGGCAGCGGGATCAGCCGAGGCCGTTGGCCGATCCGCGCGCCGATCAGGCCGGCCACCTCGTCCATGGAATAGCCGGTCTCGGTCGGGTCGGACAGTTCCACCGGGGCCTCGGGCAGCTCGTGCGCTGTCAGCAGGGCCACGGTGGCCGCGGCGACGTCGGCGGCGTGGATCAGCGAGAAGCGGGCATTGCGTCCAGCCGGGGCGGGCAGCCAGCCGCGCTGTGCGGCTTCGATCAGCTTGATCACCTGGGTGTCGCCGGGGCCGTAGATCGCCGGTGGCCGCACAATGACGCTGCGGGTCGCCTCCGGCAGCGTGTGCCAGATATGCTCTGCCGCCCGCTTGCTGGCGGCGTAGGCGCTCAGCCGCGGCTCCCGCGCGGCCAGGCTGGAGATCAGGATGGCGCGGCGCACCGGCGCCTCAGCGATGCTCGCCGTTAAGGCCAGCCGGGCCGTGCCGCCCATATTGGTGACCAGAAAATCGACTTTCCGTCGAGCCTGAACGATCCCGGCGGCATGGATCAGGCCATGGGCATCGCGGACCAACTCGATCAATGCCTGCTGATCATTGATATGGCCCTCAACCCAGCGCACGCCGGCGCGCTCCGGCTGCGGTCGGCGCGCCAAGGCGGTGAGTTGCAAGCCCGCCGCCAGCAGCGCATCCATCACATAGCCGCCGAGAAACCCCGTCGCACCGGTCAGGGCAATACGGTCGCCGGGTTGAAGCGGGGGCGGGGCGGGCTCAGCCGGCAAGAGCCGTCAAGCCGCCGGCCAGATATTGCGCCCGCGCCTTCGACCGACTGAGCTTGCCGGACGACGTGCGCGGCAAGGTCCGCGGCGGGATCAGTTCAATATGGCAGACGATGCCCGTGGCATTGAGAATCTGGGTCCGGATCATGCGGGCGAAGTCCGCACGGTCCGCGGCATCGCGCAGACGGCATTGCACCAGAACGGTTGGAATTTCCTCGGCATCCCGGCCGGGCACAGAAATTGCCGCAATATCGCCGCTGCGGATCCCGGGGACTTGTTCAGCGGCCCATTCGATATCCTGCGGCCAATGATTGCGCCCGTTGACGATGATCATATCCTTGGCGCGGCCGACCAGATACAGGCTGCCCTTGAACCAGTAGCCCATATCGCCCGTGTCCAGCCAGCCGTCCACCGACAGCACCTGACGGGTTGCCGCCGGATCGCCGAAATAGCCGCGCATAACGCTTTCACCGCGCACAAACACGCGGCCGATTTCGCGGTCGTTCAAGACCGCGCCATCCTCATCGCGGATTTCGATCTGATATTCCGGTAGCGGTTTGCCGCAATTCACCACCTCGCGCAGGCGCGCATGGCCATTGCCATTGCCATTGTGGTGCCCGTTGATACCGCCCGCCCCATTCAGCTTGTAGGGCGCACCGTGACCGTTGATGCGGCCATGGCCGTTGCGGCCGTTGATCCGGCGGGAGGCCCGGTCGCCGGCCAGCACATCCTCTTCCACCAAATCCACTTCGATGCCGGTGCTCAGCGGGGCAAAGCTAACCGCCAGGGTGCATTCGGCCAGGCCATAGCTGGGCACAAAGGTGGTCGCCCGGAAGCCATAAGGCGCGAAGCTCTTATAGAATTCCCGCATAACATCAGGCCGGATCATGTCGCCACCGATGCCGGCGACGCGCCAGCAGGAAAGATCCAGCGGCTCGCTGCCGCGCAGGCGCCGGGCGCAAATATCGTAGCCGAAGGTGGGGCTGTAGGAGATGGTCCCGCGATTGCGGTCAATCAGGCGCAGCCATTGCAGAGGCCGGCGGGCGAAATCTTCCGTCGCCAGATAATCCGCGGACACCTGATTGGTCAGCGGTGTCAGCAACGATCCGACCAGGCCCATGTCGTGGTAAAACGGCAGCCACGAAATATTACGGTCGTCCTCGACAAGCTGCACGCCATCCAGCGCCTGACCGCGGCAATTGGCCAAAAGCGACCGGTGCGTCACCTCGATGCCATGGGGGAAGCGCGTGCTGCCGGAGGAATATTGCAGATAAGCCAGATCGTTCCGGCTCGGCAGCGCCAGCGCGCCGACCGCCGGCTGCCGGGCTTCGAAGGCCTCCAGGGCGCCGTTGAAGCGCAGATCCAGCCCGCGGCCGGCATCCTCGGTCAAATCCGCCATGGCCGCCGGACCGATCAGCATCGCTGCGCCGCAACTCTTCATCTGCTGATGCAATTGCCCAACATAGCCATCCCGGCCGCCGAAGCTGGTCGGCAGCGGCAGCGGCACCGGCAGAACCGACGCGTACTGGCAGCCCAAAAAGGCGATGACGAAGTCGGCGCTGGTCTCGGCGATCAACGCCACGCGATCACCCTTGGCCACGCCGAACGCGGTTAGCCGGCGGCCCAGCGCCTCGGCCCGGTCGCGCAACTGCGCATATGTCAGGCTGGCGGCCAGAGCCCCACGCGGCGTGAAGATATTGATCCCGCGCACACCTTCAGCGGCATACTCAAGTGCATCCACCAACGTATCGAAGTCCGCGAAGCGGCGCGGCAGACTGTCGATCGTGGGTGTGCCTAGGACATCTTGTTGGGAAACTACCATGCGTCCGTCGAATAGTTGTTGTCGTGCAGCCATGCCCGGGCGCGCGAACGAGCCCGCATCCTGTCCATTGCGTGCGGCCTCACAGCGTGCCCGCCTATACCTAGACCAGCAATGAACCGAACGGGGCGGCGCAGGCTGTCATTTTCTGTCCTATCGCAACAAAACCCCAGTGCCAGGGCCAAAAGCCCCGGCCTGCGCTAACCGGTCCCTTACCGATTGCCTTAACCCCGTGCAAGCCATTTCTCCCTGTCTGTTCGCCCTCTTCGCCAGCCGCTAACAGGCGCGTGAGACGCCGCTGGAGCCGGATTCGCGCTGCTTTCGCGGCTGTCATTCAAATTTCACGTAAACTATGTTCAGGCCAGCCTGGCCCGCCGTCTCGGTCGTCTCGCCAGCGCCAGGCCGGCCAAAATGAACGCTAGGCCCGCAGCCTGCACGCCAGTGAAAGACTCGTCCAGAATGAGCACGCCCATGATCGACCCCATGACAGGGATCAAGAAATTGTTAAATGAGACGAAAGTTGCGCTGGTGCGATACAATAATCGCACCATGATGATGGTCGCTGTCGCCGTCGGCAGCAGGCCTAAGGCGGCCACGGCAAGCACTGCGTCCAGGCGCGCATCCGCCGCCAACGGGTCCTCAAAAATCAGGGCCGCCGGCACGATCACCGCGGCGGCGCAGGTCATCGACGCCCCCGCGGTCGCTGAGGGCCGCAAATGCTCCACCCGCCGAAACAACAGCCCGCTGATCCCGTAGCAACTGGCCGCCACCACGATCGCCAGCATGCGCCAGGCGCTGGTGCCTGGCCCCGGTCCGCCGACCAGCACCGCCACGCCGGCGATGCCCAGTGCTGCTCCGCCCAGCCGGTGCCAGGTAATCCGCTCGTCATGGGTCATCACCTGGCCCAACACCATGGTGGCAATGGGGGTGAAGGAGATCAAAATGGCAGCCGTGGCGCTGGTGACCTCTTGCTGGCCCCAGGCCACCAGGGCGAACGGCACGGTCGAGCCGGTCAGGCCGCCGGCGGCCAGATAGGCCAGATCGCGCCGGCTGATATCGCCCAAGGAGCGATTGATCAGGGCGAATCCCAGCAACATGAGAGCGCCCAGGCCGATGCGGCCGCCGGCCACCGTCAACGGCTCGAAGCTGCGCAGCGCCAGTTCGATGAACAAGAATGCCGATCCCCACAGAATGGCGAGCGAGAGTAGCGCCAGATAATCCACAGGTTCAGGCTGGCGTTCCAAGACCATTGCGTCCTTTCCAAGGCGGCGGCATGACCGGTCAGGCCATGAGCGGAATGAGCGAACAGCGCCTGCTGCGCGCGGCGTACCACCATCTGGCGCGCTACGCCACCAATCGTCACGGGCTCTCGCGTGTGCTGGAGCGCAAGCTGCGCCGCGCGGCGGATGGCGCCGCGCCCGATGCCGACGCACGGGCATGCATCGATCGGGTGTGTGCGCGCTGTGCGGAATTGGGCTTGTTGGACGAACAGGCCTATGCCCAGGGGCGCGCCGAAACCCTGATGCGCCGCGGCGCCGGAACCCGCCGGATTGCACAAGATTTGGCCGCCCGTGGTGTGCCCGAGGCGGTGGTGCAGACGGTTCTGGCCAATTTGGCGCACGCCGCCGCCGACGCCGGCGGTCCGGATTGGCAAGCGGCCATCGCCCTGGCACGGCGCAAACGTTTAGGACCCTTCGCCGCGGTGCCGCTGGATCCGGAGGATGCCGCGGCGTGGCGCCGCGCCCTTGGCGTGTTCGCCCGCGCCGGCATCGGCTATGAGATCGCGCAGGCCGTGCTGAGGGCTTCGGACCCGGACGCTTTGGAGGTGGTGCGCGAAGACGGGATGGATTAAGGCGCATCGACCAGCGCCTGATAGGCCGCCGGCTCGTCAATATCATGGTGAATGCCCGGATCGTCGACCGGGACGGCGATGATTTCATCGGCATGCGCCTGCAAAACCGCGCGCGCCCCCTGATCACCGTGCAGCGCGCGCAAGGCGGGCAGATGCCGGGGCGCGAACAGCACCGGGTGGCCGCGCTGAGCCCTGAAAACGGGCACCGCTATGCCAGCGGCCGGCATCCCGGCCAGGCGTGCGGCGAGTTGCTGCAATGTGTCCGGGCGGATCTTCGGCATGTCTGCCAAAGCGACGAAGACCGGCCGGTCCTGCGGCACCGCGGCGGCCGCCAAGGCCAAAGAGGCCCCCATGCCCCGCTCCGGCGCGGGATTGTGCATCACTTGCAAGCCCGGCACTCCGGCCAGCGCTTCGGCAACCGGGCCATGCCGATCGGCCACCACCGCAACAATCGGATCGGACCCGGCAGCAGCCAGACTGTCGGCTGCATGGCGCACCATGGCTCGGCCGCTGACCGGCAACACGAGCTTGTCCGGGCCGCCCATGCGGCGCGATTGGCCGGCCGCCAGCAGGATCGCCGCCGGGCGCTCGGGCTTGGGCACGCGCGGGGGCGGTGCCTTCAAGAGCCCGCCGACGCCCAACGACTGCAGATAGTCCGAGCCGATTGGCAGGTCGGCAGCCAGCCGTGCCAGCACCCGGTCCAAGCCGTTGGCGGCCGGGGATCGGGCACAGCCGGGCAGGATCAGCACCGGCCGCTCGTCCAGCCGCCCGGTGAGAATGAGATGGCCGGGATCCATCGGCATGCCGAAATGCGCGATCGTGCCGCCGGCTGCCACCAGCGCGGCAGGCGCGACATCGGCGCGATCGGCGGTGGCGCTGGCGCCAAGGACCAAGATCAGCGGTGCGCGTGTCGAAGCCAGGGCCGCGCGCAAGGCGTCGGTCTCATGCGGCACCTGCCGGACCTCGCTCAAATACAGGCCGACTTGCTCCAGCCGTGCTGCGATTTGTTGGCAAGCCTTGTCGTGCAGCGCCTCCTTCAGTCCTGCAGCCGTGCCGAGGATCAGGCACACGCCGCGGGCCCGAAACGGCACGACCTGAAGCGCCGGCGCTGCGGCCGGTAGGCGGTCAAGCACGGCGTCGGGCAGCGCATAGGGAATGACCTTGACGGTGGCGACGCGCTGGCCGCGGGCGGCAATCGCCCCGTGCGCCAAGGTCGCAACGGTCAGCCCTTCATGCAGGCGGTTCAGCGCATCGATCTGCCCGGCATCGACCTGGACCAGGCCGGCATGGGCGGCGCGCAGATCAACCCGGCCGGCCGTGGCGGGATCGAGCCGCACCGAGTCATGGGCCAGTCGGGCCGCGGCGGCTTCGGCGGCCAGATTCTCGCCAACATCGCCGGGGTCCAGACGCAGGGCCTGCACCGTCTCAACCCCGCCATCTCGCAACGCCTGGCACTGCTCGGCGGTCAGCAACTGACCCTTCTTGTAAGGCCAGCCGGGTAGCCGGTGTGCCAACACCAAACCTGCTGCCGCGCGTACCGAAACCCAAGCGAAGTTCATGCCCGCAAGACTGCCACGATCTGGGCCAGGATCGCCACGGCGATTTCGCCTGGTCCCGCCGCACCGATCGGTAGGCCGGCAGGGCCATGCAGCCGGTCCAACTGCGCATCGGCAAGGCCGAGGGCGGTCAGTCGGTCTCGCCGCGCCTGGTGCGTGCGCCGGCTGCCCAGACAGCCGATATAAAAGGCATCCGAGCTTAGCGCCGGGATCAGCGCGGCATCGTCCAGCTTCGGGTCGTGGGTGAGCGTCACCAGGGCGGTCCGCGCATCCAGCGGGGTGCGGGTGAGCACCTCGTCCGGCCAATCCTCCACCACCTGCGCCGGCGCGAACTCAGTGGCGGCGGTAAACGCGCCGCGCGGATCGATGATGCTGACCTCAAAGCCGATCGCGGCCGCCATCGGGGCCAGGGCCTTTGCGATATGCACCGCCCCGATGAGCACAAGCCGCTTGGCCGGCCCGAGCGCGTGGACCAGATAGGCATCGCCGTCCACCTCCGCGGTCTGAGCCTGTTCGGTGCGGACCGCGCGGCTTGCCGAGGCGTCTAAGTCCAGATCATGGAAGTGTTCGGTGGCCGGGTCGATCAGCCATTCGCGGCCGTCTTCCAGGCGAACCGCCCGCACGCGCGTCTGCCGCTGGGCCTGTGCGGCGCACAGGGCGCGCAGGGTCTGCGGGCTCATGGCTCGGTCGCCGGCGTGACCGGCTCCACGAACACGCTGATTTGGCCACCGCACGCCAAACCCGCCGCCCAGGCTTGGTCCGCACTCACGCCGAAGTGCAACAGCTGAGGCTGGCCGGTTTCTATGACGGTCTGGGCGGCGGCCAGCACGTCGGCTTCCACACACCCACCGGACACCGACCCCTCGAAGCGGCCGTCGGCGGCCACCGCAAGCACCGCGCCAGGGCGTCGCGGAGCCGAGCCCCACGCCTCGACCACCCAAGCCAGGGCCACGCCTTGGCCGCTTTCAGCCCAGTGATTGGCCTGCGCCAGGACCGCCGAGTCGTCGCCGCTCATAGCAGGATAAACGCGATCAGCGCCAAGACCGCCGCGATCAGAAGGCCCGCCCATAGCATCATCGGCACGCCGCCGCGGGGCGGGGCGACCTCTGCCGCCGTTGCAACGGCGGGCGACTCGGATTGGACCGGCTCGCCCAATTTGGCATCCAGACAGCGGAAGAACTGGTCCGCATATTTTTTGGCCGTCGCATCGATCAGGCGGCTGCCCATCTGCGCCAATTTGCCGCCGACCTTGGCGTCCACGGCATATTGCAACGCCGTCGCCGCGCCGCCGGCAGGGTCAAGCATGATGTCGGCATGACCCTGGGCGAAGCCCGCGGTGCTGCGGCCTCGCCCGCTGAGGCGATAGTGCGCTGGCGCACCGGTGGCATCGACTTCAACATCACCGCGGAACAGCGCCTTGACCGGGCCGACAGCGGCCAAGACCTCGGCATGCAATGTGCCATCGTCGGTGCGAGTCAGGCTGCGGCAACCGGGCAGGCAGGCGGCGAGCATGTCCGGATCGTTCAAGGCAGCCGCCACAGTCTCGCGCGCGGCAGGAATTGTCCGGGTTCCGGAGAGTTTCATGGCGGCGATCCTTCTTGCTTTGCAGCCACGCCATGCTGCGGCATTGTTGAGGCTGAGCCACAGCTGGGGGCGCAATGTCATCCAGCCAGCCCGATTCATTGAGTAAATGACCGCAACAGTTGCCATCAAGCAGGATAATCTGACATTATATGGTAACCGCTCGGTGAGTGGTCGGTTCGATTGGTCTCGGGCCGTTCCCAGGTTCGAGAATTTTGTGCCGTGTTGGAGGGGGAGCCGACACCATGAGTAGAGACGGCGCGCAGCTTGCCGCTGACGCCTACAAGGAAAATACTGCGGAGCGTGTCCGCGGCACGATCAAATGGTTCGACGCCGTCAAAGGGTATGGCTTTATCGTCCCTGAAGATGGCGGCGCGGATATCTTGCTGCATTTCTCGGTTCTTCGGGAAGTGGGCCGTCGATCGGTGCCGGAAGGAACGTCGGTGTTGTGCGAGGCGGTTGAGCGCGAGCGCGGTCGGCAAGCCACCAAGATCGTGCAGTTGGATCTTTCCACTGCCTTGGAAACCGATGTCGAACCGCATCGCCAGCGCAATGGCCGCGCCGTCAGCGCGAACGGCCAGTTCGTCGACGCCTCGGTGAAATGGTTCAACCGCCTGCGCGGCTACGGCTTCGTTTCGCGCGGCGAGGGCACGCAGGACATTTTCGTGCATATGGAAACCCTGCGGCGCGCCGGCATTGAAGACATCATCCCTGGTCAGCCGGTTAAGGTGCGCATTGGCGAGGGCGAGCGGGGCCCGATGGTGGTGCAGATCGCCCTGCAAGACGAGTTGTGACCGGCCGGGCTTGACGCCTGCGCCGGCTCCGCGCATCTGATCGCCATGATCAGATTGCTTGTTCTCGTCGCCCTGCTCTGCCTCCCGGCGCCCGCGCTCACGCAGCCGGGCAATTCGCGCTGGCATCAGCAGACCGCAACGCCTCAATCCCTGCCGCTGGAACCTCTGGTGATCGACAGCGGCGATCAGCGCCACCGCTTTCAGGTGGAGGTGGCCCGCACGCGGGGCCAGCGGACCATTGGTTTGATGTTCAGGGATCATCTGCCGGCTGACCGCGGCATGCTGTTTGACAATGGTCGGGTGATGCCGACCAGCTTCTGGATGCGCAACACCTACATCCCGCTGGACATGGTGTTTGTGCATGCCGACGGCCGCATCGAAAGCATCGCCAAGGAGACCACGCCGTTGTCGGATCGGCCGGTGCACAGCGGGGCCCCGGTGCGCGCGGTGCTCGAACTGCAAGGCGGTTTGGCCGACACATTGGGTTTGCAGCCGGGTGATCTCGTCCGGCATGAGATGTTCGGCAATCTGGACCGGGAATGACCGCGCCGCCGCCGGGGTTTGCGCCGATTCGGTCATCCAATCCGTTCGGCAAGGCGAATGGGCCGATCTATCATCGCGAGGATGAGGCCGGCTGGGCCCGCGGCTTCCGCGTGGAGGACAAGCATTGCAATGCCGGCCGTGTCGCCCATGGCGGCATGCTGATGACCTTTGCGGACATCTTGTTGGCGCAGGCGGTGTTGAAACAGACGCCGCCACCGTTCGTGACATTGCGTCTGGTGAGCGATTTTGTCGCGCCCGCGCCCTTGGGCGCCTGGGTAGAAGGAACCGCGCGGGTGATTCGCAGCACCCGTGAAATCGTGTTCGTAGAGGGCATGGTGTTCGCCGATGGCGCGCCTAGCCTGAATGTTTCGGCGCTGTTCAAGCGGCGCCGCCGGCAGGAGTAGAGCATGCGAGACGATCTGAACGACGAGGAACGCGCACGCGCAGCGGTGCGGGAGCTGATTCGCTGGGCCGGCGACGATCCCGACCGCGAAGGGCTGCTGGACACGCCGGACCGGGTGGCGCGCGCGTTCAAGGAATATTTCCGCGGCTATGAAGAAGATCCAATGGACTATCTGCGCCGCACCTTCCAGGAGGTCGCCGATTATGACGAGGTCGTGCTGCTGCGCGGCATCCCGTTCGTGTCGCACTGCGAGCATCATATCGCGCCGATCATTGGCAAGGCGCATGTTGGCTATTTGCCGGTCAACCGCGTCGTCGGCATTTCCAAGCTGGCCCGCGTGGTGCACGCCTATGCCCGCCGGCTGCAGATCCAGGAGCGGCTGACCGCTGAGATCGGTGACAGCATCCAGGAGGTGCTGCAGCCGTCCGGCGTGGCCGTGGTGCTGGAGGCGACCCATGCCTGCATGACCTGCCGCGGTGTGGAAACGCCCGATGTGATCATGACCACCTCGCGCATGACTGGCGTGTTCCGCGACGATCCCAAGGCCCGCCGCGAAGTGCTGTCGCTGATGGGGTTCTGACCGCCCGGGTGCCTCGCGCGGCGATAATGGCCTAAATCCGCGCCAGAAAGGTCTCCGCCAGCCGCGCGTAATAGGGGTCCTGGCTGGCGCGGCCGTGAAAGCCGACATGGCCACCGCGCCGGGTCAGCAAAACGTCCAGCGGGGCTTGCGCGCCCCAGGGGCGATGATAATCCTGAAACGGGATCCACGGATCGTCCACCGCATGCAGGATCAAGGCGGGCACCGACAATGCGTCTAGATGCGGCTTCACGCTCATCTGGGCATAATAGTCGTCAGCATCATGGAAGCCGAAGGCGGAGGCGACGATCTCGGTATCGAAATCCCTGACGGTCTTGATCCGCTTCAGCCGGTCCTGCTCGTCAGCGGGTAACCACGCGGCCGCATAGCGGCGCATGGTCGCCACGATCCGCTTATGATAGACAATATTGCGGGCGGCCATGACCCGATCAGCGGTGTTGGCAAGATCCAGCGGGGCGGACACCGCGATGACCGCTGCCAGCGCGTCCGGCACGTTGGGCTCTGCGGCCAGTTTCAGGCTCATATGCCCGCCCAGGGAGAATCCCATCAGCGCCCACCGCGGCGCGTGCGCCTTCAAATGTCGCAGAGCGGCGCGCAGATCCTCCGTCAGCCCGGCATGATAAGGCCCGCGGCTGGTGGCCAGGCCCGGACCCGCCGCACGCAGATTGAGCCGGGCCACGCAATGACCCGCCCGCGCCAAAACCTGGCCGGTGAACTTCAGATAGGCGCTGTCTTCACAGCCACCTAGACCGTGGATCAGCAGTACCCCGGGCTTGGCGGGATCGCTGCCCTCGGTGACGGACAGGCGCAAGTGTCCGGCCGGGCCGATATCGATGAGCTCGACGCGGTCGAGCGCCGGGCTGTGCTGCACCGGCAGAAGGGCATTGCGGAGGGTCTGCAGATCGCCGGTCCACCAAGGGGCGCGCGGTTGAAACGGCGGGACCGCGCCCAGAAGTCCCCGCGACAGGTGTTGCATCCCCTCAGCCCCAATAGGATTTCAAGACGAAACCCAAGAACATCATCGCCATGCCCGCTGACAAGGGGAGGCGCAGACGCATCCACCAGGCCGGCGCCAGGCCGGTCCGGGTGGCGTAATTATCGATTGGCAGCACCAACACAAAGATCAGTGCCAGCGTGGCGGCGTCCAGGGGCGAGGGCAGCGTCGTCGCGCCCCATCCAGCCAAAGACGGCAACACCGAGCGGGCATAAAGCAGGCGCACCCCTGGACGTCCGGGCCGTTCGCGGGCGGCAAAGCCCCAATGGGTGCCGCCGATGAACGAGAGGATCACCGCGCCGTAGATCATCACGGAGCCGCGCACATAGCGATCGTAAAAGCCCAGGTCCGCCCAAGTGGCGATGAGGCCCGCCAGCAGCGGAAGGGTCCCGGCAGCGCCCAGAATGACGGCGATGGCTGGCACGGTTCGCATGAGACTGTCCTTGAGGCTGGGGCACTGTCCGATCAAGCCCGATCGCGCTTGACCGGATGAAACTGCCCGCCTTCTATGGGGCGAGCAACGTTATCCGACCGTTTGGCATTGCACAGCCAGTCTGATCGGTCGGATGCGGCTTTAGAAGATGAGGCCAGACCGACGACGCTGCTGTGGTACCCGTCCGGCGCGCCGCTGTCACCCGCCTCGCTGAGCTGTGAGGCGCGATGCCTTGACACGGATCGGCGGGCCGTGTACCCGCCTCAGCCTGGTTTCATGAGGGAGCCTGCCGTGCGCGGCGGGCTCTTCCTGTTTTTCGAAGGAGTCTGCCATGGCCGTCCCCAAACGGAAGGTCTCGCGCATGCGCCGGGGCAACCGGCGGGCCCATGACGCATTGAACACGCCGAATTTTCAGGAAGATCCGCATACCGGCGAATATGTGCTGCGCCACCATGTTGACCTGAAAACCGGCATGTATCGCGGTCGCCAAGTGATCGATATCGCCGACGAAGACAGCGCGGACATCTGATCCACCTGCGCGGGGCCAGCCGGCGCCGAGCGGTTATCGCCGGCCCCGCACCCGGACGACACGAGACCGGCCTGACTTGGCGGTTTGGCATGACCAGCGGGTCGGCATACAGCCGGTGAAGCTTTGGGATGCGTGATCCGCGGCCGCGGCCCTTACCGCTGCTGCTTATGGCGCCCCCACCCGTGCCATCGCCACGCATCATCCAGCCTTACGCAAAGGCCTCTTCCCAGGTGCCGCGGGTGGCGGCCTTGGAATATTCCGTGGCGCGGTTCTCGAAGAAATTGGTGTGCTCAATGGCGTTCAGCATGGTGGCGAGCCAGGGCAGCGGATGCTCCGCGATGCCGTAGAGCGGCGAAAGGCCTAGCTGGCGCAGGCGGTGATCGGCGATGAAGCGGATGTAACGCTTCACATCCTCCGCCGTCAGCCCCTGCACCGGGCCCAGTTCGAAGGCCAGATCGATGAACGCGTCTTCATGGCCGACGATGGTGCGGCAGGCCTCGGCAATGTCGGCCTTCAACGCGTCATCCCAAATTGTCGGATTCTCCGAGACAAAGGTGCGAAACAGCTTGATCATGCTGTCGCAGTGCAGGCTTTCGTCGCGTACCGACCAGGAAATGATCTGGCCCATGCCCTTCATTTTGTTGAAGCGCGGGAAGTTCAGCAGGATCGCGAAGCTGGCGAACAACTGCAGCCCCTCGGTAAAGGCGCCGAATACCGCCATGGTCAGGGCGATGGCGCGCTCGTTGTCCACCGAGAAGCGCTGCATATAATCATATTTGTCGAGCATTTCCTGATAATGCAGGAAGGCCGAATATTCTGCCTCCGGCATGCCGATGGTGTCCAGCAGATGCGAATAGGCGGCAATATGCACCGTCTCAATATTGGAGAAGGCCGACAGCATCATCTGCACCTCGGTGGGTTTGAACACCTGGGCATAATGCTTCATGTAGCAATTGTTCACCTCAATGTCGGACTGGGTGAAGAAACGGAAGATCTGCGTCAGCAAGTTGCGCTCCGCCTCGTTCAGGCGGTGTGACCAATCCTTCACATCCTCGGCCAGCGGCACCTCTTCAGGCAGCCAATGCACCCGTTGCTGGGTCAGCCAGGCCTCATAGGCCCAGGGATAGCGGAACGGCTTATAGGCAAGACGCTCTTCTAGAAGCGACATGACGCACTGTCCGACGGTTTGAGGATCACCTACTCTGTTGTGTAGCATACCAGGATGGCAGCGCCAGAGCCCGGCTGCCGCGTGACAGTGCCGCAGAAAAAAGGACCGAGCGGTCACCCACCCGGCCCGAGTCACGACAGCGAGGATACACGACCATCCCGGAGGACGTCGTGGAGGACGGGAAAGCGCGCAAACGCCCTTCCCCGCAGGAACCCTCGTTTAAGAGTTAAGCATTGCTGTCAAAAAAGGTCAATGCTTGTATGGCGAACCAGGGGCCGGCCGGGTACACGCTGCGTGTGTCTCCGCGGTCGTCGGAGGTCCGTTTGGCGCCATGTCCGGCGTGTTTTTCGGCCCCATGCCGTGGCAGCGAAAGGAGGCCGCCGGTGGCACTCACACCGGATACACAGTTTTGGCACCCGGCCCCCGGCGTGCGTCTGCGGCTCTTGTTCCGGGGCTGCCCCCAAGCCCGCGGCACGGTGCTGGTCCTGCACGGCCGCACCGAGTATCTGGAACGCTATGCTGCCCTGTTCGATGCCTGGCAGGCGCGCGGCTATGCCGTGCTCAGCCTGGACTGGCGCAACCAGGGCCTGTCGCACCGGCCGCTCAGCGATCCGCAAAAGCATCATATGCCAGATTTCACCGTGATGGTGGAGGATCTGCAAGGGCTGTTCGCGCATGCTCAAGCGCAGGGCTGGTGGCAGGGCCGGCGCCTGATCTTTGCCCATTCGATGGGGGCGACCGTCGCGCTGACGTGGCTGATCCGCGAAACCGACCCGCCGCTGGACGCGGCCATCCTGCACGCGCCGATGATCGACCTGCCGCTAAAGACGCCGCGCCTGGTCCGCGAGATGACCAAGGCGGCCTGCCGATTGGGCCTGGCGCGCGCTTATGTGCCCGGCCGCGGACCGGCCATCAAGCAGGGCAAGCTGAGCGGCGCGCGCGAGCATTTCACCCGCGATACCGAGGTGCAGGCGGCGGAACAGGCCTTATGGGAGGCCAATCCGGACTTGGCGGTTGGCGGGGTGACCTGGGGCTGGCTGGCCGGCGCGTTCGAGGCGATTGATGCCTTGGCCGGCCCCGGCATGGCCGAACGTATCACCGTGCCGACGCTGGTGGTGCGCGCGGGCGCGGAGACCGTGGTGGACAATGACGCCATCGCGCGCTTCGCCCAAGCCATGCCCAACGGGCACATGGTCACCATCGACGGTGCCATGCACGAAATCTATCGTGACCTCGACCCTTATCGGCGACAGCTGTGGCAGGACATCGATGGGTTCCTTGCCGGGCTTTGACCCTTGGACGGCACCGCCCATGGTGGGGCCGCTCCACGGCCTGAGAGGGGCCGCCGTGCCCGGCTAGGCCCTTATCACATCCTCCGCTTGGCGTGCGGGTCCCGGGGCCCAGCGTCAGTCCGCCTTGTCCTTGATGGCCACGTCCGGCCGACCGGCATCGTCTGCCGCTGCGCCGTGCAAGTCACGCATACGGCTGGAATGGGCGAAGGGCGCAATCCAGTCCGGATGGCGGTCAGCGACGGCGCGGTAGATCGGGCGGCATGCCTGCACCAGCGCACCGCCGGTGCCCAGCATCTCATCGGCCAGGGCCAGGATCCGGCTGTTCGGCCAGATCGGATCGCGCACCGCGGCAATGTGCTGGAATATCGCGTCCGGCGCGCCGGCCTGCAGATGATAGAGCATCACGGCAGCCGCCGCGGTCGACCGCGATCGGCCCATATGGCAGTGGACCAGCAGATGGTCGGGATGATCGCGACGCAGGGTGTCGGCGTGGTCGAGCAGGCGTTCCACGTCGCTGCGCTCGGGCGCGCGCAGATCCGCATGAGCGTCGATCACATCATGCAGTCGCAGCATCAGGTGCGACCGCCCGCCCAGCCGCGGAATCGCCGCCGGCGTCGGCTCTTCGGGGTCGATCAGCGAGACGATATGGCTGACGCCGCGACCTTCATAGCCGCTCAGCTCGTCGATCCCCGCGATCGACAGGGTCAAGGTTTCCAATTTTACCATGGGCCCGGTCCTAAGGCGTGTTTGTGACAGGCTCGGGACGGTCCTCGGCGATCGCCGGGGCAAGGTCCATGTCCGCGGGCAGGCCCAGATAGTCGCGCAGCCGGTCCAGAACCCAGGCATCGCGTACGCTGGTGCCGGTCATCAGCAGGGCGAAATTGTCCGCCAGAATTTCCTCAGGGTGGATGATATATTGTGTGTTGCCGCCGGCGGCCTCGTTGAGGCCGGCAATCTGGTTCGGTTGATGCACACTAGCTGTGCCGTCGCGCCCGCTCACCAGCGTGCAGCGGCCGGCCGCGTCCGTCTGCACTTCCAGAAAGCCCAGGCGGAACTGGCTGCCGAAGCCTTTGCCGCGGCGCGGATTGAAAGTCTTGGACACGGCATAGAGCATGGGGATCACCTTGATCGCTTCACCGTCTGCGCGCACCGGCACCCAATAATTGTTCACCGGGGCGTCGGGGTTGGTGATCAGCCGTGCTGCATAGGGATCCGGAATCGCGATTTCGCTGCAGCGGGTAAAGTTGATCAGGCCGTAAAGCGGCTCATGATTGGCGCTGTGGGCGCGGGAGATGACGTGGAACAGCTCGTGATAAAACAGCTGAAGCCGGCCCTCGGGATTATCCAGGCTGCCGGTGGGAAAGACGATGGCATTGGCACGGGTGTGCGGCAGGCCGCCCTCCACCTGATCGGTCACCGCGACGAACACCACCTGCTCTGGCAGCCACGGCGCCAGCGCGGCCAGATTGGCCGCCTCGCTGGCCAGGATGGCTTCAAGATCCTGACGCTCCTGCGGCGTGAAATGTCGGGTGCCGCGGGCATATGCGGCTTTCAGATCGGCCACGGTCTTCGGCGTTTCAGAAAGCAGTCGCACCGTCGGGTCCGCCGCGCTCATGCGCGCGAAGTAGCCGGTCGATTCGTCGGTCAGGATCGCAACCGCCGTGTCACGGTCGGCGAAGCGGAACTCCGTGGCTTGGACCGGTAGGATCAGAAACAGGGCGACAAAGCATAGGATCAGGCGCATGAAAACCTCGCACTCTCGCACTACAGCTGATCGCGCCGGTGCGGCGCATCCAAATCCAGGTCCGGCCCCTTCGGCACGATGCCCGTGGGATTGATGCTGGGATGGCTGCCATAATAGTGGTTCTTGATATGGTCCAGCCGCACCGTCGGTTTCACGCCGGGCCACTGATACAGCTCACGCAGATAGGCGGACAGGTGGTCGTAATCGGCAATGCGCTGCCGATTGCATTTGAAATGGCCGACATAGACCGCATCGAAGCGTATCAGGGTTGTGAATAAGCGCCAGTCCGCCTCTGTGACGGCATCGCCGGCGAGATAGCGCTGGCTGCCCAGGCGCACATCCAGCCAGTCCAGGGTTTCAAACAGCGCCCCGAAGGCCTCTTCATAGGCTTCCTGGCTGGTTGCGAAGCCGGCCTTGTATACCCCGTTATTGACGCTGTGATAGACCCGCTCATTCACCTTATCGATCTCGTCTTGCAGTGCCTCGGGATACAAATCCAACTCCGGGTCAGCGGCGAGGCCGTTGAAATCGGCATTCAAGATGCGCAGGATTTCGGCTGACTCATTGTTCACGATGGTCTTGGCTTGGCTGTCCCACAGCACCGGCACGGTGACCCGGCCGGTATAGACCGACTGCGCGGCGGTATAGACCTGATGCAGCCGGTCAAAGCCGTTGACATGGTCTTCAGTGGCGCCGTCCTCGCTGGGGTCGAAGCGCCAGCCTTCGCTGTCCATATGACTGTGCACCACTGAGACCGACATCACATGGTCCAGGCCTTTGAGCGCGCGCGCGATCAAGGTGCGGTGCGCCCAGGGGCAGGCGTAGGAGACGTACAGATGGTAGCGGCCAGCTTCGGGCGGATGCGCGCCGGCCTCGTCAATCCGGTTGCGGAATTTCGTCTCCGGGCGGACGAAGCGGCCGCCATGCTTGTCGGTTTCATACCATTTGTCCTGCCATTTGCCCTCGACCAACAGCCCCATGCAGTCTCTCCTTCCTCGCTTTGAATTTCCCGCGGCCCCCAGCGTCATGCAGTGCAGCGGGATCGCCCTGCGACCCGGGCCGGAGGGATCACGCTGCTCGGCTCATCCGATGGCGGGCGGTCTCATCTGACCAAACGTGATCGCACTTGCTCCGGCACGGCCGTAGCATGGCCGGGCTAAGGCTGTCGCCCGGCTTGTTCCAATTGTGATGGCTGAGGGTGGAAAAGCCCTTGTGCACCAAGCCCCTTGCGCCTATGTGCGGCGGACTTTGACCCCCGGTTCGCTGGACCCTGAACAGAGGCAGTCAGGCATGCTTTCGGTCAGACAGGAAAGCCTGGAAGACACCGTGGCGATCGCGGCGCTGCACGCGCGCGTGTTTCCCGCTGGTTGGCATGGCCGCCCGGCTGCACGATTGCGCGCAGGCGTTCCGGCCGAGCCCGGCTTGTGCCTGACCGCCTGGGCCAAGGCAGCGCTGGTCGGCTCGGTCCGCCTCACCGCCGTGCGCGTTGGCGACACCCCTGTGTGGCTGCTGGGTCCCCTGGCGGTGGATCCGGATTGGCACGGCCACGGTGCCGGTGCGGTGTTGATGCAAAGCGCGCTGGACCGGGTCCGCAGCCGTGCCCGGCGACCGGTGCTGCTTGTCGGAGAGCTCAGCTATTATAGCCGCTTTGGCTTCGAAAGCATGCGCGGTCGCGTCCAGCTGCTTGGGGAACGGGCGGAGCGCATCTTGGCGCTGGATGCGCCATTAAGCCTATCCGGTGCGCTGATCAGCGGCTTTCCCGCAACCATGCCAGCACCAGCAGCGCCGCCAGCAGCGCCAGCGCTGCCGCCGGCGGCAGCAGGGGCGTTTGCGTGACCGCCACGGTCTGAGTTGCCGCATCGCGACGGATGCCATACCAGTCTCGCCCGGCCTTGGCACCACGCCCGGACACGCGGCGCAGATCCGGGACGCCGTCTTGCAGCCAGAATAGACCGCCGCCGGATTGCGCCACCAAAGGTTCCAGAACATCCCCGCGCGGCACCAGCGCCTTCATCTCCTGTCCGGTGTCGCCGACACTGACGAGAGCCACCTGGGTGCCGTCGCTGACCCGATACAGGCCGGGAGCGGCCACCTGCACCTGGCCGCTGCGCACGCCCGGCGCCTGCTGGCTCAGTCTGACGTCCCGGCGCTGGGGGGCCTGCGCCGTGCCCAGCGGCCCCTCGACGCTGACCTCCACCGGAGCGTCGGACAGGCTGCGACGTTCCACGGTCAGCGCGCTCTCGCCGTCAGCGGTCGCGCGCAAAGCCTCTTCTTCCAGGTCTGGCTCCTTCATCAGCCAATGCACGGTGCGCCGCAGGATCGCCTGATGGGGACCGCCGCCCTCGATGCCGCGCGCCCATAGCCAGATCTGGTCGGACAGGATCTGTGCCACCCGGCCTTCGCCGACACGCGACAGCACCAGAAGCGGCCGCTCCGCCGGACCGGTCAGCAAAATCTGGCCTTCGCGTACCTGCGCATCAATCAAGCGGAACCAGCGCCCCCACTGCCCGGCCTCCTGTGCGAATGGCGCGGTCACCGGATGGCGCAGGCCGATCTCGCTCAACCGCGGCTGAAAGCCCTGGCGGACCTCATTGCCCAAGGGTTCCGCCGGCATTATCTGACCCAAAGGCGTGCGGAACAAAGAGAAGGGTTGGGCGAATTCCGGTCCGGTCGACACCAGCATGGCGCCACCCTCGACCACAAAGCTGGCCAGATTGGCCAAGTGCGTGCGGGTTAGCACGCCGCGCAAGGTGTAGCGGTCGAAGATCACCAGGTCGAACTGGTCCAATCGGTCGCGGAACAGCTCATCGCGGGGGAAGGGGATCAGCGACAGTTCGTTCTCAGGCGTCTGATCCTGGCTTTGCGGCAGGCGCAGGATGGTGAAATGCACCAGATCGACGGAGGGATCGGCCTTCAGGGCCTGCCGCCACACCCGCTCGCCAGCGTGTGGCTCGCCGGAAATGAGCAACACCTTCAAGCGGTCGCGTACCGCGTTCAAGCGATGCACAACACGATTATTGCCGGTGAAGCGTTCGCCGGGCGCCGGCGACACCTCGATCTCCACGACCATGGGGCCGCGCCGTTCCGGCGTGACCGGCAGGGAAACATCGCGCCCGGGCAGCACTCGCCGCTGCAGCACCGTTTCGCCGTCCAGCTTGATCGTGACCTCCGCCGACCGTTCCGCGGTCACCTGATTATCGACCACGCGCACGACATATTCGGTGGGGCGGTCGACCACGCCGTAGCTGGGGGCGGTCACCGTGGCCAGCATGCGGTCCGGCAAGCCGCGGTCACCCGCGATCAACCCATGCACCGGCGCCGGTACCGCGTTGATCTGATCAGGATCGTCATGGATCTGGCCGTCGCTGAGGATCACCACCCCGGCCAGCCGGCGCGGGTCCAGCTCAGCCAGCGCCGCTGAGAGCGGGCCAAACAACGCCGTGCCCTCGCGTGACTGGCCGAGCGACAGCCGGTCCACATCGATATCCGGTTGCGCCGCCAGCGCTTGCGCCACGGCAGCGCCGGCCTGCTCCGCTTGCGCCGCGCGGTCGGGCAGGTCCATGGACCGGCTGTGATCCTCGACCAAGAGGACGACGTTCTTCAACGCCGCCAGGTCCTCGCGAACCAGCACCGGACCCGCCAAGACACCGATCAAGGCCAACGCCAGCGCCATGCGGACCCACGCGCCGCGCGCACCGCGCGCCAGAGCGAACACCACCGGCGCCAGCGCGATCAGCGCGATCACAGCCAAGGCCCAGAGCGGCACCAGGGGGTCCAGCCCAAGATCGGCAATCATCACTACTCTCCCAGACGCTTCAACACCGTGGGCAGGTGCAGGCTGTCATCCTTGTATGTGCCGGTCAGCGCATACATCACCGCATTGACGCCGAAGCGAAAGGCCAGTTCGCGCTGGCGCTCGCCATCGGGCAGCCGATCGACCAGAAAGCCTAGGCCGCGGTCCGTCGCCCAGGCCGAGGCCCAGTCGCCGCCGCCCACGATCAGGGGCGACACCCGATCGGCATCGGCCTCGCTGGACACCCAGACCGGCCGTCCGGTGATGCGGCCGGGAAACTGATCCAATAGATAAAAGGATTTGGACAGCACATGGCTGCGGTCGACCGGCTTGAGCCGCGGAATGTCCAGCGGCCCCAGGAGCCGCCGGAGCGCCGCCTCGCGTTCGGGATCGGACAGGCCGCGGCTGCGCGACAGCGGGTCGCCGGCGCCGGTATCGAACAGGATGATGCCGCCCGAGCGCAGATAAGCGTTGACCCGCTCCTGGGCAGCCGGGCTCAACACACTGGCATCAGCGGGCACCGGCCAGTAAATGAATGGGAACAGGTTCAGCGGATCCTGGGCCGGGTCCAGCGGCTGTGGCGGACCGAGGCGCACCGCTGTGCGCCGCGCCAGAACCAGACCCAGGCCGCGCAAGCCCGCTTCGCTGAGCTGGTCCTGCCGCGCATTGCCGGTGCGCACATAGCCCAGCCGGGTCTCCTCGGTCGCCTCCACGGCGAAGCGCTCCTCCACCGCCGGAGCCGGCAAAGACAGCGGCAGCAACAGCCCGACCAGCATCGCTGCCCGGGCCGCGGCCGGTGTCAGACCGCGGAGCATCAAGCTGGCGATCAAATCCACGGTGAGCAGGATCAGCACAAGCGTCAAAACCAAGGGTTTCAGGTCGCGTTCCGTCGCTTGACGGTCCAACGCTACGGTCGGCCTCTCGATCGGGTCGAAGCGGAACGCCGCATCAATCGGGCCCAGGTCACTCATCAAATTGCGCGCATAAGGCGCATCGGCACTGCCGTACAGTCCCGGCGGCAGGCTGGCACCAACCGGTGCCGTGCGCAAGCGCTCCGCCGCTATTGCGCCAATGCGGGGGTCCGCCCGTCCCAGCGCGCCATAGCCGTCCATCATGCGATACAGCGGCAGGCTGCCGGACAATTTGGTCCGGCCCTGGGCTTGGGCCAGGGGTAAGAGCCGGCGCAGCATGTCCACGAACAGGCCCGAGAGCGGCAGGTCCGACCAGTCGGCATTGGCGGTGATGTGGAACAGCACAATCCAACCTTGCCCTTCTTGGGCTGCGGTCACCACCGGCGTGCCGTCGGCCAGGCTGGCCCAGCTGCGGTCGACAACCCGGGGATCGGGCCGGGCCAGCACCTGGCGCCGGACGATCAGATCATCCGGCGGGACCAGGCCGGCGAACGGACTGTCCTCGCTGAAGCGGGCCAGGGCCTGCGGCTCTTCCCAGCTCAGCGCTCCGCCGAAGCTGCGATCGCGCCGACGCAGCGGCACCGGCACCAAATCGTCCGCGCCATTGCTCAGCCGCGGCCCGGCGAAGCGGATCAACAATCCGCCCTCGGCAACAAAGCGCCGGACGGCTGCGGGGTTGGCGAATGTGCCGATATCGGCGGCCAGAAGGATGTCGATGTCCGAGGCAATGAGCTCGGCTGGTTCGCCCGGCACAAGCTCAGCATAGGGCTCCAGGGCGCGTTCCAGATAGTAGCGCTGGCTCTGCAGCGGCCGGTCGGCTGGGTCGCCCGCGGCCAGGCCGATCACCGGCCGGCGCGATCGGCTGTCCAGCACCAGCGTCGTGCCGGCACTGTCCCCGGCGGTCAACTGGATGCGGGCGACCTCGTTGCGCAATTGTTGGGGCAGATCCAGCCGCGCCGCAGCGACCAGGCTGTCGGCTTCAAAGGCCAACGGCACGGTGGCGAGAATGCGACCGTCCCGGGCCCGCGCCTGGACTTGCGTGGCCACGGGCAAGCTGCCGTCCGGCCGGACCGCGCGCACGTCGAAAGCGAACCCGCGCTGCTCCACCGGCAGAAGCGCCAGAGGCGGTCGCGCCGGATCATCGGCATAGACCGTCACCTCGCCGGCCCGGTTCAATTGCTGCTCCAAGTCCGCGGTCCCGGCATGCTTTAATCCGTCGGACAGAATATAGACGCTGTCCAGCCTCGGCAGCTGGGCCAACATCGCGGCGGTGCGGGCATGATCCGGCGCGAACGGCCTTGGGCTCAAAGCGTCCAGCCGGGCCAACACGGCGGCGGGACGGTCGACCGCCGGGGCCTCGACCGCCTCAGGCCAACCGCCATAAGGCGGCGCGGTTTCCAGCAACACCACCGCACGGTCCTCGCGGATGGCTTGCCTTAGGATTGTTTCCATCCGCGCCAGTCGGTCGGCAAAGCGGCTGGCGGCCTGCCAGCCATTGTCCAGGACCAACACAACAGGACCTTGGCCGGGCAGGCGGCTGGCCGGATTTAGGATCGGCCCGGCCAATGCGATAACCAACAGGCCGGCTGCCAACAGCCGCAGGATCAAGAGCCAAGGCGGCGTGCGGCGTGGCGGCGGCTCTCCCTTGGTCAGGCGTCGCAGCAGCATAACTGCGGGAAAGGCCTGGCGCCGGGGCGGCGGCGGCACCGCGCGGATCAGCCAATAGATCGCCGGCAACGCCAGAAGCGCCGCGAGGATCCAGGGGCTGGTGAAGGCAAGCGCGCCCATGGCTAAACCGCCCGGCGCATTTCAATCGCCCGGATCAGCGCCAAAAGCGCCGGGGCGGCGGGACGTCCGGTATGATGGGGGATCAAGCTGGCGCCGACGCTCTTGGCCAGTTCGGCAATCGTGTGCTGCCAGGCCGCGCGCGTTCGATCATAAGCACCGGCCAAATCCTCGCCGCGTTCGACCAGTTCGTCGGCCTCTCCTTCCAGGCCGATCAGGCGCAGCCGGCCGCGATAGCGGAACTGCATCTCCGCCGGCGATAGGATATGGACCAAGTGCAATTGCAGCCTGGCGGCGGCGGCGCGGATCAGCAAGCTCTGCAGATCCTCCTCCGGCCAGAGAAAATCGCTGATCAGAATGAGATGCTGGCGCGGTTTCAGGCGGGCCAGCTGCGGGCGGTCTGACCCGGTCTCCTCCTGCAGCGCCAGACGCAACCGCTGAACGCCGAAACGGCCGCTGCCGGCCCCGCTGCCGGCCCCGCCCCCGCCCTCGGCCAAGCCGATCCGTTCGCCAGCCTCCGCGGCCAAATGGGCGGCCGCCAGGGTCAGGATTTGCGCGCGGTCGCGTTTCAACAGTTTTGCGCCGCCGGCAAAGGTCATGCTGGGCGACCGGTCGCACCAGAACCACAGCGTCTGCTGGGCCTCCCACTCGGTTTGCCGGACAAACAATTGCCGGGGGCTGCGGGCGGACCGGCGCCAGTCGATGTCGGTTTGGCGGTCGCCTTCGCGGAACTCCCGATATTGCCAGAAGGCGTCGCCCGGTCCGGCACGTCGGCGTCCGTGCAGCCCGCGGCCAACCGGGGCGACGCGCCGGTCCGCCGCTGCCATCAGCGGCGGCATGGCAGCGCTGAGCGCCTGGGCGCTGGACCACAGCACGCTGGCGGGCAGCGCGTCGATGGGCTGGGGTGAAGCAAGGCCGACCATGCGGCACGCAATCCTTCCAGAAAAAGCCGCGTCGACTACAACGTCCGCACCAGGTCCGCGATGACGCCGTCAAGCTTGTGTCCGTCGGCCATGGCCGCGTAGCTCAGCGCCATGCGGTGCTTCAGAACCGGCAAGGCCAATTCCTGCACATCGTCCACCGACGGCGCCAGCCGGCCCTGCAGCAATGCGCGGGCGCGGACCGTCAGCATCAAGGCCTGCGCCGCGCGCGGCCCCGGCCCCCATAAAATCAAACCGTCAGCATCGCGGTCATTCGGCCGGGCGCTTCGCACCAGATCCAAAATCGCGTCGACGACCTTTTCCCCCACCGGCAAGCGCCGCACCAGGGACTGCGCCTCGATCAGTTCTTCGCCGCTGAACACAGGCGCAGGCGCAAGGCTTTCAGCGCCCGTGGTGCGCAGCAGAATCTCACGTTCCGCATCGCGTTCAGGATAGCCGATATCGATCTGCATCAAGAAGCGGTCCAACTGCGCCTCGGGCAGCGGATAGGTACCTTCCTGCTCGATGGGATTTTGCGTCGCCAACACATGGAACGGGCTGGGCAGGCGGTGCCGCTCGCCCGCCACGGAGACTTCGCGCTCCTGCATCGCTTGTAACAGCGCGGATTGGGTGCGCGGGCTTGCCCGGTTGATCTCGTCAGCCATCAGCAATTGCGAAAACACCGGACCGGGCAAGAAGCGGAAGCGGCGCTTGCCGTCTTCGCCTTCCTCCAAAACTTCGCTGCCCAGAATGTCCGCGGGCAGCAGGTCGGGCGTGAACTGCACGCGCCGCTCAGCCAAGCCCAGCACGGTGCCCAGAGTCTCCACCAGCAAGGTCTTGGCCAGACCCGGGACGCCGACCAGCAGCGCATGACCGCCGGACAAAAGCGTGATCAGGGTCTGATCGATCACGGCGTCCTGCCCGTAGATGATCCGCTTGACCTCAGCGCGGACGGCGCCGACCCGGTCGACCATCTTATCGGCCGCTTCAACGACCGCTGCATCGGCCTCTGCCGTAGGCGCGTTCATTGCCATGTCCCATACTCCTTACACAGAGGCCCCGGTCCACATAAGCCCTGGAGGCCCGCACGCTTGGACATTCGCCCGGATCCAAGCGTAAACACAAGGGGCGAGGCTAGCGATCCCTCGCAGCAACAGGAAGCCAAGCCATGGTTGAGCGCGAAAACAAGGCGAACTTGAGGCTGGACGAATTAGCGCGTGCGTTGGCGGACCAGCGCTATCCCCCTGTCGACAAATGGAATCCGGACTTTTGCGGCGATATCGACATGGTCATTAAGCGCGACGGGTCGTGGCACTATATGGGCACGCCGATCTTGCGCCCGGAAATGGTGCGGCTGTTCGCCTCGGTCTTGCGCCGCGATGATGACGGCAAGACCTATCTGGTCACCCCGGTGGAAAAGCTCGGGATCCAGGTGGAAGACGCTGCCTTCCTGGCAATTGAACTGGAACATAAAAACGCCGGGGAACAGGCGGAGCTTTATCTCAGCACGCAGACCGGCGACGTGATCCGAATCGATGCGGAGCACCCTATCTGGACCGAGCATGATCCGGACACCGGCGAAGATCGCCCTTATGTGCATGTGCGCGGCGGCCTGAATGCGCTGATTGCGCGGCCGGTGTGGTATCGCCTGGTCGACTTGGCGCAGCCAGAGGAGATCGACGGCACCCGCTATCTGGGCGTGTGGTCCGACGGAGACTTTTTTCCCCTGGGGCCGGCCCAGTGACCCTGCTGAGCAAGCAGGACATCCGGCGCCGGCTGAGCGGCGCGGTTCCGGCCCCGAGGCTGATCAGCGACCTGGACCTCAATCCGGAACAGGCGGCGGATCTGCGGCGGCCCAATCTGGCCCTCCGCTCCGCCAGCGTGCTGGTTGGCCTGGTCGACCGGCCGCAGGGTCTGACCGTGCTGCTCACCCGTCGCACCGAACAGTTGAAACGCCATGCCGGGCAGATCGCCTTTCCCGGTGGCCGGGTCGACCCGGAGGATCCCGACCAGGTCGCCA
Organism: Rhodothalassiaceae bacterium; assembly: GCA_050331575.1. Classification (GTDB taxonomy): domain Bacteria; phylum Pseudomonadota; class Alphaproteobacteria; order Sphingomonadales; family Rhodothalassiaceae; genus JBHJGS01. The sequence continues at coordinate 16,389 of JBHJGS010000036.1, read as the reverse complement.
CCGCAATCCGCGAGGCCCAAGAGGAGGTCGGGCTGACCCCGGACCTTGTGGAAGTGATCGGCGTGCTGCCGCCTTATGGCACCGCCACCAGCTTTTCGGTGACCCCGGTGGTCGCCCTGATCGGCCCGGGCTTCACCGCCCGGCCCGATCCGGTGGAGGTTGCCGATGTGTTCGAGGTGCCGCTGGCCTTCCTGCTGGACCAGGACAATCACCAGCTGCGCACCATGGCCTGGCGCGGACGCGACCGGAATTTCTACGCCATTGACTATCAGGGCACGCTGATTTGGGGGGCTACCGCGGCGATGCTGGTCAATCTGGCGCATTATCTGTCAGAACCCGCCTTGCCGTGACGGAGCGGCTGGACACAGAGTGGCTGGCGCGGACCGGGGCGCGGGAGGTGCTCGGGCTGCTTGGCGAGACTGCGGCCCGAGTGGTCGGTGGGGCGGTGCGCGATCAGTTGTTGGGCCGTCCGATCAAGGATATCGACATCGCCACGCAATTGCTGCCCGAGGCGGTGCTGGCCAAGGCACAACAGGCCGGGTGGAAGGCCGTGCCCACCGGCCTTTCCCACGGCACCGTCACGCTTGTCGTCAACGCCCGGCCGTTCGAGGTCACCACGCTTCGGCGCGACGTGCAGACCGACGGGCGCCACGCCAAGGTTGCGTTCACCCAGGAGTGGCGGGCCGACGCCGAGCGCCGCGACTTTACCATGAACGCCCTTTATCTGGCCGCTGATGGCACCGTGACCGACTTTTTCGGCGGTATCGCCGATGCTCGGGCAGGCCGGGTCCGGTTCATCGGAGCGGCGCAGCAGCGCATCAAAGAAGATGCCCTGCGGATCCTGCGCTTTTTCCGCTTCCATGCGCATTATGGAGCCGGTGTTCCGGATCGTGACGGCTTGGCCGCCTGCCGCGCCGCGGCGGAGCGTCTGGACCGGCTGTCCGCAGAGCGTGTGCGCGAGGAACTGCTGAAACTGCTCGCCGCCGTGGACCCGCTTCCGGTGCTGCAGGCGATGCACGAGGCGGGCATTTTGGCGCGGATCCTGCCCGAGGCCGGGCTAGACGGCCTGCGACGCCTGCTGACCGCGGAGGCGCGGGTGGGCGTTGCGGCGGATCCGTTACGCCGGCTGGCAGCCCTTCTGCCCGATGCGCAGGCCGCTGACCAGCGCGCCCGGGCCCTTAAGCTGTCCAATCGCCAGCGCGACCGCCTCCTGGTCGCGATCGGCCCGCTTGACCGTCCGCTCAGTGCCGCCCTTTATCGCATCGGGCCGGAGGGCGTGCGCGACCGGCTGCTCCTGGCCGATGCCGTCGATTTGGAGGATGCCTTGAACGAGGTGGCCGGCTGGCAGCGGCCACGCTTTCCCTTAACCGCTCAGGATCTGCTCGCCCGCGGCGTCAAACCGGGCCCGGCGCTGGGACGGTGCTTGGCCGAGGCCGAGGAGGCCTGGATCGCCTCTCGCTTTTCACTGGATAAGCAGGCGCTGCTGGCCCGCGCGTGCCGGCAGGCCGGGTAACGCTCGGGCCACGACCAAAGCGCTCTCCGGCCTGACGACCCATGCTCCAGCGCCCCGGCGGGTTTACGGCATTCACCGTTCTAGAATGGCAGCTTCAGTCCCGGCGGCAAGCCAAGGCCACCGGTCAGCTTTTTCATCTCGTCTTGCATCTTCTCGTCGGTGCGTGCCTTGGCATCGGCATGGGCGGCGACGATCAGATCCTCGACCACCTCGGCCTCCTCCTCGGAGAACAGCGAGGGGTCGATCTTCACCGCCTTCAAGGCACCCTTGCCGGTCAGCGTCACCTTGACCATGCCGGCGCCGGCCTCGCCAGTGATTTCCATGGCGCCCAGGCTTTCCTGCATCTCAGCCATCTTGGCCTGCATCTCCTGGGCCTGCTTCATCATCTTGCCGATATTCATGGCGCATCATCCTCGTCTGGCGGTGCCGGGGCCGGCTCGTCCATCAACGCCCCGGATGCCGCCGTGTCAACCGGCCGAAGCTGCAAATCCGCGCGCGGGAACGCCTCCAGGATCCGCTTAACCACTGGGTGGGCTGCCGCGTCAGCTTTGGCCTTGCTGTGTTCGGCTTGCTGCTGCTCAGCAAGGGTCCGGCCCTGCACCTCCGGGCTCAGCGCCACGTGCCAGTCCCGCCCGGTCCAGTGTTCCAAGCAGGCCTTGATGCGGCTGAAGGTATCGCGCGGCGGCGCCTTGACGAAGCCCAGGAGCAGCCGTCCGGGTGAATAGTGACCACAGACCGCTTGGTCCTTCAATAAGAAGGCCAGCAGGCTTTCCCGCCGGTCCTCGAACAACTGCACCAGCGCCTGAAAATTCGGCGGCGCCGCCGCGGCCGGCGGCGTTTCAAGCTGCTTGAGAGCAACCACCTGGGCCGTTGCCGGGCGTGCCGGTGCCGACATTTGTGCCGGGGCAGCCGATGCCACGGGGCCTGCCGGCGCAGCCGGTGCGGCGCTGGCAGGCCCCGTGGCGTCGACTGCCGGGGCGCCACGATCGGATTGCAATTGGCGAACCGCCTCGGCGGGACTGGGCAGGTCCGCCGCGAAGCACAGCCGGATCAGCACCATTTCCGCCGCCTGCATCGGCTGGGGCGCCTCGCGCACCTCGCCTAAGCCCTTCAGTAGCATCTGCCAGGCGCGGGTCAGCTGCGCCATGGCCAGATCCTTGGCCATATCCGCGCCCTGGGCCCGTTCCGCCTGGGAGATCAGCAGATCCGCCCCGGCGTCCGGCGCCACCTTCAGCCGGGTCAGCCAATGCACCGACTCCAACAGATCGTTCATCACCACCGCAGGGTCCGCGCCGGCCTGATACTGCTCGTCCAGCAGCGCCAGAGCCGCCGGCGTGTCCCCAGCAAACACCGCGCGCACCAGATCCAGCACCCGGCTGCGGTCGGCAAGGCCCAGCATGGTGCGCACCGCACCGGTCTCGATGGTCTCGCCGCCATGGGCTATGGCCTGGTCGAGCAGGGACAGGCTGTCCCGCACCGAGCCTTCCGCGGCGCGCGCGATCAAGGTCAGGGCCTCCTCCTCGGCGGTCAGACCTTCCTGCGCCAGCACCGACTGTAGATGTGCCACCAGAACCGCCCCGTCGACGCGTTTCAGGTCAAAGCGCTGGCAGCGCGACAGGATCGTGACCGGGACCTTGCGGATCTCGGTGGTGGCGAACAGAAATTTCACGTGCGGCGGCGGCTCTTCCAGCGTCTTCAACAAGGCGTTGAACGCGTTCTTGGAGAGCATATGCACTTCGTCGATGATATAGACCTTGAAGCGCGCCGCCTGCGGCGCATAGCGCACGCCGTCGATGATGTCGCGGATATCCTCCACGCCGGTGTGGCTGGCAGCATCCATTTCCAGCACATCGAAATGCCGCGACTCGGCGATGCCAAGGCAATTGTCGCACCGGCCGCAGGGCTCTGTGGTCGGCCCCTCGGCGGTCAGGCAATTGAGCCCCTTGGCGATGATCCGCGCGGTGGTGGTCTTGCCCACGCCGCGCACGCCGGTGAGCATGAAGCCTTGCGCCAGCCGGCCGGTGCGGAAGGCGTTGGCCAGCGTGCGCACCATCGCCTCCTGGCCGATCAGCTCGGCAAAGGTCTGGGGGCGATATTTGCGGGCGAGAACGCGATAGGCGGTGTCGGACATGGTCTCAGGGATAGCGCGGCGAGGGGACCGATGCCAGAGGCAGGCTTAGCCCCACCACCAGCCGCGCGGCATGCGCCAGGGTAGCAAGGCGCGCACCACCGGGGAGCGGAACCGGTCAAGGTCCAGGCTCTCGTGCATCGCCGTCACCGCTTCGCCCAGCAGCGGGGCGGACAGGACAGAGCGGGCATAGAAAGGCGAATCCTCCACCGTGCGCAGCAGCTTGGCCGGGGCGCCCCGATCGGTCTGGGTGCGCCGCTCGAGGCGCCAAAAGGTCCTGGGCAGGCTGACCTCCGGTGGCGCCTCGAACAGCATCTCCTCGCCCTTGGCCGAATAGCGCAGGCCCAGCGTCTGGGCTGTGCCGTCGCGCCGGGTGACATTGTAGAGGATCGCGGTATCGCCGTCGGGCAGGGCCGCGCGGGACCAGTCCCAGCGCTGAAACCCCTGTTCCATCGGCTCGTCGCCGCCATTGTTGTCAACATAGCCGTGGCCGGACCAGCGGGTTGCCGGGGACAGCATGTCCACCTCGATCCGGGCGCATGGCGCGATCGGGCCCCAGCGATGCCGGCCAGCGGCATCCAGGACGTGCTGGCGGGATTGAAATTGCGCGGCCTGGACGGTCACCGTGCCCTTCAGGCGTTGCGGGATCGGCGCGGTGATCTCGTCCAGGCTGAGGGTCAGTTTGGTGCCGTCCCAGTCTAGACGGGAGCGGCCGACCTGGAAATGATCCGGCCCGTGATCCAGGGCTGCCTCACCGCGTTCGGTCATCGCCCACAAGCAGCGACGCGGCGTATAAAGCGCCACATTGATGGCGACATGATTGCGCGGGCGGCTGCGGCCCGACCAGGCATAATAGGGCGAAAACACGCTGCCGATGAAGGCAATCACCGACAGCGCCTGGCGCCTGTCGTCGGAGATCGCGTCGACATACCACCAGTGATAGCCGCCGGGCGGCACCTCAGCCTCAAAGCTCAGTCCGTCATCACGCATTCTGCCGCCATCCTTCCCGATAAGGCCGCCATCGGCACGCCGGCGCTGGGATGCACGCTGCCCCCCGCTAGATAGAGCCCCGGCAGGCGCGTGCGCAAATTGGGCCGCGCAAAGGAGGCGAAGGTGCCGTGCGTGGCGCGGCCGTAGAGCGCCCCGCCGGTGGCCGGGAACAGCGTGTCAAAGCCTGCCGGCGTGGTCACCTGTGCCTGTTCAATGGTCAGATCCAGGCCGCACGCCGCCAGCCGCTCTGAAAGATGCCGCTGCCACTGGTCCGTCACATCCGGGCCGAATGCGTTCCGATCGCCGGTGGCCGGAGCATTGATCAGCGCCAGAAAGCGTTCCGACCGGTCAGCCGGGGCGATGCCGTCTTCGCCGCGATCTTGCGCGCACAGATAGATCGACGGCTCCGACGCCAATTGCCTCTGGCCGAACAAAGACCGGAATTCCGCGCGATAGTCGCGGCTGAAAAAGACCGTGTGGCGGTGCAGATCCAAGCCGTGGGCCCGCCCGCTCAATGCATAGGCCAGCACAGATAAAGACCGCTGAGACGCCGGCACCGGCCGGACCACCCGGGCCGCGGCGGCACCGAACCGGCCGCTGGCCAAGGCATTGGCATCGACATTGGCAATGACCGCATCGGCAGCCAGATGCTCGCCGGCCTCGGTGACGACGCCGCTGACCCGGCCATTGGCGGTGGTGATCTCAGCGGCGCCACAGCCGGTGCGGATCTCCGCGCCGAATCGGTCTGCCAGACCCGCCAGCATCTGGGGCAGGCGGATCATGCCGCCCTCGACCATCCACACGCCCTGCTGCTCCACCTGCGCGATCAGCATCAGGGTTTCTGACGCCTGAAACGGCGAAGAGCCGGTATAGGTGGCATAGCGTCCGAACAGTTGACGCAAGCGCGGATCCTTGAAATAGCGCGACACGGCGCCCCAAAGCGAATGCTTCGGCGTCACCGCAATCAACTGAGGCACCGACAGGCTGAGCAAGACCCCCAGCTTGGAGGGATTGGCCTGGCACATGAAGCGCGGTTCCAACAACGCCAGCGTCTGGCGCGCTTTGGCCAGGAAGCGGCGATAGCCGTCTGCCTCGCGCGCGCCGGCGAAGGCGGCGATGGCATCGGCGGAGCGGTCCACATCGGCATACAGATCCAGGATCTCAGAGCGGTGCCAGACATGGCGGGCCAGGCGATCGGCCGGCACCAGGGTCAGATGGTCATCGAGTCGTTCGCCGATTTGCTCGAACAGGCCGTCGAACACGCGGCGCATGGTGAACACCGTCGGTCCGGAGTCGACGCCGCGCCCGCCGACCTGGAGCTGTCGGACCTTGCCGCCGGGCCGCGCCTCCTTCTCCAGAACTGTGACGCGATAGCCGGCCGCGGCCAGGCGCACGGCGGCGGTCAGGCCGCCCATGCCGGCGCCGATGATGATAACGGAGAGGGTGCGGGATCGGGTCATGATGTGGAAAACTGTCTATACAAGTTGACAGTTCTGTGTGACAATTGAAATTGACACTGAGGCGGACCGACGCGGGAGGCAGGACATGGACGCGATGGCGTGTGTGGAGCAAACCCTAAGCGAAGCGCTGGACCGGGGGGAAGGCCCCGGCGCCCCGCCCAGGCTGGGCGCTGCCATGCGCTATGCGGTTTTTCCCGGCGGTCAGCGGATCCGCCCGCGTCTGTGCCTGGCGGTGTCCGCGGCGTGCGGCAATGATCATCCCAAGGCCGCGGCCGCGGCGGCAGCGGCGATCGAGCTGCTGCATTGCGCCTCTTTGGTGCATGACGACCTGCCGTGCTTTGACGATGCGGAAATGCGTCGCGGCAAACCGTCCGTGCATCGCGCCTTTGACGAGCGGCTGGCGGTCCTGGCCGGCGATGCCCTGATCGTCATGGCCTTTGACACCATCGCGCACGGCGCTATTGCGGTGCCGCAGCGGCTGGCTGCGCTGTTGCAGGTGCTGAGCCGGGCCGTCGGCATGCCCATGGGCATCGCCGCGGGCCAGGCCTGGGAATGCGAACCCCGGGCGGATCTGTCCGCCTATCATGAGGCCAAGACCGGTGCGCTATTCTCCGGTGCGGCGGTGGCCGGGGCGGCGTCCGCCGGCGCCACCGACCCGGAAGCGTGGCGCGCGTTCGGCGACAAGCTGGGCGAGGCCTATCAGGTCGCTGACGATATTCGCGATGTCGCCGGCAAGGCCGAAGAGCTTGGCAAGCCGGTCGGTCGGGACAAGGCGCTGGGCCGGCCCAACGCCGCGATCATGCTGGGCCTGCCCGGTGCGGTGGCCCGGCTGGAAGGCCTGGTGCAGGCGGCGATGGATGAAATCCCCGCCTGCCCGGGCCGCGATGCTCTGGCCGCCCAGATGCGCGCGGAGACCCAGAAATTCCTGCCCCAGAAAATCTGGGAACTCGCGGCCTGACGCCTGCGGAGGGGCTGTTGCGGACACAGCGGCGGGGTGGCCCGCTCAGCGCCGTGCGCAATGTGTGGCTGAGCGGGCGCGACCGCTTGGTGCGCTCGGCCCGGTTTCGCCGCTGGGCCAGCGCCTTCCCGCTGACCCGGCCGATGGTGCGGCGGCGCGCAACCGCGCTGTTCGATCTGTGCGCAGGCTTCGTCTACACTCAGGTGCTGACCGCGTGCATCGACCTGAAGCTGTTCGAACGCCTGGCCGAGGAACCGGCGACGGCGGCGACGCTGGCTGAGGAACTGCGCCTGCCCGAGCCAGCCATGCTGCGGCTACTGGAGGCCGCCTGCGCCTTGACCCTGATCAGCCGCCGCGGGCGCGGTCGCTACGGTTTGGGTGGCTTGGGCGCGGCGACCCTGGGCGACCCGGGCATTGCCGCGATGGTGACCCATCACAAGCTGCTCTACCGCGACTTAAGCGATCCGGTTCAGCTTCTGGCCGGCACTGTTGCGGAGCCCGCGCTGGCGGCATTCTGGAGCTATGCCGGCGACCGCGACGCGGCGGATCTGGCGCCGGACCAAGTCGCCGCCTATTCAGAGCTGATGGAGCGGTCACAGGCGATGGTGCGCACCGAGCTGCTCAGCGCCTACCGATTCGGCAAGCATGACACGGTGTTGGACATCGGCGGCGGCGAGGGCGGCTTCGTGCGGCTGTTGGCCGCCCGCTTCCCGGCCCTGAAGCTGCAGCTGTTCGACCTTCCCGCCGTCGCTGAGCGCGCCAAGGAGCGGGCCCGGGCCGCGCGCCTGTCCAGCCGGATTGACAGTATCGGCGGCGACTTTTTGACCAGCCCGCTGCCGCACGGGGCGGACATCGTCATCCTGGTGCGGGTGCTGTTCGACCATGACGATGCCACCGTCGCTGCGCTGTTGCAGCGGGTCTTTTCCCTGCTGCCGGACGGCGGGGTGATTCTGATCGCCGAACCGTTCGCCCGCAGCGCCGGACTGGAGCGCATCAGCGATGCCTATTTCGGCCTCTACCTGCTGGCCATGGGCGGCGGGCGCACCCGCTCCAAAGCGGAACTGAAGCGCCTGCTGACGCAGGCCGGCTTCGAGCGCATTCGTGAGCATCGCACGCGGCAGCCCATGGTTGCGCGCGTGCTCACCGCGCGCAAGCAGCTCAGACCGGAAGTGTAATTTGAAGTTGACATGGGCTAGTGTCAGGTTAGTGTGACACACAGCGGTGAATTCCCACTGTCCGGTGCCTCAAGGAGCCCCGACGGATGCACGCCACGGCCATTGTCTTGCAGGAACCCGAACGGCTGGAAGTCAGCCGGCTGGAGCTGGTGCCGCCCGGTGACAATGATGTCGTGGTCGATATCGAATATAGCGGCATCTCCACCGGGACGGAGCGCTTGCTCTGGTCCGGCGCCATGCCGCCCTTTCCAGGTATGGGCTATCCGCTGGTGCCCGGTTACGAGTCGGTTGGGCGCATCGTCGATGCCGGGGCGCAGGCGGAGCATCGCATTGGTGAGCGGGTGTTCGTACCCGGCGCCAGCTGCTTCGGACCCGTGCGCGGTCTGTTCGGCGGCGCGGCCTCGCGGCTGGTGGTGCCGTCCGACCGTGCGCACCGTATTGTCGACGATTTGGGCGAGGATGCGGTCTTGTTCGCGCTGGCAGCGACCGCGCAGCACGCCATCGTCGGCGGGCCGCTGCCGGACCTGATCATCGGGCACGGCGTGCTCGGCCGGCTGCTGGCCCGCCTGGTGGTCGCGGCCGGTGGCGACTGCACGGTGTGGGAGCGCAATCCCGATCGCGCGCAAGGCGCTGAGGGGTACAAGGTGGTCGATGTCGCCGATGACCCGCGCAAGGATTATCGCTCAATCTGCGATGTCAGCGGCGACCCGAAGATCCTCGACACGCTGATCGGCCGCCTGGCCTTCGGCGGCGAGATCAACCTGGCCGGCTTTTATTCCGAGCCTTTGTCTTTCTCTTTCCCGCCCGCCTTCATGAAGGAGGCGCGCATCCGGGTCGCGGCTGAATGGAAGCCCGCCGACCTGGCCGCGGTGCGCACCTTGGTGGCCAGTGGCAAGCTGTCTCTGGCCGGCCTGATCACGCACCGCTCGGCGGTGGCGGAGGCGGCCACCGCCTACCGCACCGCGTTCAGCGATCCTGCCTGTTTAAAAATGATCCTGGATTGGAGGACTGTGTCATGAGCCCGTTAGACGGTACCGGGGCTGGCCCGGACGGCGAGCCGAAGCCTGCCAAGGAAACGCAGATCATTGCGATTTATGGCAAGGGCGGCATCGGCAAGAGCTTCACGCTGGCCAATCTGTCCTACATGATGGCGCAGCAGGGCAAGCGGGTCCTCTTGATCGGCTGTGACCCCAAGTCGGACACCACGTCGCTGTTGTTCGGCGGCAAGAGCTGCCCGACCATCATCGAGACCTCGTCGAAGAAGAAGGCCGCCGGTGAAGATGTCGAAATCGGCGATGTCTGCTTCAAGCGCGACGGCGTGTTCGCGATGGAGTTGGGCGGGCCGGAAGTCGGCCGCGGCTGCGGCGGACGCGGCATCATCCACGGCTTTGAGCTGTTGGAGAAGCTGGGCTTCCACCAGTGGGACTTTGATTATGTCCTGCTTGATTTCTTGGGTGACGTGGTGTGCGGCGGCTTCGGCCTGCCGATCGCGCGCGACCTGTGCCAAAAGGTCATCGTGGTCGGCTCCAACGACCTGCAGTCGCTCTATGTCGCCAACAATGTCTGCTCAGCGACCGACTATTTCCGCAATCTGGGTGGCCATGTCGGCGTCGCCGGCCTGGTGATCAACAAGGATGACGGCACCGGTGAGGCGCAGGCCTTCGCCGAGGCGGTCGGCATTCCGGTGCTGGCGGCGATCCCGCAGCATGAAGACATCCGCAAGAAATCCGCCAATTATCAGATTATCGGCAAGCCCGGCAGCCCTTGGGCATCGCTGTTTGAGCAGCTGGCCACGGCCGTGGCCGATGCCCCGCCGGTGCGGCCCAGCCCGCTGGATCAAGACGGTTTGCTGGACTTGTTCAAGGCCGAGGAAACCGGCCGCGACGTTCAGCTGAATCCGGCAAGCCTGGCCGACATGTGCGGCGGCACGCTGCCGGAGAAGCAATCCCTCGAAGTCGTCTACGACGACGTTTGAGTGCAGGGGAGGGCGCGTCATGACCGATCAGACCCCCGACAAGATGTCCGGCACGGGCAGTGGTGAAGTGGTCTATGAACCGGGCCTGAGCAGCCCGCCGCCGCAACCGGTGGAGACCCAGACACCGGCCGGGACGGGCGATGGCACGGGCTGCCATGCCGGTGCGGAGAAGATGAAGGCCCAGGCCATCGCTGCGGGCAAGGGAGAGATCCTGGAGCAATATGCCAAGGATTATCCCACCGGACCGCATGATCAGCCGCAGAGCATGTGCCCGGCCTTCGGGTCGTTGCGCGTGGGCCTGCGCATGAAGCGCACCGCCACGGTGCTGTCCGGGTCGGCCTGCTGCGTCTATGGCCTGACCTTCACCTCGCACTTCTACGGCGCCCGCCGCACCGTCGGTTATGTGCCGTTCAATTCGGAGACCCTGGTCACCGGCAAACTCTTTGAAGACATCAAAGAGGCGGTGGAGAGCTTGTGCGATCCGGAAAAATATGATGCCGTGGTGGTCACCAATCTGTGCGTGCCCACCGCCTCGGGCGTGCCGCTCAGGCTGCTGCCCAAGCAGCTCAACGGCGTGCGCATCATCGGCATTGATGTGCCAGGCTTCGGCGTTCCGACGCATGCGGAAGCCAAGGATATTCTCGCCGGGGCGATGTTGAATTTCGCCCGCGAGGAGGCGCAGGCCGGCCCGGTGATGGCGCCGCGCAGTCGCGAAGACCGACCGACGGTGACCTTGTTGGGCGAGATGTTCCCGGCCGATCCGATGAGCATCGGCATGTTGCTGGAGCCCATGGGCCTGGCCGCCGGGCCGGTGGTGCCAACGCGCGAATGGCGCGAACTTTATGCCGCGCTTGACTGTGTCGGCGTCGCCGCCATCCACCCCTTCTACACCGCCGCGATCCGCGAATTCGACGCTGCCGGCCGGCCGATCATCGGCTCTGCGCCGGTGGGCATGGAAGGCACCGCTGCCTGGCTGGCAGCGATCGGTGACATGGCCGGTGTTGCCGCTGACAAGGTGGCGGAGGTGTCCAACACGGTGATCCCGGCGATCAAGGCGGGGCTGGCCAGCAACCCGATCAAGGGGCGCATCACGCTGTCGGGCTATGAGGGCTCGGAACTGCTGGTCGCCCGCCTGTTGATGGAGGCCGGGGCGGATGTGCGCTATGTCGGCACCGCCTGCCCGCGTACCAAATGGTCCGACCCGGATCGCGAGTGGCTGCAGGCCAATGGCGTGGAGGTGCAGTATCGCGCCTCGCTGGAGCAAGACATCGCCGCCTTCGAGGAGTTCAAGCCGGATCTGGCGATCGGCACGACGCCGGTGGTGCAGCACGCCAAGGAAGCCGGAACGCCCGGGCTCTATTTCACCAACCTGATTTCCGCGCGGCCCCTGATGGGCATTCCCGGCGCCGGCGGCTTGGCGCAGGTGGTCAATGGCGCTTTGGAGTCGAAGGAGCGCTTCGACACCATGGAGAAGTTCTTCGACGGTGTCGGCGAGGGGGACGCCGCCGGGATCTGGGAAGACAAGCCTCAGCCGCGGCCGAAGAAAAAGAAAAAAGCCGCCAAGCCGGCCTCGGCAGAGGCGCGCGGCCATGGCTCCATCATCGATGCGGAGGTCGGCTGATGCTGGTTCTCGATCATGACCGCGCCGGCGGCTATTGGGGCTCGGTCTATGTGTTCACCGCCATCAAGGGCATGCAGGTGATCATCGACGGTCCGGTCGGCTGCGAAAATCTGCCGGTCACCTCGGTGCTGCACTATACCGATGCGCTACCGCCGCACGAACTGCCGATCGTGGTGACCGGCCTGGCGGAGGAAGAGCTCGGCCAGAAGGGCACCGAAGAGGCGATGAAGCGCGCCCATGAGGTGCTCGATCCAGATCAGCCGTCGGTTGTCGTTACCGGGTCCATTGCCGAGATGATCGGCGGCGGGGTGACGCCGGAGGGCACCGGCATCATGCGTTTCCTGCCGCGCACCATTGATGAGGATCAGTGGCAGTCCGCGGATCGGGCGATGAACTGGCTGTGGACCCAGTTCGGCATGAAGGGCAAGGGCAAGATGCCCAAGCCGAAAAAGCGCCCCGACGGTGCCAAGCCGCAGGTGAACATCATCGGTCCGATCTACGGCACCTTCAACATGCCGTCGGACCTGGCGGAGATCCGCCGGCTGGTCGAAGGCATCGGCGCTGAGATCAATATGGTGTTCCCGCTGGGCAGCCATCTGGACGATACCGCCCGGCTGGTCGATGCCGATGTGAATATCTGCCTGTATCGGGAATTCGGCCGCATGCTGTGCGAATCTCTGGGCAAGCCGTATCTGCAAGCGCCGATCGGGCTGCACTCCACGACCAAATTCCTGCGCAAGCTGGGCGAGTTGTTGGACCTGGATCCCGAGTCGTTCATCGAGAAGGAGCGGCACACCACGCTGAAGCCTCTGTGGGATCTGTGGCGCTCGGTGACCCAGGATTTCTTCGCCACCGCCAGCTTCGGCGTGGTGGCGACGGAAACCTATACCCGCGGCCTGGTGCATTTCCTGCGCGACGAAATGGGCATGCCGTGCAGCTTCGAATTTCGCCGCACCGCCGGCATCAAGCCGGACAATCAGGCGGTGCGCGAGGCGATCAGCAGCCATCCGCCGCTGGTGGTGTTCGGCAGCTACAATGAGCGCATGTACATCGCCGAGACCAACGGCCGGTCGGCCTATATTCCGGCGAGCTTTCCCGGCGGCATCATCCGGCGCGCGCTGGGCACCCCGTTCATGGGCTATTCCGGCGCGACCTACCTGATCCAGGAGGTCTGCAACGCGCTGTTCGACGTGCTGTTCCACATCCTGCCGCTGGCCACTGACATGGATGCGGTGGAGGCCACGCCGGCGCGCGACCGCCGGGCCCTGGCCTGGGATCTGGCGGCGCGCCAGGCGCTGGACAAGATGGTCGAACGGCATCCGGTGCTGGCGCGCATCTCCGCGGCCAAGCGGCTGCGCGATGCCGCGGAGGCCGAGGCGCGGGCCCATGGCCTGAACCGGGTGACCACCGAGCATGTCGATGCCTTGAAACAGCGGGCAGCGGACCTGGTGTCATGACCGATCCGGGTGCCCTGAACGTCAAAAGGAGCCACACATGGCGAGCATAACTCAGTCGGACAGCCCCGCACCGAAGCTGCGGCGGCAGGGTGCCCGGGAATTTCGTCTGATCCTGATCCTCGCCTTCCTGGTGTTTCTGACCGGCCTGGTGCTGACCTGGCCGGTTCGACGATTTTTTGCACGAGATTCAGGACCCCGTCCGTCCGTCTTTCGGGCGGCATGGGAGAAGGCCAACGCAAGCGTGCCGTTCGTCTTCATGTCCTGAGGGGGCGTGTAACCAGCATCATCTGCCGCCGGCCCCGCGGTGAAGACACAGATGGTGCAGAGTGCTTCGAGTCCAATGACTCATAAATGGAGAAGGCCTATGGCTGACACAACCGGGTCCTTGACGGGCCTGTCCGAAGATGAAGCTCGGGAGTTCCACAAACTCTTCATGCAAAGCTTCATCGGCTTCACCGGCATCGCGGTGTTCGCCCACATTCTGGTGTGGTCGTGGCGTCCGTGGATTCCGGGCGAAGAAGGCTATGCACTGCTTGATCGCGTGCAGACGGCCGTCAATGCTCTGCCGATGCTTGGTTGAGGGGAGGTAAGATTATGTGGAGAATCTGGCTCCTTTTCGATCCGCGGCGGACATTGATCGCCCTGGCCATCTTCCTGTTTGCTCTGGCTGTCATGATCCACTTGGTGTTGCTGAGCACCGAGCGGTTCAACTGGCTGCAGGGCAATCCGGAACGCCTGGAGGCAGCGTCGCTCGGCGTCGCGCGCCTATTCGGGCTCGCCTGACGCGCACGCGTCGGCTCCCTAGCGAAGGGCGGCGGATGGGGCAGGCCCGTCCAGCCCATCCGCCGTCCAAAACAAGGCACCAAGTTTTCCGGCATGGTCGGCACTGAGCCCGGCATGCCGCTTCGTCCGACCGGAGGAACCTGCAAATGGCAATGCTCAGTTTTGAGAGAAAATACCGCGTCCGTGGCGGGACGCTGATCGGCGGTGATCTGTTCGACTTCTGGGTCGGGCCGTTCTATGTCGGTTTCTTCGGCGTCACCACGATCTTCTTCTCCTTCCTTGGCACTGCGCTGATCTTCTATGGGGCGGCCCTCGGCGACACCTGGAACCCCTGGCAGATCAATATCGCCCCGCCGGACATTTCCTATGGCCTGGCGCTGGCGCCGCTGCAGGAAGGGGGCTTGTGGCAGATCATCACGATCTGTGCCGTCGGTGCGTTTGTGTCCTGGGCGCTCAGGCAAGCGGAAATCGCGCGAAAACTGGGGCTGGGCTATCATATCCCGATCGCCTTCAGCTTCGCGATCCTGGCCTATGTCACGCTGGTGGTGGTGCGACCCCTGCTGCTGGGGGCGTGGGGATACGGCTTTCCCTACGGCATCTTGAGCCATTTGGACTGGGTGTCCAATGTCGGCTACCAGTATCTGCATTTCCACTATAACCCGGCGCATATGCTGGCGGTGAGCTTCTTCTTCGCCACCACCTTCGCGCTGGCGCTGCACGGCGGCCTGATCTTGTCCGCGCTCAATCCGGGCAAGGATGAAACGGTCAAGACGCCGGATCACGAGAACACCTTCTTCCGCGACTTCATTGGCTATTCGATCGGCCCGCTCGGCATCCACCGGCTGGGGCTGTTCCTGGCCCTGAGCGCGGGCTTCTGGAGTGCCGTGTGCATCGTGATCAGCGGTCCGTTCTGGATCAAGGGCTGGCCGGAATGGTGGGACTGGTGGCTGCAGCTGCCGATCTGGTCTTGAGGAGATAAGTGATGGACTATCAAAACATCTTCACCCAGGTGCAGGTCCGCGGCCCCTTGCATGCGGGCATCGCCACCGACGACTCCGAACTGTGGCGCACCAAGCCGGGCGGTTCGTCCTGGCTGCTGGGCAAGTTCGGCGATGCCCAAGTCGGCCCGATCTATCTGGGCACGCTGGGTCTGGCCTCGATCATCTCCGGCACGATCTGGTTCGTGATCATCGGCTTCAACATGCTGGCCCAGGTTGACTTCAACGTGGTCCAGTTCATCCGGCAGCTGTTCTGGCTGGCGCTGGAGCCGCCGGGGCCGGAATGGGGCCTGCGCATCCCGCCGCTGGACCAGGGCGGGTGGTACATCATCGCCTCGTTCTTCCTGCTGGTCAGCGTGCTGGCCTGGTGGCTGCGCAGCTACCTGCTGGCCGAACAGCACCGGATGGGCAAGCACGTGGCCTGGGCCTTCGCGTCGGCCATCTGGCTGTTCCTGGTCCTGGGCCTTTTCCGCCCGGTCCTGATGGGCCAATGGTCCGAGGCGGTGCCCTACGGCATCTTTCCGCATCTCGACTGGACGACGGCCTTCTCGATCCGCTACGGCAACCTCTACTACAATCCCTTCCACTGCCTCTCGATCGTGTTCCTCTACGGCTCGGTCCTGCTGTTCGCGATGCATGGCGGCACGATCCTGGCCTGCTCGCGCTTCGGCGCCGATCGCGAGCTCGAGCAGATCTACGACCGCGGTACCGGAACCGAGCGCGCCAGCCTCTTCTGGCGCTGGACGATGGGCTTCAACGCCTCGATGGAAGGGATCCACCGCTGGGCCATCTGGTTCGCCATGCTCACCGCGATCACCGGCGGCATCGGCATCCTTCTGACCGGCACGGTCGTCGACAACTGGTTCATCTGGGCCCAGGAACACAACTTCGCCCCCGTCTATCTCGAGGACTATGGCTACGAGGCCTACGACACCTACGAGAACTTCATCGGCGGCGATCCCAACAGGCTGGTGGAGGACTGATCGATGCTGCCCAAGTGGTTCAACGAGTGGAACGAGAAGAACCCCACCAACATCTTCGGCCCCGCCGTCCTGATCGGGACGGTGGGGGTCGCGGTGGCGGCGGCGGCGCTGATCGTGACCTGGGGCCAGCCCTACGCGACGACGTCGCTGCAGACCGGCCCCCGCGGCACCGGCATGAGCGTGCCCGAATTCGACACAGCCCGCACGGCTACTTTCGATTCATCAATCAGCAGTTCAGCGAGGCGGTGTGCCGGCGGCTGTCGGCGATGCCGTTCGATGGGCCCCGGGTGAACCTGCACGGGGACGCTCATCTGGAGCAGTCCGCGGTGACGGACCTCGGGCGCGGGC
>JBHJGS010000035.1:0-81735 GCA_050331575.1 Rhodothalassiaceae bacterium | reverse complement strand
ATAAGGCCATGGCGCCGTATTCCCCGGCATTGACCCATGATTATGCGTGGTCATGTCCAGGTGGCGGACGACGCATTTGCCTTCGATCTTTACGTTGGGCGACCAGGAGGTGAAATAGGCCTTGCCTTTGATCTTGCCGGTCACGACGCCCTTCTTGGGCGCGCAGCCGGCCTCGTCTCCGGTGCTGGTCTTGAAATAGGACTGATTCTGCAGCATGACCTCCTTGCCGGAGATCTTCACCGTCTTGGAGCCCTTGGCCGTGTCCTTAGCGAAGGCGGTATTGGGGTAAGGCACCGGCACGCCGGGCGGGGTCGCCGGGGTCTGTGGCGGGGTAAAGCAGACATCGGGAAACGCCGACACCGACTTGCCCGCCGCCGCCTTGCAGGCAATCTCGCGCCCATTGGCAAAGACATTATTGGCCATCAGCCCCCGTCCTTTCCGGAATAATCAAGCACAAGCGCCGCGCGCGCGCCACCCGCCTGAGCGGCATGGGCGATCAGTCGGGGGCCAGGCGCATAGCCCTTCTGCTGGGCGGCCAGCGTCACCGCCAGCATGGCCGGCACGGTGGCCGCGCCGATCTCGCCCAAGCTGGGGGCCAAATGCTCAAACTCAAAGCGCTCCTTCACCACATGCAGGGTGCGGCTCAGCGCCAGGGCGGCGTCCTTGAAGCCATATTGATCGCCGCCGGCATCGCACAGGCGATAGTCCATCTCAGCCATGCTCAGGCCCGCCTCGGCCAGGGCGGCCTTGACCGCCTGGGCCAGCCCCTCGGCGCGCAAGGGCTTGCCGGAGCCGCGCGGGGCGGGTTCTTGCGCAAAGCCCAGCCCGGTACAGCGCAGCCCCGCGGCCTGAGCGGGGGTCAGGATCAGGGCAGCCGCGGCCTCGCCGGGGATGAAGCCGTTGGAATTCTCCGCACTCATCAGCCGATCCTGCGCGGCCAGCGCGGTCAGCGTGGGGCCGACCAGATAGCTGTCCACCCCGACGATGGCGATGCGCTCGGGCGGGTCGGCTTCGGCGAAGGCGCGGCGGGCGAGCTTCAGCGCGGTGGCGCCCCCGGTGCGGCCCTGCAGGATGATCCGCGAGCGGTCATCGAAGCGCGCGCCGACCTCCTCCTCGATCCGGGCAAACAAGGCATTATCAATGCCGGGCAGACGGCCGCGTCGCTCGCGCTCGGCCACACACAAGAATAAGGGCACCGCGCGCGGATCGATCGGCGCGGCGCGTTCCAGCGCCTCATCAAGCGCACCGGCTGCCATCTTGACCAGCTTGCTGAGGCCGCGCCCGGACCCGTCTAGCGCGACCTGGGCGCCAATCTGCCAATCGCCATCGATCAGAAAGCCGGTCTCGGTGAAATTGTCGATGTTGCAGCGGATCGCCGCGCAGCTGGACGGCCAGTCCAGCCCGACGGCGGTGATCATGCCGGCCGCCTGGACGGTCACCCCGGTCATGCCGTGCGCAGCGGGCGATACTGTTTGCCCGTCTCATAAGCCCGCCACCAGGCGCGCGACTTCCGGCCGACAATCAGATGATCGAGCTCGAACAGCGAGTCCCTAAGCGGCCGGCGCACCCGCCAGACCAGGCAAAACCGCCGCGCCTCCGGCTCGATCACCAAGGTGTCGATCACCGGGCTCAGCGGCTCCATCCGGCCGCGCCTGGGAAACAGGTAAATCGGCAGGTCAACCCGCGGCAGGGTGAACTGCGTGCGCCCCTGCGGCGTCAGATTGACCAGGATGACCGGTTCGCCGCCGCGCAGAAACTCGGTCTGCTGATCGGCCGGAGCGGCCTGATAATAGCGCGTGTCGAAATCCTTCGGCAGAAACGGAAACGCGTCGTCAAGCCAGGCGTCGTCATAGGTGCCGGCAAACCCGCGGCGGGGCAGCCAGCCGCGGCCGACAGGTCCGAACGCCATGGGGGTGTAGCGGCCGTCAGGCTCGGTGACCGGCCGATCAGCTTCCTCGGTATTGGGCAGAGGCACGCCGTCCAGATCCCGCTTGTGCGGGCGATGGCCGCGGCCGACGGGATTGGCTTCATAGGCGGAGCATCGGTCCGGATCGGGATGGCTGTCATCAATGCCGCCGAAGGCGACATCATAGCTGATCGGCAGGGTCGTGAACGGCTCGGGATCGCTGATCCCGACGAACCGCCCGCTGCCGGTCCAGTGGCGATCGCCAACGACAAGGAACTGCTTTTGCATCGTCCCGACATGCAAGCCGACGGGCACCCGCTTGACCGCTCGGCCGCCCGGCGCATGGGCCTGGCCGATCAGCAGGATGTCGCAGCGCGGCTTGATCGGCGCGACGTCGGCCTCCAGCACCGGAGCGGATTGGCCGGGCTCGCCGGTGAAGGTGTCGCCCATCACCAGCGGCTGTTGCTCAGCGGCAAGGGCGGGCGGCCGGTCCGGCGCATCGGGAAAGGCATAGGTGGCCTTGACCACGACGACCAGATGCTCGCGGCCATCGGGATCCCGGCCAAGCGTATAGGCGGCCGGGAATGCCGTGCTGTTTTCCAGATTCACGGCGGCCGCCTAATTGATCTGCACCGAGCCGCCCTTGATACGGTTGACGCCGGAGGAGCGGCTGGACAGATAGGCACCGCGGATCAGCACCTTGCCTTCCTTGGTCAGCACGATCGTGGCTTTGCCGCATTTCAGCGTCAGCCGGTCGGCCGCCTCGATCACTTCATGCGCCGGCATCGCCCCGGACGCGGCGCCTGTGGTCTGCCCCGTGATCTGCCCCGAAATCTGCCCCGAAATCTGCCCTGTAATCACCGGGCGCTCCGGATCGCCGCCCAAAAAGCCCACAGCGACCCGGCTCCCGACCGCCTCGGCGGTCACGATGCCCAGGCTGTCGGCTTCAAGACGACGCGCCTGGCCGTCCAGCCGCACCTGGGCGCGGCCGTCGGCCGACACCGCCTCGATCGTGGCCAGGCGCAGTTCCGCCAGGCCGGGTGCCGCCACGCGGTTCCTAATTCTCTTTGACTGCCTTGCCTTTAAGGACGACATCCCCGCTTCCTTTGATGGTGATGGTCTTGCCGTTCAAGGTGGCGGTGCCGTCCTTTTTCAGGGTCAGCGTCGCCTTGCCCACTTTCACGGTAAAGCTGTCCTGAGCCTCCAGAACAATATCCTTGGCCGAGGAGGACCAGGTCTTGCCCGTGGTTTCGGTCCGGTTCTTGCCGACGCTGAGATCCTGATTGTCCTTCACCGACACGCTGGCATTCTTGCCGACCGAGACCACACGATCCTCAGTGACGCTCAGCCGGTCATTCTTCTCGATGCTGCTGTCCCGGTCCGCGCCGACCGTCAACGTCATATTGTTGCCGATCTCTTCGCTATGGTTGTTTCCCACCGTGATTGTCTTGTCCGTGCCGACGGACTGGCTGTGATTGTTGCCGATCGTCTCGCGATGGTCGACATCGATCTCCTCGGTGCGGTTGTTCAGAACCTTGGTGTTCTGGTCCTTCTGGGCATGAATGTCGAAGCGTTCGGCGCCCTTCTCATTCTCCCAGATGATGGAGTTGTTCGAGCAGCTTTTCAAAACGCATTGGGTCTGATTGTCCTGCACCACGGGAGTGCCGGTCTGCGGGTTCGGCACTGCGCCCAGAATGATCGGGCGGTCCGGATCGCCGTCGATCGCGGCCCACACCACCTCGGTGTCCTTGTGCAGCGGAAAATGCATGCCGAACTGCTGGCCCAGATAGGGCTGGGCCATCCGCACGGTGCGGCTGGCCGCGCCCGCAGGCGCCCCGGCAGTGTCGAACATATTGACAATGCGATACTCGCCCTTGTCGGTCAGATCCGCATAGGTCGTGCCATTGGCCGAGTCGATTCGGGCATGCATCAAGCCGTGCACCCGCGGCTTGGGGGTCGACCGCTCCGGCCGGAACGGCACCGCCTTTGGGATGCCGCTAAACTGCGCTGCATAGCCGAGCGGGCGGCCGTCAGCATAGCCGGCCGCGCCGTCGATCTGCACAGCCGCTCTGTGCTCCACCCGGATCAGCGCATAATCACCGCTGAGTGCGGACAGGTCCGGGCCGGCCTCCAGAATCAGATAGGACCCCGCCGACAGGCCGACGCAATTGCTGTCTCCGTGGATCAGCTGCGCCTGGGCCGCCTGCTCTTCCATGCGCAGTTGCGCCAGTGTGTTGCCTTCCTGGTCGTCCAGTTGGTGAGACCCGTATTCGATCGCCTCGGGCGGGGCGTCTCCTGGGTCGGGCATCGCCGCCTCGCCCGTGACGTCCAACGTCGGCCGCCGGTAATTATAGTCCATCAAGCGGACCTGCGCGGTGGTGCGGCGATGCTCTATGCGAAAGCGCGTAACGCAATCAGCCGACAGGGGGTTCAAGCTGGGGGTCATGCGCAGCGGCAGGCGTGCGCCGGCCTCGCTGCCGCCGGCCGGCCGGAAGCCGACATTGTCATCAGACACCACCAGGCGCGGCTTATTCGGGTCCGATTCGAAGAAATAGCAGATGCCGTGATGCTCCATCCGGCGGCTGATGAAGTCTAGATCGGTTTCTTCATATTGGACGACATATTCGTGCGTGGGGTAGCTGCCGGTCAGCCGATATTCAACCTCCACACCGGCGGTCTGTAGCACGGCCAGCCGTTGGTCGAGGATCTCGCGGATATCAACCTGCTGATAGACCAGATTTCGCCTGGACAGGCTGAGCAGCCAAATCGGGCTTTCCAACACGCCCTCGTAAAGCAGGCGGTCCTGATGCAGCACGCCGACCATGGCAATGGACGAAAAATAGCCCCAGAAATCGCGCGGATGGCCATTGCGGGTGATGCGTGCCCGATGCAGCCCCTTCAGCAGATCATCGGGGTTCAGGCCGTGATCATCAGCGGTGAAGCTGAGGCGAAAGCTGTAGGGCCGGGAAATTTCCTCCGTCCCGTCCAAGCCGATCAGCGACAGCGGCGGCGGTGAGCCTGGTGCGGAACTGACGTCCAGTGTCAGCGCCAGCGACTCCACGGCAACAGCGTCCATAACCTTCTCCGTCCTTCATACCAAACTAACACACAATCAGAGAATGACCCATATCTTCTCAACGATGAGCCCAAAAGGGATTTGACAATATAGTTTGCCTGAGGCCGGCCGTGCGGACCGTGACCGAGGGCATGGTTGCCGCGGAACGCGCGGGGCATTGATGCCGTTGGCGTAGCGGCAGGCACGGGCTACGGAGGCGGGGCATGGGCATCTCACATCGGCGCGGCGACCAGGGCGGGCTGAGTGATTTCGCACCCCAGCGCGCCCAGATGGTGGCGCGGCAGATCGCCGGCCGCGGCATCACCGATGAACGGGTGCTGGCGGCCATGCGGACGGTTCCGCGCGAAGCCTTTGTGGCGCCGAACCTGGCCGACTATGCCTATGAGGACAGCCCGCTGCCGATCGCGGAAGGCCAGACCATCTCGCAGCCCTATATCGTGGCGATGATGGCGCAGGCGGCCGAACCCGCGCCGGGTCAGCGGGTGCTGGAGATCGGCACGGGGTCGGGCTATGGCGCTGCGGTGATCAGCCGGATCGCAACCCATGTCTACAGCATCGATCGGCACCAGAGCCTGATCGACCATGCCGCCGAGGCCTTGGATCGGCTGGGCTATGGCAATATCGACCTGCGGGTCGGCGACGGCACCCTGGGATGGCCCGAGGCGGCACCGTTCGATGCCATCATCGTCACCGCCGGAGGGCCGGACATCCCGCAGACGCTGCTGGACCAGCTGGCACCCGGCGGCCGCCTGGTGATCCCGGTCGGCGATCGGCATATGCACCAGGAACTCGTACGCGTCCGCAAGCAAGACGGCGGCTTCGTGCGCGAGGCACTGGGCGCTGTGCGGTTCGTGCCGCTGATCGGCAGCCATGGCTGGTAGGCCGGCCGGCGCTCACGGCTCCGGCTCGACCCGCTCTGCACGCCGGGCCTCGTCCAGCCGCATACCGCCTTTTACGGCCAGCGTCGGTGGGGTCAGATCCGGCACCTGGTCCACGAACCAGGTGACGCGCGCCCGCTGCGGCATCCGCCGGACGGTTTGGCCGCTGCCGCGATCCACCCACACAGCGTCGAAACTGCCAGTGGTGGAGATCACGCCGCGCCACAGCACCGCGCCATCCTCGAAAAAGGCCTGATCGGCGTGCCAATAACCGCGCTGGACGACATGTTCGGGCAGCTGCGCCACGACATGGGCGTCATCGGTGATGGACAGAAACACGGGCTCGGCAATGTGTTCCACCGCGTCGGCTCCGCGAGACAGGCCCCAACCGACACGGATCGGCTGGCCCGCCCGGATCGCTGCAAACAGCATCTGTTTGTCACCCGACAGCGTCTCGCCATCGGGGCCGTTGACATAAACCGGACGCCAGGCCGGCGCCATCGGCTCCGCGCACCACACCGACCGAACCCGCAACTCTCACGGAAAGCAGCGGCCGCTGGAATAGCGCCCGCGCAGACGTCCGTCCGTGCCGATCAGGCCGGACCACGTCTCCGCTGTTTCAGACAGCTCGATGGCGGCGTTCCCGCGTTGCGGGATCTGGCGATGAGCGATCGGCACCTGCGTGAACACCTCGCCCTCAAACACCGAAACGAAGCCGGCGTCGGCCCAATGCGTCAGGTCAGCCTCGCCATCTTCGTCAAAATCCAAGGACCAGCCGACCCGCAGCCGCCGGCCGGCGTCGGCCGCCGACAGCACCGCCTGTTTGGAGCCGGCGATGACCTCCGCATCAAAGCCGATAACGGCCAGCGGCCGCGCGCAATCCGCTTGCGCCTGGCACGCCAGCGCGGCCAGGCCGGCCGCCATCACGCTTCGAAGACCCCCTGTCATCTGCCGCTCTCGTCTAGCTCTGCCTCTTTGCCTTCGCCGCCTTGCAGCCGGGACGGGTGGGCTTAAGGCTGCGCAGGCTGCCCGGCCAAGCCGGTCAGCACCGCCAGGAACACGGCGCGCATGCGCTCATAGGCCTTGTCTGCCTCGTGCAGGGTCTCCGCATGGCTGAGCGCATGATCTTGCAGCCCCGCGGCCAAATTGGTGATCACGGACACCGCGGCCACCTGCATGCCGCAATGCTTGGCCACCAGGCATTCCGGCACCGTGGACATGCCGACCGCCTGCGCGCCGAGGATGCCCAACATGCGCACCTCCGCCGGGGTTTCAAAATTGGGGCCTGAGGTCTGGGCGTAAACGCCCTGATGCAAGGTCAGGCCAAGCTCGCTCGCGGCTTGCAGAAACAGCGCGCGAAGGCCGGCATCATAGGGTTCGGACATGTCCGGGAAGCGCGGCCCGAAGCGCTCATCATTCGGCCCCACCAACGGGTTGCGCCCGCTCATGTTCAGATGGTCCAGCAGCAGCATCAGGCTGCCAGCCGGCATCGCCCGGTCCAGGCTGCCCGCGGCATTGGTCAACAACAGCCGTTTCACGCCGAGGCTGGCCAGGGTGCGGATGGGCACGGCCAGTTGCGCGGGGTCGTAGCCCTCATACAGATGCATGCGGCCCTGCAGGCACACGATCGGCAGGCCGCGGCAGTGCCCGATCAGCAGCGCGCCCTTGTGCCCGGCCACGGTGGAGACCGGAAAGCCGGTGATCTCACCATAAGGGATCTGCGCTTTCAGCTCGACCTCCTCGCCGAAGCGCCCCAAGCCACTGCCCAGAACCAGGGCGGTTTCGGGAAACGCGCCGTCATAGCGGGCGCGGATGGCCTTGACCGCCGTGTCGATGGCGTCGCTGGGTCCATGCATGAGCGGGGTCTCTTTCTTTTCGGCGACAGCGTCAGGTCGCCGCCGCATCGATCCATTTGGTGGCGGGTTCGGGCTGATAGCTGAGCAGATCCTCCAGAAGCGCTGACGGGTCAGCGGACAGGCGAAGCATGGCGCGGTGCTTGTCGCGCAAGAAACCCTCCTCCACCATATGATCGACAAAGCCGGTCAGCCGGTCAAAATAGCCCGCCACATTCAACAAGCCGCACGGCTTGGCATGCACCCCAAGCTGGCCCCAAGTCCACACCTCGAACAGTTCCTCCAAGGTGCCGATCCCGCCGGGCAAGGCGATGAAGCCGCTGGACAGCTCCGCCATCAGCGCCTTGCGCTCATGCATGGAGCCGACCCGGTGCAGCTCCGTCAGCCCCTCATGGCCGACCTCATGGTCGAACAAATCCTTCGGGATCACCCCGATCACCTCGCCGCCCTCAGCCAGTGCGGCATCTGCGACCACGCGCATCAGCCCGATCCCGGCGCCGCCGTAAACCAGACCCAGGCCACGCCGGGCGATCAGCCCGCCCAGCTGTGCAGCGTGGTCGCGGTAGACGGGGTTTCGGCCCATATTGGAGCCGCAGAAAACACACAAACGCATCAGCACACTCATGGCAATCCGCACATTTGCTGGAAAAGATCATCAGGGGTGATCGCAGGCAGTGATGCTGCGGCCGGTGTCCCTAAACATCGCTTCATAGGCGTTTGTTGCATGGCCTCCAACGACAAAAATGTTAAGAGCCTGTTTGCTTCCAGGGGTTTATGCTTAACGGGTCTTTTCCGTTTCGCTGAAAGGTTGGGGTCAGGTGCGCGCGATCGTCGCGGTGATGGATTCATTTGGCATCGGCGCAGCCGAGGATGCCGCCCGGTTCGGTGATACCGGGGCGGATACCTACGGCCATGTCCGCCAAGCCTGTGCCACCGGCGGCATCGGCCGTGGCCCGCTGAACCTGCCCAATCTGAGCGCCCTGGGCCTGGACCAGGCCGCCGCGGCGGCGCGCGGCGAGCCGCACCGGGCCGCCCCGCAGCCCCAGGCGCTGTTCGGCTTCGCCGCCGAACAAAGCCGCGGCAAGGACACGCCCAGCGGCCATTGGGAGATGATGGGCCTGCCCGTGCTGTTTGACTGGGGCTATTTCCCGGACACGCAGCCCAGCTTCCCCCCGGCCTTGACCGAGGCGCTGGTGGACCGCGCCGGCTTGCCCGGCGTGTTGGGCGACTGCCATGCCTCTGGCACGCAGATCATCGAACGGCTCGGCGAGGAGCATGTGCGCACCGGCAAGCCGATCGTCTATACGTCTGCGGACAGCGTGTTCCAGATCGCCGCGCATGAGCAAGCCTTCGGATTGGACCGGCTGATCGAGGTGTGCACGATCGCCCGGGATTTGGTGGATGACTATCGCATCGGCCGGGTCATCGCGCGGCCGTTCGTGGGTGAGACGGCGGCGGACTTTCAGCGCACCGGCAACCGCAAGGATCTGGCCACCCCGCCGCATGCCGACACCCTGCTCAATCTGGCCGAACAGGCCGGCCGAGAGGTCATCGCCATCGGCAAAATCGCCGATATCTTCGCCGGCAGTGGCATCACTTCCTCGGTCAAGGCCCATGGCAATGACGCGGTCTTTGATGCGTTGTTGGCGGTGCTGGACGAGGCCGGTGACGGCGCGCTGGTGTTCGCCAATTTCGTCGATTTCGACACGCTTTACGGCCATCGCCGCGATGTCGCGGGCTATGCCGCCGCGCTGGAAGCGTTCGACCGGCGCCTGCCGGAGCTTCACGCCGCTTTGAAGCCGGGAGACCTGGCGGTCATTACCGCCGATCATGGCTGCGATCCAACTTTTCGCGGAACCGACCATACCCGTGAATATGTTCCCGTCCTGGCCTTCGGGCCTGGTCTGGCGCCGGGACCGATCGGCCGGCGCGAGAGTTTCGCCGATATCGGCCAGAGCCTGGCCAAGCATCTGCGCCTGCCGCCGACCGCGGCCGGCGTCGCGTTCGTTTGACTGTTTGCGGTCCGGGAGACCCCGTCCATGAGCCAAGGAAAAGTCACCGATTTTCCCGCCTCCCGTCGAGCCGGGCCGGCCCGCGTGCAAGGCACGGCGTTCCGCCCGGACTGGGTGGAGGCGATCCATGTCAACCGCTCCGCCGCGGAGCGCCGTGCCGCCGATCTGCCGAAGCGGCGCACCGTCAAAAAGGAATGGCAGGCGGCCTGGCTGATCCGCGGGATTGGCTGTATGGACCTGACCAGCCTGTCCGGCGACGATACGCCAGGGCGGATCCAGCGCCTGTGCGCCAAGGCGCAGCAGCCGGTGCGCCGCGACCTGCTCGAGGCTCTGGGCCTGGATGAGCGCAAGCTGACCACTGCGGCAGTGTGCGTTTATCATGCCATGGTTGAGCCCGCGGTCAGCGCCCTGCGTGACACCGGCATCCCGGTGGCGGCGGTCTCCACCGGCTTTCCCGCGGGCCTGGCGCCGGCAGAAACCCGGCTGGCCGAGATCAAGGCCTCTGTCGCCGCCGGTGCCCGGGAAATCGATGTGGTGATCAGCCGGCATCTGGTACTGACCGGGCGCTGGTCGGCGCTTTATGACGAGGTGCGCAGCTTTCGCGAGGCGTGCGGGCCGGCGCATCTGAAGGTGATCCTGGCGGTCGGCGATTTGGGCAATCTCACCCAGATCGGCCGGGCCGCGGCGGTGGCGATGATGGCCGGTGCCGACTTCATCAAGACCTCCACCGGCATGGAGGCGGTCAATGCCAGCTTGCCGGTCAGCCTGATCATGGTGCGTCAGATCCGCGAGTTTCACGAGCGCACCGGCCAGCAAGTCGGCTTCAAGCCGGCCGGCGGCATCTCCACGGCCAAGCAGGCGCTGCACTATCTGGTTTTGATGAAGGAAGAATTGGGCAATGACTGGCTGCAGCCGCGGCTGTTCCGTCTGGGTGCCTCCCGCCTGTTGACCGATATCGAACGCCAGCTGGAACATCAGGCGACCGGGCGCTATTCCTCCGCTCACCGCCACCCTATGGGATAAAGCCATGCACAATCTTAACGATATCCTGCACAGCATGGACTATGGCCCGGCACCGGAGGCGTCGGACTATGTCGAGGATTGGCTGGCCGCGCGCACCAACGGCTTTGAGCTGTTCATCGGCGGGCGCTGGGTGGCGCCGATTTCCAGCACCGACCGGCTGGAATGCCTCAATCCCGCCAATGGCAGCATCCTGTCCTCCATCGCGGTGGCGGGGGAAGACGATATCAATGCAGCCGTCAGCGCCGCCCGCAAGGCCTTCGGCAGCTGGGCGGCAACCTCAGGCCATGACCGCGCACGCGTGCTCTACGCCCTGGCCCGCCTGATCCAGAAGAACAGCCGCTTCATCGCGGTTCTGGAAACGCTGGACAATGGCAAGCCGATCCGGGAAAGCCGCGATATCGACGTGCCGCTGGCCGCCCGGCATTTCTATCACCATGCCGGCTGGGCGCAGATTCTGGACCGGGAATTCCCCGATCAGGAAGCGATCGGTGTGATCGGCCAGATTATCCCGTGGAACTTTCCGTTCCTGATGCTGGCCTGGAAGATCGCCCCGGCACTGGCCGCCGGTAATACCGTGGTTCTGAAGCCGGCGGACTATACCAGCCTGACCGCGCTTTATTTCGCTGAACTCGCCGCGGAGGCCGGCGTGCCCGCCGGCGTGATCAATATCGTCACCGGCGCTGCGGAAACCGGCCAGGCGCTGGTGGCCCATCCGGACGTGAACAAGATCGCCTTTACCGGCTCGACCGAGGTGGGCCGGGAGATCCGCCGGCAAACCGCCGGCACCGCCAAGTCGCTCACCCTGGAACTGGGCGGCAAATCGCCGTTTCTGGTGTTCGAGGACGCCGATCTGGACAGCGCCGTGGAAGGGCTGGTCGAGGCGATCTGGTTCAACCAGGGCGAAGTCTGCTGTGCCGGGTCCCGCCTGCTGGTGCAAGAGAGCGTCAGCGAACGCCTGGTGGCCAAGATCAAACGGCGGCTGGAGCAGTTCCGCGTCGGCAATCCCCTGGACAAGAGCGTCGATATGGGCGCGCTGGTCGACCCCGCGCAGCAGCGCCGGATCACCGATCTTGTGGCGCAAAGCGTGCTGGAGGGCGCGCTGAAATGGCAGCCGGAGATCGACCTGCCGGACCAGGGATGCTTTATGGCACCGACCGTGTTGACCGGCGTCACTCCGGCCAATTCCGCCATGATCCACGAGATTTTCGGGCCGGTGCTGGCGGTATCGACCTTCCGCACGCTGGATGAGGCCGTCGCATTGGCGAACAATTCCCGCTACGGGCTGGCCGCCAGCGTCTGGACCGAAAGTGCCGCGCGCGCCCTGGATGTGGCCGGCCAGCTGAAGGCCGGCGTGGTGTGGGTCAATGGCGCCAACCGCTTCGATGCGGGCTGCGGCTTCGGCGGCTATCGCGAATCCGGCTTCGGCCGCGAGGGCGGGCGCGAGGGCATGTATGCCTATCTCAAGCCAAAGCGGGACTGGCTCGATCAGTTCGAGGCGACCACGATACCGGAAGGCGATGGTGCCAAGCCGCCGGTGATCCCGCTGATCGACCGCACCTATAAGCACTATATCGGCGGGCGTCAGACCCGGCCGGACGGCGGCACCAGCCTGATGATCTACACCCATGACGGCGCCTTTGCCGGCCGGGTCGCCGACGGCAATCGCAAGGACATCCGCGAAGCGGTGGAGGCGGCGCGCAAGGCGGAGACCTGGGCCGGCGAAAGCCCGCATCTGCGCGCGCAGATCCTCTACTATATGGCGGAAAATCTGATGGTGCGCAGCGAGGAGTTCGCACGCAACCTGGCGCGTTGGACCGGCGCGGACCCCGCCGCCGCGGAACGCGAGGTCAGCGCCAGCATCTCCCGCCTGTTCAGCTACGCCGCCTGGGCCGACAAATTTGAAGGCCTGGTGCACCGCCCGCCGGACCGCGCGCTGACCATGGCGCTACACGAGCCGATCGGGATTGTGGGCGTTGTGTGCCCGGAACGTCTGCCGCTTCTGGCCTTTGTTTCGCTGATGGCCCCATTGATGGCCATGGGCAATCGCAGCATCATCGTGCCTTCCCCAGGCTGCCCGCTGCCGGCGCTGGATTTCGTGCAGATCCTGGAAACCTCCGACGTGCCCGCCGGCGTGGTCAATCTTGTCACCGGCGAGCGCGATCCGCTGGCCGAAAGTCTGGCCGATCATGACGGCGTGGACGGGCTGTGGTATCATGGCGCGACGGCAGGCGCCGAAGAGGTTGAGCGTCGCTCTGCGGCCAATCTGAAGCGGATCTGGTCGAACGGCGGGCGTGCCCGCGACTGGTTCTCCCCGCTGACCGGCGAAGGCCCGCACCTCTTGCGCGAGGCCACGCAGGTGAAGAATATTTGGCTGCCCTACGGCGACTGACCTGTCCCAGGCTGCTACCCGGCCCGCCCCCGGTCCTGTTCTGGCCTGTTCTGGCCTGTTCTGGCCCGTTCTGGCCTGTTATGGCCTGTTATGGCCCGCTTTGAGCCGCTTTAGCCACCTTTAGCCCCCTTTTAGCATAAGACCAAGAAAGGCTCCGTCCTTCATGATCGCAATTGTCGGTATGGCCGTGCTGGTGGGGCTGGCCGTGCTGTTTTCACAGGATCGGCGAGCGATTTCGCTGCGCGTCACCGTCGCGGCGTTTGCGCTGCAGGCGGGCCTGGCGGTGCTGGTCTTATATGTGCCGTTCGGTCAGCGCGCGCTCGCCTCCGCCGCCTTCGGCGCCCAGAATATCATCAATTATGCCGATGCCGGCATCCGCTTTCTGTTCGGTGAGCTGGGACGGGATGAGACCGGCTTCATCTTCGCGTTCCGGGTGTTGCCGATCATCGTCTTCGTCTCCTCGCTGATCGCCGTGCTCTACCATATCCGATTGATGCAGCTGATTGTCATCGTCATCGGCGGCGGGCTGCGCCGGGTGATCGGCTCCAGCCGCGTGGAATCGCTGGTTGCCGCGGCGAATATCTTCATCGGCATGGTGGAATCCCCCCTGGTGGTGCGGCCTTATCTCAGCCGCCTGTCGCACTCGGAGATGTTCGCTGTGATGGCGGTCGGCCTGTCCTCGGTGTCCGGGGCGATCCTGGCGGGCTATGCCGCGATCGGCATTGATCTGCAATATCTGCTGGCCGCCGCCTTTATGGCCGCGCCGGGCGGGCTGTTCATGGCCAAGCTGCTTGTGCCGGAGGATCCGGCCAATCATGTCGCTGAGCCGGAGAAGCTGCAGATCACCGCCTTCGACCCGGACAATCGCCCGGTCAATGTGATCGAGGCGGCCGCTGACGGCGCTGCGGAGGGCTTGAAGATCGCCGCCGGCGTCGGCGCCATGTTGCTGGCGTTCGTAGCGCTGCTGGCGCTGGTCAATGGCATCGTCGGCTGGCTGGGCGGTTTGGTCGGGCTGGAAGCGCTGACGCTGGAGAAGATCCTCGGCTATCCGCTGGCGCCGCTCATGTATCTGGTGGGCGTGCCATGGCAGGATGCGGTCACCGCCGGTAATCTGCTGGGCCAGAAGACCATCCTGAACGAATTCCTGGCGTTCGTCAGCCTGACCCAGGTGTCCGACCAGCTCACCGATCATGGCCGCGCGGTGATCACCTTCGCGCTGTGCGGCTTTGCCAATTTCTCCGCCCTGGCCATCGTCATGGGCGGACTGGGCTCGTTGGTGCCGGACCGGCGCCATGAGATCGCGAAACTGGGCGTGCTGGCGGTGATCTCCGGCACGCTG
Source organism: Rhodothalassiaceae bacterium (assembly GCA_050331575.1). Taxonomy (GTDB): domain Bacteria; phylum Pseudomonadota; class Alphaproteobacteria; order Sphingomonadales; family Rhodothalassiaceae; genus JBHJGS01. Next base: position 67,259 of record JBHJGS010000035.1, on the reverse strand, counting down.
GCCAATCTGATGAGCGCCGCACTGGCCAGCCTGCTTTTGTCACTGTAACGCCCAATCCGCTATGCTATCGCTATTGAGATCGCTTGAATCGACCGAGACCCATGCCCGACAGCCCGCCGCCAAGCCCATTTGATCATCGCGTGCCGGCGCAGGATTTGGTCGCCTGCGCCAACCCAGAAGAGGCATTCCAGCGCGTCGATGCGCTCTACCGCGCTAGTCTGGACAAGGTCCACGAGCATTTTCAGCGCTTCGCCGCGGGCGATCTGAGCTTCGATACAGCCGAGGCAGTTTACCCCTATCTCTGCGCCCTGATCGACCCCGACGACGCCACGCGCACCGGGTCGCTCGCCTTCGGCAAGGTCTCCGTGCCGGGCTTGCACGGGTCGACACTAACCGCGCCTGACCTGTTCAAGGACTATCTTCTGGAGCAGATGAGGCTGCTTGCGCGCAATCATCGGGCGCGGTTCTTCGTCGGCCGCAGCACCACGCGCATTCCCCTGACATTCGCGCTGGAACGCGCTGCCGCGCAACTCACACCGGAACAACGGCGGGCCCTGCCGCGACATTTTGCGCTGCCTGATCTGGCCGCCACCCATGATGGCATTGCCGATGGCGGCCGCACCGGCCCCTCCGACGAGCCGATCCCCCTGTCGCTGTTTTCCGCGGAGCGGGTGGACTATTCGCTGCACCGCTTGCGCCATTACACCGCCACCGAGCCAGCGTCGTTCCAGCGGTTCGTGCTGTTCACCAACTATCAGCGCTATGTCGACGAGTTTATCGACTATGGCCGATCGGAGCTGGCGGCAGGGCGCTATGACCAATTCGTCGAACCGGGTCAGCGCGTGTCCCTGCCCGACCGGTGCAATCGCGAGCCGGCCTTGGCCAAGCTGCCGCAAATGCCCGCTTACCATCTGGTCCGGGACAATTGTAACGGCATCACATTGGTCAATATCGGCGTCGGGCCGTCCAACGCCAAGACGATCACCGACCACCTTGCGGTGTTAAGGCCGCATGTCTGGCTGATGGTGGGGCATTGCGGCGGCCTGCGCGGCAGCCAGCGGTTGGGTGACTATGTTCTGGCGCACGCCTATCTGCGCGATGATCATGTGCTCGACCCGTATCTGCCCACCGCCATTCCGCTGCCGACCCTGGCGGAAGTGCAGCTGGCGCTGGCTCAATCCGTCCGCGAAGTGACCGGGCTTAAGGGGGCGGAGATCAAGCAGCGGCTGCGCACCGGCACGGTGGTGACCACGGATGATCGCAATTGGGAACTGCGCTTTCATGCGCTGGCGACCCGCTTCAACCAGTCCCGCGCCATCGCCATCGACATGGAGTCGGCCACCATCGCGGCGAATGGCTATCGCTTCCGGGTGCCCTACGGCACGCTCTTGTGCGTGTCTGACCGGCCCCTGCATGGCGAAATCAAGCTCGCCGGCATGGCCGATGCCTTTTATGAGGAACGCGTCAGTCAGCACCTGCAGATCGGCATCCGCGCGCTTGATCTGCTGCGCGAAGACGCCCACGCCGGCACCATGCATTCGCGAAAACTGCGCAGCTTCTTCGAACCGCCGTTCCGCTGATCACATCCGAAACAGTCCGAAGCGGGTCGGCTCGGCCGGCGCGTTCAGGCTCGCTGACAGCGACAGGCCGAGCACGCGGCGGGTCTGAGCAGGGTCGATGACGCCATCGTCCCACAGCCGCGCGGAGGCGAAGAAGGGATGGCCCTGTTGTTCATATTGCGCGCGGATCGGCGCCTTGAACGCCTCCTCCTGGTCGGCCGACCAGGTTTCGCCGCGCGCCTCAAGGCCATCACGGCGCACCGTGGCCAGCACATTGGCCGCCTGCTCCCCACCCATCACCGAGATCCGCGCATTCGGCCACATCCACAACAAGCGCGGGGAATAGGCGCGGCCGCACATGCCGTAATTGCCCGCGCCGTAGGACCCGCCGATCAGTACGGTCAGCTTGGGCACATTGGCGGTGGATACCGCGGTGACCATCTTGGCGCCATCCTTGGCGATGCCGCCAGTTTCATATTTGCGGCCGACCATGAAGCCGGTGACATTCTGCAGGAAAATCAGCGGAATGCCGCGTTGCGCGCACAGCTCGATGAAATGCGCGCCCTTCAACGCGCTTTCGGAGAACAGCACACCATTGTTGGCAATGATACCCACCGGGATGCCGTACAGATGGGCAAAGCCGGTGACCAGCGTGGTGCCGTACAGCGCCTTGAACTCGTCAAAGCGGGACCCGTCCACGATGCGCGCAATGACCTCGCGCACATCATAAGGCTGGCGCACATCCTTCGGGATCAGACCGTAAAGTTCCTCCGGGTCGTAAAGCGGCGCCTCCACCGGTGCCAGTTCCAGGGACACCGGTTTGGGCCGATTGAGGCCGGAGACGATGCGCCGGGCGATCATCAACGCATGCGCATCCGACGTCGCCAGATGGTCGACCACGCCGGAGGTGCGCGCATGCACATCGCCGCCGCCCAGACCCTCCGCGCTGACCTCCTCACCGGTGGCTGCCTTCACAAGCGGCGGGCCGCCCAGAAAGATCGTGCCCTGCTTCTGCACGATGATGCTTTCATCGGCCATCGCCGGCACATAGGCGCCGCCGGCGGTGCACGATCCCATGACCACGGCGATCTGCGGAATGCCCTTGGCAGACATATTGGCCTGATTGAAGAAGATCCGGCCGAAATGCTCCTTGTCCGGGAACACCTCGTCCTGATTGGGCAGATTGGCGCCGCCGCTATCGACCAGATAGATGCACGGTAGATGGTTCTGCTCGGCGATTTCCTGCGCGCGCAGATGCTTTTTCACGGTCAGCGGATAATAGGTGCCGCCCTTCACCGTGGCATCATTGCACACCACCATGACCTCGCGGCCCTCGACCCGGCCGATGCCAGCGATCACCCCGGCGGCCGGGATATCTTCGTCATAGACCTTGTAGGCCGCCAACTGGCCGATCTCTAGAAACGGCGTGCCCGGATCCAGCAGCGTGTCGACCCGGTCCCGCGGCAACAGCTTGCCGCGCGCCAGATGTTTTTCCCGCGCCCGCTGCGGCCCGCCGTGCGCGATCTGCGCCGCCAGCGCCTTGAGCGCATCGACCTGGGTTCGCAGATGCGCGGCATTGGCCTGATAGGCGTCAGAGCGCAGGTCGAGGGCGGATTTCAGCACGGTCATGGGCAAGCTCCGGCGGCGAGGAAACGGCGGGCCCGGCTGTCATAGGCGATCGGCTCAGCCGAGGGAAGCCAACAGGTCCGCCGCGCTGCGCCGGGCAGAAGCGGCCAGGCCCGGATCCGCGGCCAAGGCGCTGAGACGCTGCTGATCGGCACTGTTCAGCGCATCCAGCCGCGCCAGCAAGCGATAGGCGTCGACCAGCTTGGGATTATCGTTCAAGGCGCGGCGCAAAACCGGCACCGCCTTGGCCGGCTGGCCCTGCTGCACATGCACCTCGCCCAGCAGCAACAAGGCGGAGGCCAGCTGCGGCGACAGTTTCAGCGCCCGATCCAACGACGCCCGCGCTTCCTCCACAGCACCTTCGGCCAACGCCAGGCGGGCATGGTCGACCAGCACGGTCAGGCTGTCCGATCCCGCCTGCGCCAAGGATCGCACAAAGCCGAGCGCCTGACCGGTGCAGCCGTTGATCTCCAGAAGCTTGGCCCAGATCAGGAACAGCCGCTCGCACAATTCCGGCGGCATTTGCGCGGCTGTGTCCAGAGCCGCTGCTTCTGCTGCCGTGTCACCCACAAGGATCGCCGCGGCCCCATAAGCTTCCAGCACCATCGGATCAAAGGGGTTGGCGGCATGGGCGGCCGCGGCCAGCTCCAGAGCCTTGGCTGGCTGTGCGGCAATCAGAGCGGCCTTGGCGGCCAGCGCGCGGCCCGGCGGTGTCACCGTTTCTTCCGCTGCCATGCTACCGGCCGCTTCCGCCGCATCATCCAGGCGGCCCAAACGGATCAGGTCATCGACCACCAGGGTCATCAGGGCGGCATTGTCCGCGGCGGCCGCGGCGGCCTGACGCAGATGCGCCACCGCCGGTTCGGTCGCCCCGATCTCCAGATGCAGGGCCGCGGCCATATGATGCAGGCCGCCATCGCCCGGCCGGGCGGCCAGCGCCTGGTCCATCAGCGCCAAGCCCTCCTCGCGCGCCTCCTGCCAAAACCGGCACACGGCCAATTGCGCCAAGATCAGCGCCTCGCCGGGTCGGTCCTCCAACAAACCGCGCCAATGCGCTTCGGCTTGGGCGTATTGCCCGGCCTGCTGCAGTTCCAGGCCGCTGAGGAAGGCGGGATCGGGCATTAGCTCAGTGCAGGCAGTGGGCGTGCGCTTCCACACCCATATAAGCTGCGGCGACGCCGCCGAGCAGACGCCGTTGATGCTCCGGCAGTGCCTCGATCGCCTCATAGATGGCGTGCAAGGCCGCCGCATCGAGCATCGGCACGCGCAGCGCGCGGGCAATCGGATGCTGGTCGCCGAGGATCTGGTCGGCCGCCGCCATCACCGCCTCAAGCGCGGACTGATCGAGCATCGCTGTCATGGCCTTGTCTTATCCGAGCGGCAGGTCACTGGGCAAGCGGTCAAACAAGCCGGGCCCGGCTGCGGCCCCGCTCGGTGTGGACCTCGATCGACTGTCCAACCTGATCCGCGGCCATCAGGCTTGCCAGCGCATCAGCGTCCTCAGCCGGGATATTGGCGATGAAGCGGGCGCCGTCGGCCTTTAGCCTGCCGATCAGGATTGCGCGGCTGGGACCGGTGCGGTCGAAGCTGACGGTGTAGGTCTCGATCCGCGCCGGCCCGGTCGGGGCTTCGCTTACCGGCGGAGACGGCTCTGTATCGATGACCGTCTGCAGATCGCGCAAATCGCGGCGGCGGTAGAGCTGGCGCGGCGGCCGCGCGCCATAGACCGCCATGGCATGTTTGGTGAGATACCAACCATTGGCGGTGATCAGGCCCAGATCGGTGGGGCGGGCGCGCAGGCGCGCCGCCATCTCCGCGATGGCATGCAGACTGTAATTGTTGCCCGGTCCGCCGAAATAGGGCAGCCCGCCGGTTACCGTCAGCCCGCGGGGATCCTCTTGTGCCAAGCCAAGGGCCTGGCAGGCGATCTCCACGGCGGAGGGAAAGCAGCTGTAAAGGTCGAACAGGGCGATATCGTCCAGGCCAACCCCGGCCTGGTCCAGCGCAGCAGCAGCGCCGCGTTCGATCGCCGGGCTGCGGTCATAGGCCACGCGATCGCTGACGAACCATTTGTCGGTCAGCTCCGCACTGCCCCATAAATGGATGCGCCGGTCCGGCGGCACGCCCAACGCATCGGCGCGCTCCGCACTCATCATCAGCACCGCAGCGGCCTGATCGACGCTATCATTGGCGTTGAGGAATTTCGTATAAGGCCAGGCAACCAGGCGATTATCCGTGCTCGGTGTGATCAGTTCCTCCGGGCTGCGTGCCACCGGCTGGGCCGCGAAAGGATTGTCCGCTGCCACCTTGGATAAGCGCGCCATAAGCTCGCCGATCTGCTGGCGATGCGCCTGAGGCGTGCGGGCGGCCGCATGCATCAGGGCGGTTTCGAACAGCGGATAGACCTCGGACGGGGCGGCAATGCCGTGGGCCATTTCATGACCGGTGCAGCCCCATTTCATCTCGCCCCAGATCTTTGGCGGCTGGCCGGTGGTTTCCGACCAGTCCAGCGCCAGCCCCAGCTTGGCCGCCCGACGGCTGGTGCGGATCGCCTCGACCCCGGCGATCAGCGCCACCTCGCTGCGGCCTTGCGCGATCTTCTCGGCGAGCGCGTTGACCAGGGCTTGCGGCGTGTTGCCCCCGACCACCGGATAGAGCAGCCGCGCGGGCTGCCATCCCAGCCGACGAGCCAGGCTCAAGGGGTAATTGTCGCTTTTGCCGAACGGGCTTTGATAATTGGGCGCGCTGTCGGAGAACAGCCGGACGACCGCCACCGTATCAGCACTGACAGGGCCGGAGGCGCCGCTGTCCGCCAGAGCCTGGCGCGCCACCTCAGCCAGCCTGTCCTGGGGCGACGGGCTATCCGCGCTCGGCTCATCCCGGTCCACGCTTTGCGCCACCCCCACAATCACCGCGTGCCGCCCTGCGCTCATCAATCACCTGTCTTTCCGTCATTCGTAACGCTATCGTTAACTATCCGCTGCCTATAGCACGCTGGCGCCATCCCGCCCGCGCCCCTAGATTATATGGGGCAGGAGCGTTGCCTTCGACCCGCCGCCTCTGGAAGACCTCACGGACTTTTGCCCATGAAGCTTGCCTCCACCTTGCTGTTGCTCTTGTTCACTGCCGCGCTCGCCGGGGCCGGCCTCTACCTTCTGCAAACCGCCGGAGGCGGCGATGGCCGCGGCTTTCGCGGCGGGCCGGTTGCCGTTGAGGTGGAAACCGCGCGCCTGCACAGCTTCGACGACCGCATTCAATCCGTTGGTTCGGTGATTGCCAGTGAGTCGGTCACGATGACCGCGCGGGTCTCCGATACGGTGCAGAATGTGCGCTTCGATGACGGCGATATCGTCGAAGAAGGTGATATCCTGGTGGAACTGACCAGCGCTGAAGAGGTCGCCCAGCATGAAGAGGCCGAGGCCATCCTGCGCGAGGCCGAACAGCGACTGGAGCGCGATGAGGAATTGGTTCAGCGCGGCAATGCCACCCAGGCGCGGCTGGATGAATCCCGCCGCCTGGTCGCTGCCGCCCGTTCGCGCCTGGCCGCGGCCGATGCGCGCCTGCGCGACCGGGTGATCCGGGCACCGTTCGACGGCGTGCTTGGGCTGCGGCGGGTGTCGCCTGGCACCTTGGTCTCGCCGGGCGAGGAGATTACCACGCTGGATGATATCACGCCTGTGCGCGTTGATTTCGCGGTGCCGGAGCGGTTTTTGTCCGCCATCGAGGAGGGCCAGCGCATCGAGGTGACGGCACCAGCCTTCCCGAATGAGACCTTCCAAGGCGTGGTGCGCACGATCTCCTCGCGCGTTGATCCGGTCAGCCGCGCGGTCACCGTGCGCGCGGAACTGCCCAATGAAGACAAGAAGCTGCGTCCGGGCATGCTTATGGCGGTGACCTTGATCTCCAACCAGCGGCAGGCGGTGGGTGTGGCGGAAAGCGCCTTGGTGCCGGTTGGTGAACGGCAATATCTGTTCATCGTCGATGACCAAGGCCTGGCCGAGCGCCGCGAGGTGACGCTGGGCACCCGCCGCCCAGGCATCGCGGAAATCCGCTCCGGCGTGGAGGTCGGCGAGGATGTCGTCACCATCGGCACCTTGCGCCTGCGTGACGGCGCCAGCGCCCGCATCGTGCGCCGAAACGGCGAGGATATGCCCGACGAGCCGGCCGCGGCAGGAGGTCAGGCGTCATGATCCTGTCCGACATCGCGGTCAAGCGCCCGGTCTTCGCCACGGTTTTGAGCCTTCTGCTGGTGGCGTTCGGGATCATCTCGTTCAGCCGCCTGCCGGTGCGCGAGATCCCCGATATCGATCCACCGATTGTCTCGGTCGACACCGACTATCCCGGGGCCTCCGCCGCGATCGTGGAAACCCGCGTCACACAATTGATCGAAGGCCGCATCGCCGGCATCGAAGGCATCCGCACGATCACCTCCAGCAGCCGCGACGGCGGTTCGTCCATCGTCATCGAATTCAATCTGGACCGGGATGTCGACGCCGCGGCCAATGATGTGCGTGACCGGGTCAGCCGCGTGCTCGACAATCTGCCGGAAGAGGCCGATCCGCCGGAAATCTCCAAGGTCGACAGCGACACCCGGCCGATCATGTGGTTCTCCTTGTCCAGTCCGATCCTGGATACGCTGCAGCTGACCGATTATGCCGACCGCAACATCGTCGACCGGCTGTCGGTCGTGGATGGGGTGGCCCGCGTGCGGGTCGGCGGCGAACAGCGCTATGCCATCCGCATCGATCTGGATCGGGAGGCGCTGGCCGCCCGGCAATTGACCGTGGAGGATGTCGAGGCCGCCTTGCGGCGGGAAAATCTGGAATTGCCGGCCGGCAATGTCGAAAGCGAACTGACTGACTTCACCGTGCGGCTGGAGCGGGAATATGTCCGGCCGGAGGATTTCAACCGCTTGGTGCTGCGCCAGGGCGAGGACGGCCACCTGACCCGGCTGGGCGAGGTGGCGCGCATCTATCTGGGTTCGGAGAATGACCGCACCGAGTTCCGCGGCAATGGCATCAACCGGGTCGGTCTGGGCATCGTGCGACAATCCACCTCCAACACCTTGGCGGTGGCCGAGGGCGTGCGCGCCGAGATCGACCGCATTCGCGACACGCTTCCCGAAGGCATGGACCTGGAGTTGAGCTTCGACAGCTCGCTGTTCATCTCCGAGGCCATCGACGAGGTGTATATCACGCTGGGCGTGGCGATGCTGCTGGTGTTCATCGTGCTCTACGTGTTTCTGGGCAGCCTGCGCACGGTGATCGTGCCGGCGGTGACCGTGCCGGTCTGCGTGATCGCCTCCTTCACGGTGCTTTATGCGCTGGGCCTGACCATCAATCTGTTGACGCTTCTGGCCTTGGTGCTGGCAATCGGCCTGGTGGTCGACGACGCCATCGTGGTGCTGGAGAATATCTACCGCCGCGTCGAAGCGGGCGAGCCGCGCTTGTTAGCGGCCTATCGCGGCGCGCGCCAGGTGGGCTTTGCGGTGATCGCCACCACCCTGGTGCTGATCGGCGTGTTCCTGCCGATCCCGTTCCTGGCCGGCAATGTTGGCCGGCTGTTCAGCGAACTGGCCATCACCCTGGCCGCCGCCGTGGCGTTTTCCAGCCTGGTGGCGCTGACCCTGACGCCGATGCTCAGTTCCAAGCTGTTGCGCAAGACCGGGCCAAAGCCATGGCTGAACCAGAAGGTCGATGCCGCTTTCTTGCGCACCCAGGCGGCCTATGCCCGCTCGCTGGACTTTTTCTTCAAGCGCAAATGGCTGGTCGGGCTGGTCTATGCCGGGGCGATGGTGCTGATCGCCGGGCTTTATGTCAGCGTGCCGCAGGAATTGGCGCCATCAGAGGATCGCGGCGCCTTCTTCATCTCCATCCGCGGGCCGGAAGGGGCGGGCTTTGATTATATGAAGCGGTTCACCCGGGAGATTGAGGATCGGGCGCTTTATCTGTGGAACGAGACCGAAGAGGCGCAGGTGGTGCTGGTGCGCAATGACGGCAGCAATGACGCCTTCGGGATCGTCACCCTGGTGCCGTGGGATCAGCGCGAGCGCTCCGGCGAGGAGATCATGCAGGAGTTGCGCGGCAAATTCGCTGACCTGACCGGCGTGCAGACCTTCCTGATCATGCGCCAGGGCATCACGTCGGGCGGCGGCCGCCAGCCGGTGGAGTTCGTCATCGGCGGCGATACCTATGAACAGCTGGCGCGCTACCAGGAGGTGCTGGAGGCCGAGGCCGCCAAGCTGCCCTCGATCACCGAGGTGGATACCGACTATCGCCCGACCCAGCCGCAGATCCGCGTCGCCATCGACCGCGACCGGGCAGCGGATCTGGGCGTGTCGATGCAGGCGATCGGGCGCACGTTGGAAACCCTGCTGGGCGGCCGGCGCGTCACCACCTTCATCGACAAGGGCGAGGAATATGACGTCATCCTGCGCGCCAAGGATGCCGACCGGGACCAGCCGGCGGACATTCTGAATTCCTATGTCCGCTCCGGCCGCACCGGCGAACTGATCCCGCTGTCCAGCGTGGTGCAACTGCGCGAGCAGGCCGGCTCGGCCAGCCTGAACCGGTTCAACCGCATCCGCGCGCTGACGCTGACCGCCAATGTCGCGCCCGGCTACACCCTGGGCCAGGCGCTGGATGATCTCAATCGCGTGGTGCGCACCGAACTGCCCAATGTCACCAATATCGACTATAAGGGCGAAAGCCGGGAATATCGCGAGGCCGGCGGGGCGCTGTTCTTCGTGTTCGGCATGGCGCTGCTGGTGGTGTTCTTGATCCTGGCCGGTCAGTTCGAAAGCTTCATCCATCCCCTGGTGATCATGCTGACCGTGCCGCTGGCGATCGCTGGCGGGCTGTTGGGGCTTTATTTGGCGGGCAGCACGCTGAACATCTATTCGCAGGTGGCGCTGGTGATCCTGATCGGCATCGCCGCCAAGAATGGCATCCTGATCGTGGAATTCGCCAATCAGCTGCGTGATGAGGGCAAGGCGATCCGCGACGCGCTGGTCGAGGCGTCCTTGCTGCGGCTCAGGCCGATCATCATGACCTCGCTGTCGACGGCGATCGGCGCGGTGCCGCTGATCCTGGCCTCTGGTGCGGGATCGGCCAGCCGGGAGACCATCGGCGTGACGATCTTCTGGGGCGTGTCGGTGGCGACCTTCTTCACCCTTTTCGTGGTGCCGGTGTTCTACGACCTGCTCGCACCCTACACCAAATCCCCCGGCTTCCAGTCGCAACGCCTGAAACAACAGCAAGGCGACCGCCCCGACACAGGCGTCGGCTCTCAACTGGCGGAATGATCGGCCACGCCCCCTGCCTTGGCGGGCGATGACGGCGACGGCGACGCGGGCGCCCGGGCCAGGCTGCCGATCACCCGATGCACCAGCGGCCGGGCGGTCAAGCCGTGCAGCAGGCTGGAGGCCAATATGGTGAAGGCGACCAGGGCCCAGGCCTGCCCGGCCTCGGCCAAATCGCCGTGGCGCGCGGCATAGCCAAGATAGTAGATCGAGCCCACGCCGCGCACGCCGAAGAAGGCGGTGACCGCGCGCTCCCGACCGACCAGATCGGTGCCCAGCAGGCACAGCCAGGCGCTCAGCGGCCGGATCACCAGCAACAGCCCCAGGCCGAGCACGGCATGCTGCCAATCCAGATAGGGCCACAGCGCCGGCAAGATGCTGCCCAACAGCACCAGCAACACCGCGGTGATCGCCTGTTCGATGGCCTCGCTGAAATTGTGCAGGCGGCGGTGGAACAGATGCTCCGCCTCGACCCGCCGGCACACCAGCCCCGCCACGAACACGGCGATAAAGCCATAGCCCTCGGCCAGTTCCACCGCGCCATAACAGATCAAGACCCCGGCCAAGGCGATGACACCCGGTCCGGTGTCCGCCAAAGCCGTGCCGAAGCGGCCGGTGAACAGGATCCGGCCCAGCGCCCAGCCGATCAGCGCCCCCAGGGCCGCGCCGATGCCGACCCGGTATAGCACGTCCTGAAGCAGCCAGGTCAGCCCCCAGGCCGAGGGATTGAGCCCGTCCGCCGCGATCACCAGGCCCAGCGCCACGAAGGGAAAGGCCAGCCCGTCATTCAAGCCGGCCTCGGTGGTCAGGGTGAAGCGCACCGGATGCTCGCCGCCTTCCAGCGGCGGGCCGACTTGCACATCGCCGGCCAGCACCGGATCGGTCGGCGCCAGCACCGCCCCCAGGATCACCGCGCCGGCTGCGCTCATGCCGACAAAGCCGACGCCCAAAAGCGCCACCGCCGCGATGCTGACCGGCATCGACACGGCGAGCAGGCGGATCGTCGGGCGCCAACGGCGATAGGCGGGGATCTCGTCGATCCGCAGCCCGGTAGCGAACAGCACGATGATCACCACCAGTTCGCTGGTCCGCTCCCACAGCGCCGGCGCCTCAACCGGCGAGGGCGTCTGCGGCATGCCCGGCACCAGATGAAACGCCGCCAGACCGGTCAGCATCAGCAGCGCCGTGGCCGAGGGCGGCCGCCGGAATAAGATCCGCGGCAACCAATAGCCCAGCAGCAGCGCCAGCCCCGCCGACGCCATCAGCACATGCTGTTCGGAGAAAGAGAAAAAGCCGCCGATACGCGCGTCCTCTGGCCGTTGCGATCTTCAAGGACCGCAACGAGTCTCGCCCGCAGCTGGTTCGCCAGCCGCCCACGGCCCCGGCGGCCAAACCTAAAGCGGCCCAGCCCCGCCCGGCCGGTTCTTCGCTGTCTCAGGCCTGATCGACGCCTTTACCGCGCGACGCGCCGCCGGTTGTGATATTGCCGATGTGGGTGCCATCCCCGGCGATTTGCATACCGACATTGTTATTACCGGTCATAGCCATTTCCTGGCGGATCTCGGGGCGCACCGTCGCCGGCAGGGCCTCGAGCAGGGCCTTGAGTTCCTCCGCGGCGCGGTCCTCTTCTTCCAACAGCTCCAAAAGCGCGCCGCGGGCGCGGCTGTGCGCGGAAGACGCCTCGGGCTTGGCCGCCAGTTTCTCCAACGCCGCGCCATCGCCGCGGGCGTCCAGCCGGGCTTGCAGCCAGGCCAGCAGCTTTTGTTCAGCACTGTGGGCGAGCTTGTCCGCCAGCCCCTGGCCCAAGGCCTTGGCTCGCTTGGTGAGCCAGGTGAGCGCTGATGCCACCAAGGCTTCCATCATGCCTCTCCTTCCTGGTTAAAAAAGCCCGCCGCCCGCAGCGCGTCCATCGGCGGGTTCAGGTCTTGGATCGTGGCGTCAATCGCCGCCGGGTCCCTGCCCGCCGCTATCATGGCGCGGATCAGGTCGCGCATATTTTGCACATAAAGTCCGCCAAAGGCCTGCGGCAGGCGCGCCATATAGGGGGTTAGGCGTTGGGCCGCTTCAGCATAGGCGTCCAACGCCGCCTGCCAGTGCGCCAGCCCGGCATGCTGGTCGCCGAGAACCGAGAGGCTCGTGGCCAGAGCGGGGGTGAAGGCGTCCGGCCGGGCCGCTGCCAGGGCGCGGCGGAGCGTGACCGCCTCTTCCGCCGCCGCCAACGCCTCCTCCCGCCGGCCGAGAGCGCTGAAGCGATGCGCGAGATTGTTGAGACCTACAGCCAGAACCGGCGTCCGCGGATGATCCGCCGGCCCGGCACCCTGGGCGCGCGCGATTTGCACAATTGTTGCAAACATCCGCGCTGCGAAGGCGCGCAGGGCCAGAGTGTCAGCGGGCAGGCTATTGGCGACCTCTATGAGGACGAGGACATCGTCCGCGCTGCCGATCTCCCGGTCCTGAAACACGGCTTCCAGCCAGCGCAGGGGCTCTTCCCGCCCCGCCGGGGCATAGTTTTGGCAGGCGCGGATCAGCACCCGGCCCGCCTGCGCCGGGGCGTGGGCGGCGATACGCGCCACCGCCGCGTCCTGGGTGCTTGCCCCCCGGTCGCCCAGCAGGGTGAGCGGATGGGCCTCGCCCAGCATGTCCGGGCGCAGGGCATCGGCGCCGTCCCCGCGCGGCGCCATGATTTCGCTCAGCAACGCCATCACCGGCGCCCAGCCTTCTGGCAGGGCGTGCCCCGTGGCCTGGGCCTCTTGTTCGATGAGCGCGGGCAAGCGGGCGCGGTCCACGCCGTCCAGCAGCGTCACCGCCGCGGCCAGATGGCAGAGCAGCCTGGCTTGGGCATGGCTGCCGGTGCGCTCTTCGGCGATGCGTGCAATGCGGCTGCGTTCGCGGGCGGCCAGTTCAAACGCCAGATCCTGCCGGGACAGGGCGAACACCTGCGCGATGTCCTTCTCCTTGGCCAAAAGGGCGGCCATCATCAGAAACAGCGGATCGCCCGCCCAGGCGGTCTGGGCCGGGTCGAGCGCCCGGTCCCACGCCGGGTCCTGGCCTTCTTCGGGCACGCGCAAGTCAGCGCCGGCCTGGTCCAGCACCGCATTCATGATCGCCCGCTGATTGGCCGCCTCTTGAATGGCGGGCAGGGCCTGGGGCTCGGGCCGGTCCAGCATCGCTGCCACCATGGTGCCGGGCCCGTCCCTGCGGCAGAACAGGTCCGCCCACCAGGCCTGGTCCGGATCGATGCTGCGGTCCATCAATAAGATGCGCAGCGGGCGCTTGGCCCCGGTTTCCGGGTCGCTAAGCTGGGGATTGTCGGCCAGCTCGTCCAGCCAGTGGCGCAGCGCCTTGGCCGAGCCCGCGGCATAATCCACCACCACCAGCGCCGGCATAGACCAGCCCCAGTCCGCCGCATTGGCCTGTGCGCTGAAGCGGCTGAGTTCGCTGCTGGTGGCGAAGCCGGCCGTCCAATCGTTGACCTCCGCGGCGTCGCGGCACAATTCCAGCGCGAAGCGGGTCTTGCCGCGCCCGGCCGGCCCGGTCAGCCCGCGGATCGAGACCGGCTGGCCATTGGTCATCCACGCCCAATAGTTTTTCAGCAGCGCGTCCCGGCCCATCAGGGGTGTGACGCCCCGGCGATAGGCGCGCAGCAGATCCGCCTCACCCCGCGATTGAAGCGCGCCTTCCCAGGCGGGAAACCGCGTCAGGCGCAGACTGGCGGCTCAGGTCAATGCGGTTATGATCGCCCAGGATCTGGACGATGGCGTTGCGTTCTCCGTCAACCTGTATGCTTTGCGCCTGAGACATATTCTCTCTACGGGGACGTTCGTGATGCCGAGGGACGAAGACATGCTGCTACATGGGGTACAGCGCCAAGGATTCTGAACACAGTACCCGACCTTGGTCACAGGGCAATATGTTTCTCGCCGCCGGGAAGCTCCGCCGCTTGGGCAGCCGATCCCGTTAATCCTCCACCACCGCCAGGACCGTGCCGTCAGTGACCTGGTCGCCGACCTTGGCGGTCAGGCGGGCGAGGGTGCCGGCGCGGGGGGCGGTCAGGGTTTGTTCCATCTTCATGGCTTCCATGACCAGCAGCGGCTGGCCCTTGTCCACCGCCTCGCCGTCAGCGACCATCACCGCCAGGATCTTGCCCGGCATCGGCGCCAGCACCGCGCCGGGGCCTTCGGCTTCCTCCGCAGCGTCCAGGCGTGGCGAATGCCGGATCAGGCGGGTGGTGCGGCCGGACAGGATTACCGTCACCTGCGCCTCTTCGGCCATCACGGTGGCGCGGAGGCTCAGCCCGTCGATCACCGCCTCGATCATCTGGCCGTCGCCATAGCGCGGGATCGCCAGGATCGAGCGATCGCCCAGGCTCAGGCGATAGCCCTCACCCGCCGGCTCCAGCTCCACGGCATGATCGGTCCCGGCCGCATCGGTGAAGCGCAACACCTCCCGATAGGCCAGGTTGAGCCGCCAGCCGTCAGCGGCCGCCCATGGGCTGTTCGGCTCCGGCGACGCCGCAGCCAGGGCGCGGACCCTGGCCTGGCGCCGCTCCAAAACCCCCAGCACCGCCAACACCAGAATCTCCGGTTCGGCCGGCTGCGGCCCGGGCAGCAGCGTCTCGGCATGGCGGGCGATAAAGCCGGTGTCGACATCGCCGCGCGCGAAGGCCTCATGCTGGGCCACCCGCTGCAGAAAGCCCAGATTGGTTGCGAAGCCGGCGATCTCCGTGGCCGCCAATGCCTGTTGCAGATGTTTCAGCGCGGTCGCCCGATCCTCGCCCCAGGCGATCAACTTGGCGATCATCGGGTCATAATGCACGGTAACGGCATCGCCCTGGCGCACCCCGGTATCGACCCGAATGAAGCCATGCTCTGAGGGGGTGTGAAACCGGGTCAGCGTGCCGGTGGCCGGCAGGAACTGATTGTCCGGATCCTCCGCATAGAGGCGCACCTCGAAGGCATGGCCGTCGATCGCCAGATCATCCTGCAACAGCGGCAGCGGCTCCCCGGCGGCGACGCGCAGTTGCCATTCCACCAGATCCTCGCCGGTGATCATCTCCGTCACCGGATGCTCCACCTGCAGGCGGGTGTTCATTTCCATGAAATAGAAGGGGGCGGCGTCCAGCCCCTCGGCGACATCGACGATGAATTCCACCGTGCCTGCGCCGCGATAGCCGATCGCGCGTGCTGCCTGCACCGCCGCCTCGCCCATGGTCTCACGCATGGCCGCGGGCATGCCCGGCGCCGGCGCTTCTTCCACCACCTTCTGGTGGCGCCGCTGCAAGGAACAGTCGCGCTCGAACAGATGCACCGCATGGCCGTGGGCGTCAGCGAACACTTGGATCTCGATATGACGCGGCTTTTCGATGAATTTCTCGATCAGCACCCGCGGATTGCCGAAGGCGTTCTCGCCCTCGCGCTGGGCGGCGGCGAGTGCTGAGGCGAATTCGCTTTCGCCATGCACCTGGCGCATGCCCTTGCCGCCGCCGCCGGCAACGGCCTTGATCAGCACCGGATAGCCAATCCGTGCCGCCTCCACCGCCAGGGTTTCGGCATCCTGCGCTGCGCCATGATAGCCGGGCACCACCGGCACCTTGGCCTGTTCCATCAGCCGCTTGGCCTCGCCCTTCAGCCCCATAGCCCGGATCGCGGCGGCCGGCGGACCGACGAAGACCAGGCCCTCGGCCGCGCACCGCTCGGCAAAGTCGGCATTCTCCGACAGAAAGCCGTAGCCTGGATGGATCGCCTCAGCCCCGGTGGCCTTGGCCGCGGCGATGATCTTGTCCTGGTTGAGATAGCTTTGCTTGGCCGACGCCGGGCCCAGATACACCGCCTGATCGGCCAGATCGACGAACAGCGCATCCTTGTCCGCCTCGGAATAGACCGCGATGCAGCGGATGCCCAGCGCCTGGGCGGTGCGCAGGATGCGCACGGCGATCTCCCCCCGATTGGCGATCAAAAGCGTGTCGAACAGGTGGGACATGGGGCAGCTCCGGGCGGACGGCGGGGGCGGGTTGATCGCCAATGATAGCAGCGCGCTGTTTCATCCGACCACGCGCGATCGCGCCTGGTCGGATAATGCCCTAGGGCAGCAGACCGGAGCTTGCCAAGCCACTTGGCTGCGCGCATCTGCACTATGGCAGGCCGATCGGACGCCAGTTGGGTTGAAAGCCTGTGTAGAAAGGCGCCATTGTCTCTAGCAACCCCCATGTCGCGCGACGAAGAGGATGGAAGCGGGAGGCCAGGTCGTCTAGTGATGTTGCTGGGCGGCATGGCAGCCCTGGCCACGGCGATCCTCGGGGTCATCCGAGTGCTTGGATAATCACGACCGGCCTTGCCGGCAGCGCATGAGAACATTATAAGAACGATCTGTTAACGCCGGTCCTGCGGAGAGCCGTGCGATGCGCTATGCCGAGCTTCAGGTCACTTCCAATTTCAGCTTCCTGCGCGGCGGCGCCCATCCCGATGAGCTGGTGCTGGCGGCCAACGTGCTGGGGCTTCACGCCATCGCGTTGACCGACCGTAACAGCTTCGCCGGCCTGGTCCGCGCCCATCAGGCCGCCAAACAGCATGGCGTGCGGTTTGTGCCCGGGGTTCGGCTGGATCTTTTGGACGGCCTGGCCGTGCTGGCCTGGCCGCGCGCGCGCGCCGGCTATGGCGCGCTGTCCAAGCTGATCAGCTTGGGGCAAAGGCGCGCGGACAAGGGCGACTGCCATCTGCACCTGGCGGATCTGGCCGCGGCCGACCCCGATGCCTGCTTCGCCCTGGTGCCGCCGGATCAGATCGAGGCGGATCTGCCCCACATGCTTCAGCAGCTTCGCAACACCCTCACCGGGCCGGTCTTTCTGGCTGCGGCCTGCCGGCTGGACGGGCAGGACCGGGCGCGGCTGGCCCGGCTGGACGAGATCGCGCGCGCCGCCGGCACTCCCTTGCTGGCCAGCAATGACGTGCTCTATCACGACCCGGCGCGCCGGCCGCTGACCGATGTGCTGACCTGCATCCGGGAGGGCGTGGCGCTGACCGAGGCCGGCTGGCGGCTGCAGAAAAATGCCGAACGGCACCTGAAGACCCCGGCGGAAATGGCCAAGCTGTTCAAGGGATACGAGCACGCGCTTGACGCCACGCTTCAGATCGTTAGCCAGTGCCGCTTTTCCCTGGACGAATTGCGCTACGACTATCCCGAAGAGCCGGTGCCGGAAGGCGAGACGCCGCAGTCGCAGCTGGTCAAGCTGAGCTGGCAAGGCGCGCGCACCCGCTTTCCCGACGGCATCCCCCAAACGGTCTCCTCCGTTCTCGGCCATGAGCTGGCGCTGGTCGAGCAGCTGAACTATGCGCCCTATTTCCTGACCGTGCATGATATTGTCAGCTTCGCCCGATCGCGCGGCATTCTGTGCCAGGGGCGCGGCTCGGCGGCCAATTCGGTGATCTGCTATTGCCTGGGCATCACCGCGGTGAACCCCACCGAGATCGACCTGCTGTTCGAGCGCTTCATCTCCGCTGAACGCAATGAACCGCCGGACATCGACGTGGATTTCGAACATTCCCGGCGGGAGGAGGTGATCCAATATATCTATGCCCGCTACGGCCGCGCCCATGCCGGCATCGCCGCCACGGTGATCAGCTACCGCCCGCGCAGTGCCGTGCGCGAGGTCGGCAAGGTCATGGGGCTGAGCGAGGATGTCACCGCCGCCCTGGCCGGCACGGTCTGGGGCCAGTGGGGCCAGGCGGTGGATCCGGCCCAGGTGCGCGAGGCAGGGCTGGATCCGAACGATCCGCATCTGAAACAGACGCTGGAGCTGACCCATCAGTTGCTCGGCTTTCCGCGCCACCTGTCGCAACATGCTGGCGGCTTCGTGCTGACCCGCACGCCGCTGGACGAGATCGTGCCGATCGCCAATGCCGCCATGCCCGACCGCACCTTCGTGGAGTGGGACAAGGATGATCTGGACGCGCTGGGCATTCTGAAGATCGACGTACTGGCCCTGGGCATGCTCAGCTGCATCCGCGGCTGTTTCGATCTGTTGGCCGCGCAGTATGATCGGCCGCTCAGCCTGGCCAGTGTGCCGCGGGAGGATCCGGCGGTCTATGACATGCTGTGTGCGGCCGACAGCATCGGCGTGTTCCAGGTGGAAAGCCGGGCGCAGATGAACATGCTGCCGCGGCTGAAGCCGCGCTGCTTCTATGATCTGGTGATCGAGGTGGCGATCGTGCGCCCCGGCCCGATCCAGGGCGATATGGTGCATCCTTATCTGAAGCGGCGGGACGGGCTGGAACAGGCGGCCTATCCCGCCCCGGGGCCGGAGCATGGCCCGCCCGATGAGCTGGAACGGGTGCTGAAGAAGACGCTCGGCGTGCCCTTGTTTCAGGAACAGGCCATGCGCATCGCCATCGTCGCCGCGCATTTCTCGCCCGGCGAGGCCGATCAGCTTCGCCGTGCCATGGCCACCTTCCGCAAGGTCGGCACCATCCACACCTTCCAGCAGAAGATGATCGAGGGCATGGTCGCGCGCGGCTATGATCCGGACTTCGCCACCCGCTGCTTCAAGCAGATCGAAGGCTTCGGCGAATATGGCTTTCCGGAAAGCCATGCCGCCAGCTTCGCCCTGCTTGTCTATGTCTCGGCCTGGCTGAAATGCCATTACCCGGCGGCCTTTTGTGCCGCCATTCTGAACGCCCAGCCGATGGGCTTTTACGCCCCCGCCCAGCTGGTGCGCGACGCCTGTGACGATGGCGTGGTGGTGCGCGGGCCGGACCTGATGCGCTCAGACTGGGACTGCACGCTGGAACCCTGCGCCAAAAGCCAAGGCGGTTTCGCGGTGCGCCTGGGCCTGCGCCAGATCAAGGGCCTGACCGAGGCGGAGGCCCGGCAATTGCTGGCGGTCAAATCATCCGTCGCCGCGCCGGCAGCACCGGCGGGCGTCCAGCGCGGCGGCACAAGCCCCCTGCCCGACCCGGAAACATCTGCTGCGGCGCTGGATCAACTGAAGCGGCTGTCCGGCGTGTCCGTGGCCGCCCTGGAGCGGCTGGCCGAGGCCGATGCCCTGCGCGGCCTGGGGCTGGAGCGGCGCCAGGCCTTGTGGGCGGTCAAAGGCCTGGCCAAAAGCCCGGCCTTGCCCCTGTTCGCCGCCGCAGACGCCGCGGAATGCGTGCAGGAGGCAAAGGCCGCCCTGCCGCCGCTTCTACCCGCTGAAGCCGTGGTGGAGGATTATCAGTCCCTGCGCCTGTCCTTGCGCGCGCATCCGCTGAGCTTTCTGCGGCCGATCCTGGCCGAGCTTGGCGTCACCTGCGCCAATCGCGTGCGCACGGCCGCCCATGGCAGCCCGATCACCGCCGCCGGCATCGTGCTGGTGCGCCAGCGCCCGGGCAGCGCCAAAGGTGTGGTGTTCCTGACCATGGAGGACGAGACCGGCGTGGTGAACGCGGTGTTCTGGCCCAAATTGGTGGAGCGTTTCCGCAAGGAGATCATGGGCAGCCGCCTGGCGCTGATCCGCGGCCGCATCGAACGCTCCGAAGACATTGTGCATCTGATGGCGACCCGGGTGGAGGACCGCAGCGACCTGTTATTGATGTTGTCCGAACAGGCCGAGCATCTGGCCCTGCCGCCGTTTCGCTGCGACGAGATCCGCAATCCCCTGGTGCCGCTGCCACCGGGCGAGATCACCACCGAACGGGCCGCCAGCGGCCGCCTGGCCCATCCGCGTGACCCCGCCATGGCCGCCCGCATCCGCGACGGTCTGCTGAAGCGCCTGCCCGTCCAGCGCCACCCGCGCGAGGCCCGGGACCTGGTGCCCAGAAGCCGCGATTTTCACTAGGGCAACATCCAATCAAGTTGGCCTGGCCATGCCGCTAAACCGGGGTGGATGCGCGATACCCCATTGCCAGCGCCGCCCTGCCGCGCACGGAGTCAAGACGTGCCGCGGCGGCACGGACAATGGCCGGGCGCGGCCAGACCAGGCCGATGATCCAGCCCGCGCCGATCACCGCCAACGGCCAGATCTGCGGCTGCCATCGTCCGTCCGCGACGAACCGGTCCAACACCTCATAGCTGAGCGGGGCGACGGTCAGCCACAGCAAGATGAAGGGGCCGGGCCGCAAGCAGGCTAACGGCACCAGCACACACAGATACCAGGGAAACACCACCGGGCTTACCAACAAGGGCGCCGATAGCGCCAAAACGCAGCCGGTCTGGCGATCACGCCGCGCCACTAAGCCGGCCAATGCAATAAGCAAGGCGCCAAGGCCCGCCAAGCCCGCCGGAGCCGACTGCGGCCACAGCGCAGCGACCGCCGCAAACAGCGGCGCTCCGAACCGCCATTTCTCGAAAAACACCGGCAGCGCGCCAAGCGGCACCAAGCCCGCGCCCACGGCCAGACTGTAGATACCGGCCATCCCAGCGGCCGCCCCCAGCAGCACTGCCAAGCCCGACCGCCACCGCAAGGAAACCGCAATCGGTACGATCAGGATCGCGGGCATGAGCTTGACCGCCGCCCCCAAGCCCAGGGCGAGACCCGCCCAGCCCGGGCGTTGCCGCTCCAGCGCCCAGAACGCGGCCATCACGCTGAGAGCGCACACCGCATCAACGTGGCCGCCCACGCCCGTTTCCAGCAGCAGGATCGGCGACAAGGCCAACAGCGGAAACACGCTGAGCGCGCCGCGCCGGGCCAGCAGATCTCGGCCCAGCCACAGCGTCGCCACGCCGGCAGCCGCCAAAAGCCCCTTGAACACCAGCACGCCGCCAACCGGCCCGGCCACGGCGGCCAGCGCGAACAGCGCCAGGGCCAGCGGCGGATACAGGGTCGGATAAGCGGCATGCTCCTCCGGCGTCGGCCAAACCGCGCGAAGTCCGGCCACGGCATCATGGTCGGGATGGAAACGATAAGGGTCGAGCCCCTCCAGCAGCACCGCGCCGTCCCACAAGTACCGAGCAACATCATGGGTGGTGAACGGCTCGGTTCCGACCAGGAGCAACCTGGCGGCGACGCCGATGATGAGCACCCAATGCGGGTGCAGCCCGGTCCGCCACGCCAGCACCATCGCTGCGGTTAGCCCCAGATGCACCATGATATAGGCGCTGCCGAGATGCTCGGGGAACCAAAGCGGAAGCCGGTACAGGCTCAAGCACAGAAGCGCGACCAGAAGCGCCACTGCACCCGGGATGGCGGCGCGCCTCATGCCCGTTCGGCCAGGCTGACCGTGGCGGCGGACAAAAAGCCCACAACGAACAGGCTCATAAACGGAACCGCCAGCCATAGGCCATTGGACGCACACCAAAGCAGGCAAAGCGTGTAGGTCAGCCCGGCTGCCAGCTCCGGCCACCCCGCCAGCCGCCGAAACTGGCGGGTCCGTCGCGGCCGCCGGCGCCACGCCATAGTCTGGTCGGTCTCGCCGCTTTTCGGTGTGCGAACAAAGCCGCTGACATGGCCAAGCAGCGCCTCAGCGACCGCGCGGCCATTGTTCACCGCCAGGGCAATGGCCGTCGCCATCAGCGCAGGCACATAGCGAAGCGCGCTGATCACCGGCCGGCCCAGCATCTTCTGGCCCACCAGGTAAAAGATCATGTGCGACAAGCTGGCGAACACCAACAGCAGCGCGTCCACCGCCAACCCCGCCGCGCCGATCCCTTGCCGCAGCAACAGGCTGGGGATCAGGAACACCAGCGTATCAATGAGCATTGCCAGATGTGCCAAATTCCCGGCCAGATGCGCGGCCGCCTCCAGCTTGTGGCCAAGCGGCGTGGGCGCCGCCCAAACCCGGCCGAGCAGCTTGCGCATCACCTGAATGCCGCCCTTGCTCCAGCGATGTTGCTGGCTCTTGAACGCGCTCAAGGTCGGCGGCAGTTCACTGAGGCAGGTCACGTCGTTCAAATAGCGAAACTGCCAGCCTGCCAGCTGCGCGCGGTAGCTCAGATCAAGATCCTCGGTGATGGTGTCACCGTGCCAGCCGCCGGCGTGCCGGATCGCCGCCACCCGCCAAAGGCCAGCGGTGCCGTTAAAGTTAAAATAGCGCCCGGTGGCATGGCGCACCTGCTGTTCGATGGCAAAATGCGCGTCCAGCATAATCGCCTGAACCCGGGTCAGCAGGCTGGAGCGTCGGTTCAGATGATCCCAGCGCGCTTGGACCATGCCGATGGCGGGATCGGCCATAGGAACGACCAATGCCTTCAGCAATCCCGGGTCCGGAACGAAATCCGCATCGAACACGGCCACGAAGGGAGCATCGGTCAGGCACAGCCCGTGCGCCAAGGCGCCGGCCTTGAATCCAGCCCGGCTGCGCCGGCGGATGTGGGCGATCCGCACGCCGCGGGACTGCCAATAAGCCACCCGCTCCGCCGCCAGCGGCGCGGTTTCGTCGGTGCTGTCGTCTAGCACCTGAATGCTCAGTGCGTGGGCTGGATAGTCCAACTGCGCGGCCGCATCGATTAGCCGTCCGATCACCTGCTTTTCGTTGTAGACCGGCAGCTGCACGGTGACCGGCGGAAGCGATCGGAACGCGTCCGGGACCGGCTGCAGCGGGCCGCGCTGCGTCAGCATCAGCGCCCGCCCGGCGATGATCAGCCGGTGCATCCCGAACAGACACAACAGCACAAGCAGGCTATAGTGCCCAACCAAAACGAGGGCCGCGAGCGCGCTCATCAGAATTCGTAAATCAAACCGAACTGATAGCTGTTGCCGCGCAGAATATTGTCCCCGAACAGGTTGCGGGTGAAGGTGAATTCGCCTGACCAGGTGTCGGAAAAGCGCCAGCCCGCGGTGCCTTCCAGCCGCCCCAGATCGAAGGCGAACGGAAAATTCGGATTGCCGCTCGGGTCGAACACCGGATCCGTGTTGCCAAGCGATTCGATGACATCCAATTTGGTGCGGAGATACAGATTTTCGGTGGCGTCAAAGCCGTATTCGATCAGGTACCGGAATTCGTCGGCCGGTTCTTCCAAGCGCAAACGATACGCCGCTTCCACGCCGAAATAGCCAAACGGGTGCAGCGACCGGCCCAATTGCAGTCGGAATTCGAAATCTTCCTGCCCATTGCCCAGGGGCAAGGCTGCGTCCTCGTCATAAAGATACGGTCCCTTGAACAGGAATTGGCCCGACAGAACGAAGCCGTCATTCAAGAAATTATAGCGCAGCCCGAGATCGAAATCGCCTGCCCCGGCATTGACGGTCTGATCACCATCGAAGGTCGTGGTCGAGCGCCGCAACAGAAGTTGGCCGATCAACGTCAAATTGTCTTGAAGACCATATTCGCCGTAATAATTGACATTGATATCGCTGAAGCGCTCAAATCCCGGCGCGGCCGGCCCGAAGGTATCATCGGAGAAAAACAGGTTGAGCGCGGCTTTGTTGTAGCCCGCGCCTTTCGGCAGGGTCCAGGCCCCGGCCCATGCCGGCTGGCCGGCGGTGACACAGGCTAGGGCGGTCAGCGTCAACAAACCACGGATCATCACACTCTCCCCTTTGCACCAATCCCGACCGAACTGGTAAGGGATTGTTAAGGGGATGCACAACTCAAGTTCGCGTTGGCTGGAAGTGATCCGGCTTTAACAACACTCGCGATGGCGTGAGCGAGATGGGCTTGAAGGGGAGCATGGGCGGGCGCCGGCCCGCCCTCACGCCGCGAATTGATCCTCATCCAAGGCGTAGAACATCTCTTCGCCGCGGGTGATTGGGCCCAGCAGGGCCGTGGCGCCGGGCATCAGTTGTTCGCAGTAGAAGCGGGCGGTGGCGATTTTGGCGTTCAAGAAGCGGTCGTCCGTTGCCCCATCAGCCAGGCGCCGGTCCGCCTCCAGCGCCTCGCGGGCGAGGAAATAGCCGCCAGAGACGGTGCCGAACATCTTCAAGAACGGCGTGGCGCCGGCGGCGGTGCTGGGGGCCTGGTCCAGATCATTGCCGGCCAGCCAGACAGCGGCGTTCTGCAGCGCATCGATGCCGTCCATCAGATATTCCTTCATGGCGCCGAGATGCCCGGTCGCCGGCAGGTCCTTGGTGAACTGGCGGATCTCGCCGAAGAAGCGCTTCCAGTGCGCGCCATCATCCATGAGCAGCTTGCGGCCGACCAGGTCGAGCGCCTGGATCTCATTGGTGCCCTCATAGATGGGCGCGATGCGGCTGTCGCGCAGATGCTGGGCCGCGCCGGTTTCCTCGATATAGCCCATGCCGCCATGCACCTGGATGCCCAGCGAGGCGACCTCCACGCCCATGTCCGTGCACCAGGCCTTGGTCACCGGCGTTAGCAGGTCCGCGCGGCCCTGGGCGATGCGCCGCGCCTCGCCCTCCTCAATCGCGTGCGCGCGGTCAACCGCGGCGGCATTGGCGTAGGCCAGGGCGCGGCCGGCCTGGGTCAGCGCGCGCATGGTCATCAAGATGCGCCGCACGCTGGCATGGTTGATGATGGTCACCCGGGGGCCGCGGGTGTGGAACAGCGCACCCTGCACCCGCTCCCGGGCATAAGCAAAGGCCTGCTGATAGGCGCGCTCGGCAATCGCCACGCCCTGTAGGCCGACATTGATGCGGGCATGGTTCATCATGGTGAACATGTGCGCCATGCCCTTGCATTCCTGCCCGACCAACCAGCCGATGCAAACGCCCTGATCACCGAACTGCATGGAACAGGTCGGCGAGGCGTGGATGCCCATCTTGTGCTCCAGCCCTGAGCAGATCAGGTCGTTGCGCTGGCCCGGATTGCCATTCTCATCCGGCAGATATTTCGGCACCAGGAACAGCGAGATGCCCTTGGTGCCCTCCGGCGCGCCGGGCGTGCGGGCCAGCACCAGATGGATGATATTATCCACCATGTCATGCTCGCCGAAGGTGATATAGATCTTCTGGCCCTTGATACGGTAGCTGCCATCGCCAACCGGCTCGGCCTTGGATTTCAGCGCGCCGACATCGGAGCCTGCCTGCGGCTCGGTCAGGTTCATGGTGCCGGACCAGTGCCCGGAGATCATCTTCGGCAGATACAGGGCCTTCAGATCGTCCGAGCCGTGAACGGTCAGCGCCTCCACGGCCCCCTGGTTCAGCATCGGGCACAGCGAAAACGCCATATTCGCCGCGGTCCAGGTCTCCTGCACCGCCAGGCCGAGCGCGAAGGGCAGGCCCTGGCCGCCATAGTCGGGCGAAAAGGTCAGACCGTTCCAGCCACCCTCGACATATTGCTGATAGGCATCGCGAAAGCCCTGCGGCATCCGCACGTCGCCCTGGTCAAGCATCAGCCCCTCGCGGTCGCCCAGAGCGTTGAGCGGTGCCAGCACATTGGCCGACAGCTTGCCTGCCTCCTCAAGCACCGCGTCGATCAGATCCGGCGTCGCCTCGGCGAATGGTGGCAGGGCGGCGAGATCGTCAATCTCAGCCGCCGTGTCCAGCGCCAAGCGAATATCCTTCAAGGGGGCGGTATAGCTCATCACGCGATCCTGACAGGCCCAAAGGGAAACAGTTGGGTGTTTTGCCGCTGATGTAGGCCGCCGGAGCGGTTGGGACAAGGCACGGGGCCTGGCAAACCGCCCGGGCGTCTTGAGCGTCTTGAGCGTCTTGGCCGCCTTGGGCGCCTTGGC
This sequence comes from Rhodothalassiaceae bacterium, assembly GCA_050331575.1. Taxonomy (GTDB): domain Bacteria; phylum Pseudomonadota; class Alphaproteobacteria; order Sphingomonadales; family Rhodothalassiaceae; genus JBHJGS01. The sequence goes on along the minus strand of JBHJGS010000035.1, from coordinate 41,234 downwards.
CGCACAGCCCGCTTGGCGGCTATCGCGGCGGCAGGGCAGCGGCCAGGCCGTGCTGGTAGGCGGCTTGAAAGCGCTCATCCGCGCACAGCTCATCAAAGCGGGCGAACAGATGATGGGCATCGCGCACCCAGGCCTGGTCCAGGCGGTTGAGTGTCGCCACCAGCAGATAGACGAAGCGCACGCCCAAAGTCAGATCCCCATTGATGCGGTCGATCAGCAATCGGCTCAAGCGCGCCACCAGGAGCATGCGATCGATCCGTCGACGGCCGAAATCTTCCGGCAGGGCGGCCATGTCCGCCTTGGCCGTCGTCGCGACATCGGCCACCACCGTCTCGTCGATCCGCGCCAGGCGCATCAGGCCGGTCGGCGCGGCCGGATCGATCTCGCCATTCACCAGGCGGGCGCGGACCAGGTCGGGCAGTCGGGCAAAGCCCATGCCGAGCCACAGGCGCACCGCCTGGATCAGATCCTCAGCCCCCTGCCCCTTGACCAAGAAATCATCGGCGCCGGCGGCCAGCCCCGCCTGCACGGTGCCGGCCCGGTCATCGCCGGTCATCAACAGAACCGGGCCGGAGCGGGCCTCGGCCACCGCGAGCGCCTGGATCACCTCCAAACCGGACATGTGCGGCATGTTCACGTCCAGCAGCGCCAAGGCGGGCCGCTCGGCATAAGCGCGATCGAAGGCCTCTCGACCATCAGAGGCCAGCAACACATCGAACCCATTTTGCACCAGCAAGCCACCATAAAGCCGCGCGATGGTCGGCTCGTCATCGGCGATCAGCACGGTGCGGGACGGCAGCAACACCGGCCGGCGGCCCTAGATGAGGATCAAGGCGGCAAGGCCCAGAAAGGCCAGGAAACCGACCACATCGGTGATGGTGGTGACGAACACCGAGGACGCCACGGCCGGGTCCACCTTCAGCCGGTCCAGGATCATCGGCACCAGAATGCCGGACAGGCCGGCGATGACCATATTCACCACCATCGCCACCGCCAAAACCAGCCCCAGCAGGAAATTGCCGAACCATAGCATCGCGACCACGCCGATCACCAGTGCCAGGGCGATCCCGTTGAACAAGCTGACGATCAGCTCCTTATTGACGATGCGCATGGCGTTGGCCGGGGACAGTTCGCGGGTGGCGATGGCGCGCACCGCCACGGTCATGGTCTGGGTCCCGGCATTGCCGCCCATCGACGCCACGATCGGCATCAGCACGGCCAGTGCCACGAAGGCCTCGATGGTGGCGTCGAACAGCCCGATCACGAAGGATGCCAGGATCGCCGTCCCGAGATTGACCAGCAGCCACCAGAAGCGGGTGCGCGTGGTCGACCACACCCCTTCATGCACCCCCTCGCTAACCCCGGCCAGTGCCAGGATATCTTCCTGCGCCTCCTCCTCGATGACCGTCACGATGTCGTCGACGGTGATGACACCGACCAGCCGGCCCTCGGCATTCACCACCGGCGCGGAGATCAGGTGATATTTGTTGAAGGTATAGGCGACCTCTTCCTGGTCTGCGGTGACCAGGATCAGATGCAGGTCCGGATCGATCAGTTCTTGCATGGACACCTTGCGCTTGGAGCGCATGACCGAGGCGAGCGGCACGGTGCCCAGCGGCCGGAAGAACGGGTCGGTGACGATGATCTCGTAGAATTCCTTGGGCAGCTTGGCTTTCTGGGCGCGCATGAAATCGATGGTCTGGCCCACGGTCCAGAATTGCGGCACCACCACCAGGTCGCGCTGCATCAGGCGGCCGGCGCTGTCCTCGGGATAGGCCAGCCCCTCCTCGATCGCTGCCCGGTCAACCGAGGCGATCTGGCGCAAGACCGTCTGCTGGGACTGCTCGTCCAGCCCCTCCATGATGTAGACGGCGTCGTCACTGTCCAGCTGTTCAACCGCCTCGGCGATCTGTTCGGTCGGCAGCTCGCCGGCCACTTCCCGGAAAACCGCGCCGTCCAGCTCGATCAGAAAGGCCGGGTCCAGGGTGTCGGAGGCCAGGCGCACCAGTCCACGCCGGTCCGGCGAGGAGAGCGTCTCGAAAATGTCGGCCAAATCCTCCGGCCGCAGCGGCGCGATCAGGCCCAGCAGGGCGTCGCGATCATCGCTCCGGATCGCCTCTTCCAACTGATGGATGAAGTCCGGGCTGCGGTGGGCATCGCCCGCCGGCACCTCCTGCTCGGGAGTCTCGGTTTGGAGCTCCGCGTCCGCCATTGCCACGGCCTTTCATCTTGGCTGTCCCGACGCCCGGCCCCGGGGCCCCTTGATCTTCCGTCCCACGCTGGCGGCCTGCGCGCAAGAGGGCGGAGCGGCCCGGTTCAGCGCGATTGAACGCGCAGGTCAGGCAAGAAGTGATGGTGCGGTCGAGAAGACTCGAACTTCCACGGGATCTCTCCCACAGCGACCTCAACGCTGCGCGTCTACCAATTCCGCCACGACCGCAGATCACACCGATCAGGTAAGGCCGCTGGAAATAGCTTGTCCAATGGCCGGATGCAAGAGCAGGTCGCGTCACGGGGCGGTGACGCTCGCCCAGCTGCACCCGCGCTTGGTCAAACGCTCAATCCGGCGTCGCAACAGCGGTCAGCCGTGGGCCGCCACCGCCACGACATTGGCGTGCAGGCGGGCGATCCGGTCAGTGTCGGAGCCGTAGCCGCCGCCGACCACGGTAACCAGCGGGATCTGCCGGCCGGTGACCTGTTCGATGACATAGCGATCCCGACGCATCAGCCCCGCCTCGGTCAGGCTCAGGCGGCCCAGACGGTCGGCCTCATGCGGGTCCACGCCGGCATTGTAGTACACCAGGTCCGGGCGGTGGCGCTCCAGCACCATCGGCAGATGGTCGGCCAGCACGGCCAGATAGGCGGCATCGCCCAACCCGTCGGGCAGGCCGATGTCCAGGTCGCTGCGGGCCTTGCGGACCGGGAAATTGCGCTCCGCATGTATGGACAATGTGAACACCGCCGGCTCGTCGGCGAAGATCGCCGCGGTGCCGTCGCCCTGATGCACATCCAGGTCGACCACCAAAATGCGGTCGACCAGCCCTTCCGCGCGCATCAAGGCGGCGGCCACGGCAACATCGTTGAACAGGCAATAGCCGGAGCCGAAATGCCGGTGGCCGTGGTGGCTGCCGCCGGCGGTCTGGCAGGCCAGTCCGGTCTCCAGCGCGATCCGGGCGGCCAGCGCGGTGCCCGCCGAGGACAGCCGCGCCCGACGCACCACCCGCTCGCTCAAGGTCAGGCCCAGGCGGCGCACTGCCTCCGGCGGCAAGGCCAGGTCCAGGGCCTGGCTGACAAAGGCCGGATCATGCGCCAGTTCCAGCCAGGCGCGCGGCGCGACCTCCGGCACATAAAGCTGCGCGGGGTCGACCAGGCCACGCAGGTCCAGTTCCGCCTTCAACATGCCATATTTGTTCATGGGAAAGCGGTGGCCCGGCGGCAGCGGCGCCACATAATGCGGATGATGCACGATCGCCGGCATCAAGGGCTGATCAGCCAGACGCCTCACCCTCGGCGTAATGCCGGGTCATCACCGGATATTGGCTGGCGGCGAACGCGATGGTCAGCGGCAGGATCGCCCAGGTCTTGTAATAGACCCAGATCTCCTCGGAGAAGTTCCGCCACATAATCTCGTTGAGCACCGCCAGGAACAGGAAATACAGGCCCCAATTGCGGCTCAAGGTCAGCCAGCCCTTCTGGCTGATCGGCGGAAACGCCGCCTGGAACAGCAGCTTCATCACTGGCGTCCGGAAGATCACCCCGCCCAAAAGCGCGCTGGCAAACAAGCCGTTGGTCAGGGTCGGCTTCATGTAGATGAAGGTTTTGTCAGCCAGGATCAGGGTCAGCCCGCCCATGACCAGCACCAGGCCGCCGGACACCCACAACATCGGCGCGATCTTGCCTTCCAACCGCCATGACGCGATGAGCGCTGCGGTCATCGCCACCATGAAGGCGCCAGTGGCCGGATAGATCGCGTCGTCCGCGCCGAAGCGCGGCGCGAAGATATAGGTGCCAAAGAAGATCAGCAGCGGGCCCATTTCCACGGCCAGCTTGATCCAGGCCTTTGCCGGTACGCCGGCGTTCTGCTCTGCGGGTTTTTTCTCAGCCATCATCGCTTCCGGTTTTCAGGGCGCCCGGCCCGCAGGCGGGACAGGCAGGGTCTTTTGGGATACGGATCGACCGCTGCCGATGGTTGAGCGTATCGACCAGCAAAAGCCGGCCCAGGATCGGCTCACCGAGATCGACCAGAAGCTTCAGCGCCTCGGTCGCGGCCAAGGCGCCGATCAGGCCCGCCAAGGCACCGAGCACGCCCAAGCGCTCGCAGCTTGCCGCCTCTGGTGGCGGGGCCGGCAGAAAACAGCGGTAACACGGCCCGCCCGCCGGGCCAAATCCCATCACCTGGCCTTCAAATTCCCCCAAGGCGGCGGAAATCAGCGGCACGCCCGCGCCGACGCAGGCATCTGAAACCGTCAAGCGGGTGGCAAAATTGTCGCAGCCATCGATCACCAGATCATGGCCAGAGAGGAAGTCCGGCGCGCTCTGCGCCGTCAGCCGTGCGTCATGCGCCTGGATTTCGACATCGGGATTGAGCGCGGCCAGGCGCCGTTTGGCGACCGTCACCTTGGGCGCGCCAATATCGGCGCTTTCAAACAGGACCTGCCGCTGCAGATTGGACAGGCTGACCCGATCATCGTCGATGATGGCCAGTCGGCCTATGCCGGCCGCGGCCAGATAAGCCAGAATCGGCGCGCCGAGCCCGCCAGCCCCCACAACCAGCACGGAGGCGCGGCGCAATCGTCGCTGGCCGGGCCCGCCCACGCCCCGCAGCACCAAATGCCGAGCGTAGCGGTCCAGCTGCTCATCGGTCAATTCCGCGTCGAAGCTCGCCGTCATGCCCTTCTAGAAGGGCGGCAGTGACGCTGCCGTCAAGACCCAGCGACGCTCAGCCGGCAACGCGCAGCGACGCACTGGCTGCTATCGGCTGCGCCAGATCCGCGATCGAGCGGCTGGAGAAGAGGTGGTCCAGGCGCTTGGCCAAGTCGTCGAGCAAGGGGGCGGCCAGCGCGCCGGCAGTCGTTTCCCGGCCGGTGAAGCTGTCGTCGTCGCCGGAATGTTCCAGCATCTGAACCACATCAAGGATATCTCGGACCAGAATTGTCTCGGCGGGACGCGCCAGGACATACCCGCCCCGAGGCCCTCGCACGCCGCGGATGATGCGCAAGCGGACCAATTCCTGCAGAACCGGCTCTAGATACCGCCGGGGCACACCCAAGCGTTCAGACAAGGTGCGCGCTTGCAGCGGCTGGTGTACGGAGGCGCCGGCGATCCGCAGCACCGCTTCAACGGCGTAAACGCCCTTCTTGGAAAAACGAAACATAATCAGGCCTATCGAAAACCGAAGCTCAAGGCGACCCTTTGAGCCGCGGCGCGATCACGCGCAATTAAACTCGTCGTAAAGCGCAAGGTCTGACAGAAGCGTGATTAGCGCCCGGTGGAGCCGAATCCGCCTACGCCCCGATCGGTTTGGGGCAGATCTTGGCGTTCTTCCAGCTCGACATGGACGACGTCAGCAATCACCATTTGGGCAATTCGGTCGCCACGCGATATCCTTGCTGGCTCGTCTGACAGATTGGCTAAAATGACGCCGACTTCGCCGCGATAATCGCTGTCGACTGTTCCGGGACTGTTCAAGACGGTCAGCCCCTGTTTCAGGGCCAGGCCGGAACGCGGGCGAATTTGCGCTTCCATGCCGGCAGGCAGCGCGATGGCAAAGCCGGTGGGGATCAATGCCCGGGCCAGCGGGTCCAGCATCACCGGCGTCTGAACCGCCGCGCACAGATCCAATCCGGCCGCACCGGGGGTGGCATAGGCGGGCAGCGGCAGGTCCCGGCCATGCGGCAGCCGCAGGATCGGCACCTGGACGCTCATTGCTCGGACAGGTGCGCTGCGATGCGCTCGGCCAGGCGCCGCGCGATGCCTTCTTTCGAGTCCTGCGGCCAGGCGTGCGCCCCCGTCTCATCGAACAGGATCACCTGATTCAACTCGCCGCCCATCACATCGCCGGAGACATCGTTGGCCACGATCCAGTCACAGCCCTTGCGCGCGCGCTTGGCCTGCGCATGGGCTTCGACGGTTTCGGTCTCTGCGGCGAAGCCGATCACCAGCGCCGGCCGGCCCGGCCCCGGCTGCGACAAGCTCTTCAGAATGTCCGGATTTTCCGTCAGCTGGATCGTCGGTAGACCATGCACGCTCTTCTTGAGCTTTTGCGCGCCGACCCCCTTCACACGCCAGTCCGCCACCGCGGCAACGCAGATCGCGGCATCCACCGGCAGTGCCTGCTGGCAGGCCTGATACATCTCACACGCGGTCTCGACATCGATCCGCGTCACCCCCGGCGGTGTGCCCAGGTGTGTCGGCCCGGTGACCATGACGGTGTTAGCCCCAAGCGCTGCCAGCGCGCCGGCAATCGCATAGCCCTGCTTGCCCGACGATCGGTTGGCCAAATAGCGCACCGGGTCGATCGGTTCATGGGTCGGCCCGGCGGTCACCAGGATCCGGCGCCCGGCCAGGGGCTGAGCCCTCGGCGCCAACGCCCGGCGCACCGCCATGACGATGTCCGGCACCTCGGCCAGGCGCCCGGCGCCGACCTCGCCGCAGGCCATATCGCCGCTGCCCGGCGCGATCATCTGAACGCCGTCGGCGACAAGCCGCTCGACATTGCGCCGCACCGAGGCATGCGCCCACATCTGCACATTCATCGCAGGCGCGATCATCACCGGCTTGTCGGTGGCCAGCAGCGTGGTCGATGCCAGATCGTCGGCATGGCCGTTGGCGATCTTGGCGATCAGGTCGGCGGTGGCGGGGACAACCACAACCAGATCGGCCTCGCGGCTGAGCCGGATATGGCCCATCTCCGCCTCGTCCTTCAGCGAGAACAGCTCGGTATAGCATTGATCGCCGGACAGGCTGGCCACGGACAAGGGCGTGATGAACTGCTGGCCGCCCTTGGTAAGGATGCCCCGCACGGCAGCGCCTAGATCCTGCAGCCGGCGGATCAGGTCCAGCGCCTTGTAGGCGGCGATGCCGCCGCCGATGATCAGCAGAATGCGCTTGCCCGCAAGGGGCAGCAGCGGCCGGTCGGACATCGGGTCGGCCTCCGAGGGATGGTGTTGCCGTGCTATAGGAGCTTGGCAGGGGCCGGCGCAAGCCGGCTCTTGCGCGGGGTGTTGCGGGCGGGCATCCAAGAGCCTGGCCCGATCTCGCTGCCGATGAGCCCGCCGATGAAAGCCCTGCCCGCCCGCTTGCGCGCCTTTTTCGCCCACAAGGCCGTGACCCCCGCGATCACCGCGCTCATTCTTCTGAACGCGGTGCTGCTGGGGCTGCAGACGTCCCAGACCTTCATGACGCGCTGGGGCGAGGCGCTGATCCTGGCAGACACCATCATTCTGGGCATCTTCGTGGCGGAATTGGCGGCCAAGATGATCGCCTATGGCCGGGACTTTCCCAAGAGCGGCTGGAACGTGTTCGACACGCTGGTGGTCGGCATCTCGCTTCTGCCGCTGGTGGAAGGTCTGGCAGTGCTGCGCGCGCTGCGGGTGCTGCGGGTGCTGCGGCTGATCTCGATCCTGCCGCAGATGCGCCGCGTCGTGCAGGCCCTGCTGTCGGCCATTCCCGGAATGGGCACGGTGATGGCGCTGTTGCTGCTGATCTTCTATGTCGGCGCGGTGATCGCCACCAATCTGTTCGGCGAGAGCTTTCCGCAGTGGTTCGGCGATATCGGTTCCAGCCTGTATTCCCTGTTCCAGATCATGACGCTTGAGAGCTGGAGCATGGGCATCGCACGACCGGTGATGCAGGCCTATCCCTATGCCTGGGCCTTCTTCGTGCCGTTCATTCTGATCACCAGCTTCGCCGTGCTGAACCTGTTCGTGGCCATCATCGTCGACAGCATGGCCGAGGTCCACCGCATCGAACGGGCAGAAAATCTCGAAGCGCTGGCTGATCTGATCGGGGATGAAGAACAGCGCCTGATCGCCCGCATGGATACGCTGAGCCAGGAATTCTCCGCCTTGAAGGAGGAGATGGAGCGACGCCTGCGCAAGGCGGGGTAAGCGCGCCGCTTCCCGGCCTCAAGACTGCCGGGCTTTTCGGGCGGCGCCTTGAAGCGGTTCGCTTGTGCAGCCGGTTACAGGTGCCCCGGGCCGGTGAAGCGGAAGCGCTCTCGGATGCGCTGTTCCAGGCCGTCGCGCAGGTCCCGATAGGCCGTCAGGCGTTGGTCGCGGCTGCCCTCGAAGATGGTCGGATCCATGGTCGGCCAATATTCGAAGGCCGCGCCCGGCTTCAATGGCAGCTTGGCAGCGTGGTGCTGGGCTTCCGGTGACAAGGTGACGATCAGATCGAACTGGTCGGCGTCGACATCGGCCAGGGCGCGCGGTTCGTGCCGGGTGGCATCGATGCCGACCTCCTCCAGCGCCGCCAGGGCAAAACCGTCGGCCGGTCCCGGATCCAGGCCGGCCGACGCCACGAACACCCGGCGCCGACAATGCCGGTCGGCCAGATAGGCGGCCATGGGCGAGCGCACCGCATTGCGCGTGCACACGAACAACACGCTGCGCGGCAGGTCCGCCATACCCGCCTCAGAGCTTCAGGTGGAGAACGCAGATCAGCGTGAACAACCGCCGGCCGGTGTCGAAATCAATCTCGACCTTGTCCTTCAGCGCATCAACCAGCAGTTCGCTGCCCTCATTATGCACCCCGCGCCGGCCCATGTCGATCGCCTCGATCTTGGACGGCGCGGCGGATTTGATCGCCTGGAAGTAACTCTCGCAGATCTGAAAATAATCGCGGATGACCCGGCGAAACGGCGTCACCGACAGCTTGAAGTCGCCGACCGGCTGCTCCTCGGGGTCCGACAAAGCAAAGGTCAAACGATTGTCGGCGCTGGACAGGTGCAGGCGGTAGGGCCCGTCGAAATCGTCCTTCAGCACGATCAGCGGCTTGAAGCTGTTCTGCTCCAGAAGGTCGAAAATGGCGACCCGGCGCTCCTGTTCTATATCCGCATTCCAGCGCACGCCCGGCGGCTGTTCGATGGAGACATGGATCAGCCGATGGTCCGCCATGGTCTAATCCTGCAATCGCAGCGTCACCGAAAGGGCATGGGCGTCCAGGCCCTCGGCGCGCGCCAGGGTCACGGCCGCCGGCCCCACCGCCGCCAGTCCGCGTTGGTCCAGACCCAAAAAGCTTGTTCGCTTCATGAAGTCCAGCACACCCAGGCCGGATGAAAAGCGCGCGCGGCGCCCGGTGGGAAGAACATGATTGGGCCCGCCGACATAATCGCCCACCGCTTCAGGCGTATGCCGGCCCAGAAACACCGAGCCGGCATGGCGGACGCGGTCCATGAACGCCTCCGGCTCTGCCACAGCCAGGGCCAGATGCTCCGGCGCCAAGCGGTCGATCAGCGGCGGCGCCTGGCGCACCAGATCGTCCACCAGGATCACCGCACCGAAATCCGCCCAGCTTTGCCGCGCCACCTCAGCCCGATCCAAACGCGCCAAATGCTGCTCAATCGCCTTGAGCACATGGTCGGCAAAGCCCGGACTGTCGGTGATCAGGATCGCCTGGGCGACCGGATCATGTTCGGCCTGGGACAGCAGGTCCGCCGCGGTCCAGGCCGGATCGTTGGCGGCATCGGCGACGACAAGGATCTCGCTGGGCCCGGCCACCATGTCGATGCCGACATGGCCGAACAGCTGGCGTTTGGCCTCGGCGACATAGGCATTGCCCGGCCCGACGATCTTGTCGACCGCAGCGATGGTCTCGGTGCCGAAGGCCAAGGCGGCAATCGCCTGCGCGCCGCCGACATGATAGATCTCCTCGATCCCGGCCAGATGCGCGGCCGCCAGCACCAGCGGGTTCAGCTTGCCCTCTGGCGCCGGCACGGTCATCGCCAGCCGCTCCACCCCAGCCACGCGCGCGGGGATGGCGTTCATCAGCACCGAGGAGGGATAGCTGGCGGTGCCGCCGGGCACGTAGAGGCCCACCGCCTCGATCGGGGTGAAGCGATAGCCCATGACGATGCCGTGGGTGTCGGTGATGCGCTCATTCCTTGGCTTTTGCAGCTGGTGAAAGCCCTCGATGCGCTCCGCGGCGGTTTCCAGCGCCTTGCGCATCTGTTCGTCCAGTCCATCGAAGGCGGCCTGCGTCTCCTGTTTGCCGATGCGCAGGCTTTGCGGCGTCAGCGTCAGCCGGTCGAATTTCTCGGTCAGCGCGATCAGGGCCGCGTCGCCGCGGGCGCGCACATCCGCCACGATTTGCGCCACGGCGTCCGACACATCGGCGCCGGCCTCGCGCTTGGCGGCGACCAACTGTTCAAAGCGGTCGGTGAAGTCGCGCTCAGCGAGCGACAATCTAAGCGGCATCGGACAAAACCTCGCGAAAACGGTCAACCCAGGCCGCGACATCGGCCGGCCGGGTCTTGAAGGCGGCGCGATTGACAATGAGCCGGGACGTGATGCGTTCCAACACTTCCACCTCAACCAGACCATTGGCCTTCAGCGTCGACCCGGTGGAGACCAGATCGACAATGCGCCCGCATAGCCCCAAAGACGGCGCCAGTTCCATCGCGCCGTTCAGCTTGATCACTTCGGTCTGCACGCCGGCGCGGGCGAAATGCCGACGGGTGATGCCGGGATATTTTGTCGCCACGCGCAGATGCCCCTGGCTTTGCGGCGGCTGTTCGGCGCTGTTCGCGGGCTGAGCCAGGGACAGGCGGCACGCGCCAATGCCCAGGTCCAAGGGCGCGTAGATCTCGTCATAATCGAATTCCAACAGCACATCATTGCCGGCAACACCCAGATGCGCCGCGCCGAAGGCCACGAAGGTCGCCACATCGAAGGCGCGCACGCGGATCAGCCGCAGACCGTCGATATTGGTGTCGAATTGCAGCTTGCGGCTGGCCTCATTGTGAAAGTCCGGCTCCGGCTCGATGCCCGCGGCCCGGATCAGCGGCAGAAGTTCGCCCAGGATGCGGCCCTTCGGCACGGCAAAGATCACGGGCTGGGCCGTCATGTCAGGGCCGCACACGCCTCGCCGATGCGCCGGCAAGCGTCCTCCAGGGTGGCCAGATCGGTGGCGTAGGACACGCGGAAATAGCCCGGCGCGCCGAACGCCGTGCCCGGCACCGCCGCCACGCCGACCCGGTCCAACAGATAATCGCAAAACGCCAGATCGTCGGCCATGTCCGGGCCGTCCGGCGCGGTGCGGCCGATCAGCGCCCGGGCGGAGGGAAACAGGTAAAAGGCCCCCTCCGGCGCGCGGCAGGACAGCCCGTCAATGCCGTTGAGCAGGTCCAGCACGCGGTCGCGGCGCTGCTTGAAGGCGGCATTGCGCTCCTGCAGGAAATCCATCGGCCCGGTCAGAGCCGCCAGGGCCGCGGCCTGGCTGATGGAGGAGGGGTTGGAGGTCGATTGAGACTGGATCTTGGCCATCGCCTTGATCAGCGGCGCCGGCCCGCCGGCATAGCCGATCCGCCAGCCGGTCATGGCGAAGGCCTTGGACACGCCGTTGCAAGTCAGCACGCGCTCGTAGAGCGCCGGCACCGCCTGGGCGAGGCTGACAAACTCAAAGCCGTCATAGACGATATGCTCATACATGTCGTCGGCCATGACCAGGACCTGGGGATGCCGCTCCAGCACCTGGCCCAGGGCGCGCATCTCCTCCGCGGTGTAGGCCGCCCCGGTGGGATTGGACGGAGAATTGAAGATCAGCCATTTCGTCTTCGGCGTGATCGCCTGGTCCAATGCCTCCGGGCGAAGCTTGAAGCCGTCGTCCTGGCCGGTTTCCACGATGACGGGAACACCGTCGGCCAGCAGGACCATATCGGGATAGGAAACCCAGTAAGGTGCTGGCACGATCACCTCGTCGCCCGGATCCAAACTTGCCATGAGCGCGTTGTACAGCACCTGCTTGCCGCCGGTGCTGACGATGATCTGATCGGATGCATAAGTGAGGCCGTTGTCGCGGCGAAACTTCTCCGCAACGGCCTCGCGCAGTGCCGGCGTGCCAGGAACAGGCGTGTATTTCGTCAGACCCGCGCGCATGGCAGCGATCGCCGCTTCCTTGATGTGGTCGGGCGTGTCAAAATCGGGTTCGCCGGCCCCCAGGCCCAGAACGTCGCGCCCGGCAGCGCGCAGTTCCGCGGCCTTGGCGGTGACGGCCAAGGTGGCAGAGGGTTTTATGCGATCCAGGCGATGGGCGATGGGGATGGTGAGCATGGCGGCAGACTCAGTGGCGGCAGGCGGCGGCGGACGGCCGATGCCTCCGTCTGTAGCCGCTCGCACCGAACAGACGCAAGCGACCGGGCCGGGCCAGGGCACCGTCGCCTATCTGGGCCCGGCGGGAACCTATAGCGAACGCGCCGCGCGGGCCATGTGCGACGCGCCGTTAACGCCCTTCGACGATGTGCCGGACTGTCTGAACGCCTTGGCCGAAGGCCGTGCTGATCACGCCGTGATCCCATGGATCAATAGTCGGGCCGGGCCGGTGGTGGACAGCTTCACCGCCGCGCGCCGGTTCAGCCCCGGCATCAAGGCGGAGCGGGGGCATCTGATCCCGATCCGCTTTCGGCTGTATCGCCGGCGCGATGACGACAGCGACGTCACCCATGTGCTGGGTCATCCCATGGCGCTGGCGCAATGCGCCAGACGGCTGGCCGGGATCGGCGCCCAAACGGTCCCGTGCGCGTCCAATGGACTGGCTTTGCGACGGGTCAGCGAAGGCGTGGCGACAGGCCAAGCCGCACTGGGCCCGCCGGATGTGCGGGACTATCCGAATTTGGCCAGCGACCATCTGGCTTGGGAGGATGGTGCCGCGGCGACCTTGTTTTTACGCTTTGCGCGCGGCACCACCGGCACCACCGGCTGCCTGATTCTGTTCGATCGGGAGGAGGATATGCTGGTGGCGCACGCGGCAGGCAGCCGCGGCACGGTCGCCGCCTGGGCCGGCACGGTGGGCTGTGTGATGCATCCGCGCCCGCTGACCGTGCCGAAGAGCGGCATTAATCTTGGCCTCAGCGATGCAGCGGAGGCGCGCGCGGCTTTTCCTTGACGGCGATGGTTACGCGGCGCACTTGTGGTTCGATACGGATCAATCGCTGCCAGGGATAGCCATCAGGGATAGCCATGACCCTCGCCACCCTTGACGCCAAACTGGACCATCTGCCGCCCTTGGTGACCCAAGATGAGATCCAGCATTTGCGCGAACGGCTGGCCGCCGTGGCGCGCGGCGAAGCCTTCTTCCTGGAGATCAACGATTTCCTGTTCGATATCGGCTCGTTCGGCGCCAAGGAAGTGTGGGACAGTTTGCGGGTATTGTTGCAGGTGAATGCCGTGATGATGCTGCGCACCGGTCTGCCGACGGTCAAGGTGACCGGCCTTACTAATGCCATCATCGAGGGCGAAGCGGAGCCGGATCAGGCGCACAGCTTCGATACCTATGGTCAACTGGCCGCCATCACCAATCTGACCCGCGCGTTCGCCCAGGGCGGCGAGTCGGATATGCGCAACATTCGCCGATGGCCCTTACGCGACGAAATATCCGATGCCGTGCGGGCGGATTATGAGGCGCTGGTGCTGGAGATCCGCCGCAGCCTGGATTTCGTGCAAGCCTGCGGTATCACCGGAACGCGCTTTTCGCCGTTTGAGAAGGCGGAAATCTTCGTCGCCCGCAATGTCGGAGAGCTCGACCTCAATCTGGCCGCGGCGCGCGGCGCCTCGGGGCATTTCTCGCCGCTGGGCCATTTGTGCTGGGCCGGCCGTTATGCCCCCAATCCCGATTTGGTCCGGCGCTTTGCCCAAAGCGACCTGGCCAGCCCGCTGGTCTTGTCGCATCGGCCCGGCGGATCGGTCGCTGAGTTGCGCCGGATGATCGATGAGGTGGGCGCGGAGGATGCCGTCGTGTGCTTGGAGGCGCCGGTCGATGCCACGCCGCAGAGCATCGCTGCCAGTGTCAGCGAACTTGCCGGTGCCATCGGCCAGGCGCCATTGATCTGCCGAGTGAAAGTCGCCGCCGGGGAGGACCGCGCGTGGGAATTGGTCCGCCTGGCCGCCTGCTATAATCGCTTCTTCGATGCAAGCCTGGAACATTTCAACCGCTTAGGCGGCTTCTCCGTCGATACCGCTGCCTTCTTTCAAGGTCCGCCGCCGGATGATCGGCTGACGCCGGAGGAGACCTTGATCCTGTCGTTCCGCCTGGGCACGCATCTCAGGGACTTGACCGACCAGCGCAGATGAGCTTCTGTCAAGGGCCGGGCGGGCGTAGCTCAATGGTAGAGCAGAAGCTTCCCAAGCTTAAGACGAGGGTTCGATTCCCTTCGCCCGCTCCAATGCCTTTTCTTTTGCCAACCGGGTTTCCCGATGCGCGATGTAAAGCCCCGACGCGATGATCAGCGGCGCGCCCGCGGCAATCTCCCAGCCGGGCACCTCGGCAAACCATAACCAGCCCGCGGCCGCCGCCATCAGGATGCGGACATATTCAAACGGCGCGACGAAACCCGCCTCCGCGGCCCGATAAGCCCGCAAAAACGCCTGCTGCGAAATGAAACCGAGCGCAGCGAGCAGCGCCAACAGGGCCCACTCCTGAGCGGTTGGCGGCACCCAGAGCAGCGCCGCAGGCAGGCCCAGAAGCACCGCGACACACAGATTGGACCAAACCACGATGGTGACCGGATCCTCGCTCAAGGTCAGTTGCTTGCCGATGATCACCGAACTGGCCATGCACACGGTTACCAACACGGCCCCGGCGGCGGCCAACATGCCCGCCTCCACACCGGTCAACTGGCTGGGATTGAGCGTGATCAGCACGCCAACAAAGCCGAGCAGTGTTGCCAGCCCTCGGCGAAGCCGCACCCGCTCGCTCAAGAAGACTGCGGCCAGCACGGTGACAAACAGCGGCTTGGCAAAGGCAATGGCGGTTACCAGAACCAGCGGCAACACCGTCAACACCCAAAAGCCCAAGCCGTTGATCGCGGTCAAAAGCAGGGCGCGCACGGCCAGCAGCCCCGGCGCACGCACCCGAAAGGCCGCCGGGGCGCGCCAGGCCAGCCACGGGATCAAGACCGCGATCATCAGCCACGCTCGCAAGCTTGCAATTTCGGCGGCCGGCAGCCGCGCGCCGAGGCCCTTCACCAGCACGCCCACCAAGGTGACGCAGGTGGCAGCCAGCAGCATCCAGGCTATGCCGGCGACAGGACGACCGGCAGCGGCGGCGCCGGCAGGCGCACCCAGCCGCGCCGGCTGGGCGGGGAAAACAAATCGTGCCATGACAGCAAATTAGAGCAGCATAGAAGGCGGGCCAACCGATCAGGCGTGCTCATACTCCGCCTGCAGCCGCGCGACCAGCTCTGCCACCGGCAGCACATCATGGATCTGGCCGACGCCCTGCCCGGCCGACCAGACCTCCTTCCAGGCCTTCTTGGCCCCGGCATCGCCCTCGTCGCGGGCGGCCAGGTCCATGTTCACGTCCTTTTTCACCTGCGGGCCGGCAATGTCATACGCAATGCCCGATGCGTCCAGGCTGTCGCGCAGGAAATTGCCCCAGATGCCGGACACCTTGTTGGTGTAGACGATATCGGTCGACTCCGCCTCCACGATCATCCGGCGATAGTCCTGGTCCGCGCGCGCCTCCTGCGTGGCGATGAAGCGCGTGCCCATATAGCCCAGATCCGCGCCCAGCACCCGCGCCGCCTTCAGCGCGCGGCCGTCCGACAAGGCGCCGGACAGGATGATGGTGCCGTCATACTGTGCGCGCAACTGCGGCACCAGGGTGAACGGCGACAAAAGCCCGGCATGGCCGCCGGCGCCGGCGCAGACCAGAATGATGCCGTCAACACCGGCATCGACCGCCTTGCGGGCATGGTGCAGATGGATGACATCGTGCAGAACGATGCCGCCATAGCCGTGCACCGTCTCAGCGATATCGCCGGGATGGCCGACCGATGTGATCACCACGGGCACCTTGTGCTGGATCACCAGATCCAGATCCTGCTGTAGCCGACCATTGGACTTGTGCACGATTAGATTGACCGCATAAGGCGCGGTATCGGCGGTGACCCGGTCAAGCTCGGTGAGCCATTCCTCAAGCTGTTCGATCGGCCGGGCGTTCAAGCTGGGAAAGGCGCCGATGATCCCGGCCCGACAGCAGGCGGAAACCAACTCCGGGCCTGACACCAAAAACATGGGCGCGGCGATCAGCGGCAAGCGCAAGCGGCCGTCCAGCGAAGCGGGTAGCGGCATCAGCGTTCCCTTTCAGGCACAATGAAGAAAATCCGGCGGGGCCTGGGTGATTAGAGCATTTTCATCCGACCGATTGGTATCGCACGCTGAGTCCAATCGGTCCGATGGTGCCCTAGCGTCCTGCCCGGCCGATGTCACCTGCCGTGCGGCCGGTGCCGCGGGCCGGCAAAGCAAAAAAGCTCTCCGCGGCAGGGTCAATCACTCCGACGCCGTCGGGAAGGATCTCCAACACTGCCAGCCCGCGCTGCACGACACCGTCCTCGCCAAAGCGGAACAGCCCGTCAATGCCGGAGAAGCCCTCGACATTCTGCAACCTCTCGGCCTGAAACGGCGCGCCGGGGAAATCGCGCGTCAGCACCGCTGCCAGCGCCACAACATCATAACCTAAGGTGGCGAGCCGCGGCGGCCGATAGCCATAAAGCGTTTCGAATCGATCCATATAGGCCTGCACGGGGGCAGGCTCCGGTGCGGCGTACCAGGCGCCGCGGAGGGCGGTTTCCGAGCCCAGGTCTGCGCCGTCCCACAAGCCGGTGCCCAAGAACCGGGTGGCATCGGGATCGATATCATAGAAGGGCAGCAGCGGCGCCAGCGACCGGATCAATGGTTCCCCTTCCGGCAGCAAGATGGCATCGAAGGGCAGGCGGCCGAGCGTGTCGCGCGCTTCCAGGTCGCGCTTGATCTCCTCGGCGAAATCATCCGGGGACAGGCCTTGCAGGAACGCCATTTCCGCCTCGTGGGCGCGCTTGCGCCGGTCGAAATCGGCCAAGCGACGCACCGGATCATAAAGCGCCTCCCGCTCGCGAGGATAGGATTCCACCGACGCCAGATAGCCACCGCCGGCCGATACCGCGCGGCCCAGCGACGCCAATACCCGGTCGCCATAGAGCGTTTCCGGGATCAACGCGCCGAACACCCGATCGCCGTGCGCGGCGGCGAAGCGCACCACCCGGTCGACCTGTTCTTCGGGCGGAAAACTGAGCAGGTAAACGCCCTCGCCCGCCACGCGGATGTCATTGGAAAAGCCGATCATGAGACGTCCGGCATCCCGCACCAGGGGTGCTGCGGCATCAATGGCCGGACCGAATAAGGGGCCGAGGATCAGATCGGCCCCGTCCTCGATCGCGCTGGCAGCGGCGCGCCGGGCCCCAGCCTCGGTCCCGGCCGTGTCGTGCACGATCAGTTCCAGCCGCGGATCATAGGCGTCGAACAAAGCCATGACCGCAGCGTCGCGCAGCGCCCGGCCGACGCTGGCGGCCTCGCCCGACAAAGGCACCAGCAGCGCCAGCACCGTCTTGTCTTCGATAACCTCGGTTTCTTCCGGCGCCTCCAAGGGCGGCAGTGATTCGATCAGCCAGGCCACTCGCGGCGATGGCCTCGGCGATGCTTGCTCCGCCGGCGGCGGCGCCGGAGCAGCCACCGCGATCTCCCGATCCGGTTGATCCGTGCCGCCGCAGCCGGCCAGCAGCAGCGCCAGGCCGGTCAGCCAGAGCCAATGGAGCACCGATCGCGCAGCAATCATCGCGGTTTTGCCTTTCTGTTTCCGTTGCGGGGCCGCCCGTGCCAAAGCAAATGCCATGACCATGTCCCCTGATACGTCCAATCCGGGCAAAAACAAGGTCCCGGCCCTGCCGCCCGGCCTTTATGTCGTCGCAACCCCGATCGGCAATCTGGCCGATATCACGGCGCGGGCGATCACCGTGCTGCGCGCGGCCGACGCCATCGCCTGCGAGGATAAAAGGGTGACCGCGAAACTGTTGCACGCCCATGGCATCGCCACCCCGCTTCTTTCCTATCACGATCATAACGGCGCGCAAATGCGCCCGATCTTGCTGCAGCGCATGCGGGAGGGCCAAGCCATCGCCCTGGTCAGTGACGCCGGCACCCCGCTGATCGCCGATCCCGGTTTCAAGCTGGTCCGCGCGGCCCAGGACGACGGACTTGCCGTTCACCCCCTGCCCGGCGCCAGCGCCGCGCTCGCCGCCTTGAGCGTCTCCGGCCTGCCGACCGACCGGTTTTGGTTCGAGGGCTTCTTGCCGGCAAAGGCCAAAGCGCGCCAGCAAGCCTTGGTCGCGCTGAAAGATCTGCGCGCCACCTTGATCTTTTACGAAAGTGCCCAGCGCACGCCCCAGACATTGGCCGCCATGGCGGAGATTTTTGGCCCGCGCGAGGCGGTGCTGGCGCGGGAACTGACCAAGCAGTTCGAAACCGTTCGCCGCCGTGTCTTGCCGGACCTGGCCGCCGCGGCAGCGCACGATGATCAGTTGAAAGGCGAGGTGGTGCTGTTGGTGGCCGGCGCCACGCAGACGGCCGATCCCAACCAGCAGTTGGACGCGCTCTTGGCCGAGGCGCTGGCCAGCTTGTCCACCAAGGAAGCCGCGGCGGCCGTCTCCTGGACGCTGAACCTGCCGCGCCGCACGGTCTATCAACGTGCGTTGGAGCTGAACCGTGACCGATAGGGCGGCAGCCGAACGGCGCGGCCGCCGCGCAGAGCGCCTGGCTGCCGCCTATTTAACAATGAAGGGCTATCGCGTGCTGGAGCGACGGGTGCGGACCCCGGTTGGCGAGATCGACTTGATTGCGGAAAAGGGCCGGACGCTGGTGTTCGTCGAGATCAAGCAGCGCAGCGGCGGGTCGGGGTCGGCCGAGGCCGTCACGCCGCGTCAGCGCCACAGGATCACCCGCGCCGCCCTGGCCTATCTCGGCCGCAATCCCGGGCGCGCGGAGCAGGATGTGCGGTTCGATATCATTTTGATTGACGGATTGCGACCGCACCATCTCGCAGCGGCTTGGCGGCCGGACACCTGATCCGGCACGGATCTATCGAAGAGTTGACCAATTTACCTGTCAGTCTCGCTTACAGCTGTCTTCGCAGGTCTGAACCAGATGTTAAACCTGCTGACATGACGCCCTGTCAGCGGGCATCAACCCGCGGTTTTGAGCCATGTTTGAAATTGGTCCGGGGTTTGCATAAACACTGATCACAAGGCCAACCAAGATGTAGTAACTGGGAGCTAGACTATGAAAAACTTGATCGCGATCGGCAGCCTGACGGTTGCCTTGGCCGCCACACCGGCGCTGGCCGGGCCGGTCGCCATGACGTTCGCCAGCGATTCCGATTTCGTCGCTTTTGAAGAGCAGACCGTTGGCAATGTCACTATCCGCCGCGGCAATGGTTTGGCGGAGTCCGGGGATTGGGAAGCGGCCATTCGCGGCGCCGAGGACATTGGCAGCTTAACCTCCGGCCAGTCCGGTATCGCGTGGAACCTGTCCGGCTCCAATGCCTTGTCGGGCGGGACCGATCCGTTTGTGACGTACGCCCCGGCTCGCTGAGCTACAGCTTTGATTACGATACCGGCGCCGGTGTGCAGACCGCCAGCGGCGTGTCCGATGCCGACGATCTCGACCCCGACGCCCTGGTCAACACCATCGCCATCCGCCTGGTGACAACGTCAGAAGACACCACCGCAACACTGTCCGGCGTCAGCGTTCTAGCCGGCGGCGACACCTTCAATTTTTTCGACTTTTTCGGTACCGACACGTTGGTGGGCGATGCCTCGGCGGAATATTTCGTGCTGGCCGACGATCTGTTCAATGACGGTTTCGAGCTGTTCTTCGAGAGTGGCAGCTTCGACATCACGGACGGCTCGAGCGGTCCGGACAGCCGCCCCTCGATCCAGGTGAAGCTGGGCTTCACGCCGATCGATGTGCCGGTTCCGGCCTCGCTGGCGCTGCTGGGCCTGGGCCTGGCCGGTTTCGGTGTGGCGCGCCGCCGCGGCTAAGCCGTTTCACGTGTCTTGCTCAGGAAAAGCCGGGTCCGCGGGGCCCGGCTTTTCTTCTATCAGGCACGCCCCGGAGCAAGCACCGCCGCTGGCCTAACGCGGCGGGATGGTCCATATCTCGGCGACCCCGCCTGATACGGAGACCCACCGCCCATGCGTGTTGCCTTCCAGATGGATCCCATCGAGGGGATCGATATCGATGCCGATTCCAGCTTCGCCCTGGCTGTTGAGGGCCAGGCACGGGGCCATGCGCTGTTTCACTATCTGCCCGATGAGCTGACCTACCGGCAGGGCCGCGTGGTGGCGCAAGCCCGGCCGATGACGGTGAAACGCGAGCGCGGCGCGCATTACCAGTTCCAGCAGGATCAGACAGTGGACCTGGCCGAGGATCTGGACGTGATCCTGATGCGCCAGGATCCGCCCTTTGACATGGCTTATATCACCTACACCCATCTGTTGGAGCAGGTGTGCGACCGGACCCTGGTGGTGAATGATCCGGTGCATGTGCGCAATGCGCCGGAGAAGCTGTTCGTCACCCATTATACCGACCTGATGCCGGAGACGCTGATCACCCGCTCCACCGATGAGGTGCGCGCGTTCCGGGCGGAATTTCGCGACATCGTCATCAAGCCGCTGTTCGGCAATGGCGGCTTCGGCGTGTTCCGCCTGAAGCCGGAGGATGAAAATCTGGGCGCGCTGATGGAGATGTTCACCGGCGTCAGCCGCGAGCCGGTGATGGTGCAGCGCTATCTGCCCGCGGTGCGCGAGGGCGACAAGCGCATCATCCTGATCGACGGCGAACCGCTGGGCGCGCTGAACCGCAAGCCCGCCGCGGGAGAGGCGCGCTCCAACCTGCATGTCGGCGGCACCCCCTTGCAGGCCAGCCTGACCGACCGGGAGCGCGAGATCTGCGCGCGCATCGCCCCGGAACTGGTCAAGCGCAACCTGCTGTTCGTCGGCATCGATGTGATCGGCGGGCTGTTGACCGAAATCAATGTCACCTCGCCCACCGGCCTGCAGGAAATCGGCCGGTTCGACCGGGTGGACCTAGCCGCGAAAATCTGGGACGCGATCGAAAGACGCCTGGCGTGAGCGCCAGCCTGGCGCCAGGCCGCTCAACCGTTCGCGGCATCGGCTATATGATCGTGTCCTGCCTGGCCTTTGCGTGCGTGTGGGGCCTGATCCGCTTGGCCTCTGCGGAGGTCAG
Source organism: Rhodothalassiaceae bacterium (assembly GCA_050331575.1). Taxonomy (GTDB): domain Bacteria; phylum Pseudomonadota; class Alphaproteobacteria; order Sphingomonadales; family Rhodothalassiaceae; genus JBHJGS01. The sequence goes on along the minus strand of JBHJGS010000035.1, from coordinate 19,962 downwards.
CGCCTGGATGATCGTGTTCTTCCGCACCCTGTTCGGCTGTGTGTTCCTGCTGCCGAATTTGTTCAAGGACGGCCTGACCCTGCTGAAGACCGAGCGCCTGCCGCTGCATGCCGTGCGCGGCTTTACCGCCATCATTGCCACCTTCGGCATCTTCTATGCGGTCACGGTGGCGCCCTTGTCGCTGGTGGTGGCGATTTCCTATGCCGCGCCGCTGTTCACCACCTTAGGCGCGGTCCTTTTGTTGAAGGAGCGGATCCGCGCGCGGCGCATCACCGCCCTGATCATCGGCTTTGCCGGCATGTTGGTGGTGTTGCGCCCCGGCGAGGCGCTGGTGGTCAATCCCGGTGTGATCGCCGCGGTGATCGGCACGCTGGGCATCGCCGCCTCGATGCTGACCATCAAGGCGCTGGCACCGACGGACAGCCCGCGCACCATCGTGGCCTACGCCTTTCTGCTGCCGCTGCCGGCGACCTTCTTGGCCGCTCTCCCCAGCTGGACCTGGCCGGATGCCGACGCCTGGGCACTGTTGCTGGCGATCGGCCTGATTGCGGGGCTGGGGCAATATGCGCTTGCGCGGTCGTTCGCCGAAGCCGATGCCAGTGCGGTGCTGCCGTTCGATTTCGTGCGCCTGCTGGCGGCGACCGCCATCGGCGCGCTGGCGTTTGGCGAGACAATCCGACTGCAGACCCTGGCCGGCGCGCTGATCATCCTGGCCGCCTCGGTCTATCTGGCGCACCGCGAGGCGCTGGCGGAACGCCGCTCGCGCCGGGCGCGGCGGATTGCAGGCGTCGACCCCCCGGCGGTCTAAAGCATGCCGGCCTGTCCGGGTCGCGGACGCTGATCGAGCCGGCGTTCTCGCAGATCCATGAACCGAAATTGTTCGATCATTCGAAACAGACTGTCGAGTTTCGGCCCGCTTCTCCTCCTTTGGTCACAGCTTATCTGCTGAGGCGTCCGGGCGATGGGGCCCGGGCCGTTCTTAGGAGAGCCTGACATGATCAAGACGCACTCGCTCAACAATCCCGCCTATGCCGCGCTGGTGCTGCGTGTGGCCTTGGGCACCATGGCCCTGGCCCATGGTCTATTGAAGATCGTCGTGTTCACCATCCCCGGCACGGTCGGCTATTTCGAAATCATCGGTCTGCCCGGCACCTTGGCCTATGCCACCATCGGGCTGGAACTGCTGACCGGCATCGCCCTGATCGCCGGCGTGCAATCCCGCCTGGCCGCCGCCCTGCTGGTGCCGGTTCTGCTGGGCGCGGCCCTGTTCGGCCATGGCGGCAATGGCTGGTTGTTCTCCAACCAAGGCGGTGGCTGGGAGTATCCGCTGTTCCTGGCCGTCGCAGCAGGCGCCCAAATCTTTCTGGGCAATGGCGCCCTGGCGCTGGACCGGGTGCTGGCCCGGACCGGCTCAGTCGCCCGGGAAGCCGCATAGGGCGACCACGTCCAGCCCCATGGCGCGTAGGCGGGCCGCCCCGCCCAGATCCGGCAGGTCGATGACGAAGCAGCAGGCCACGACAATGCCGCCGGCCCGCCGGATCAAATTCACCGATGCCTCCGCCGTGCCGCCGGTGGCGATCAAATCGTCGACCAGCAGCACCAGATCGCCGTGGGCGATGCTGTCCTCGTGGATCTCCAGCGTATCGGTGCCATATTCCAGATCATAATCTTGGGTCAGCGTGGTGTGTGGCAGCTTGCCCTTTTTGCGCACCGGCACGAACGCCGCGTCCAGCTGGTGTGCCACGGCCCCGCCCAGGATGAAGCCCCGCGCCTCGATGCCGGCGACCTTGTCAACCGTCACGCCCTTGTATGGCGCGACCAGGGCATCGACGGCGCGACGGAATCCCCGGGCATCGTTCAGCAGCGTGGTGATGTCTCGAAACTGGATGCCGGGCTTGGGAAAATCCGGGATCGTGCGGATACGCGATACGATCCAGTCCTCTCCATGGGCAGCAGCGGAAATCGGCGCGGGTTTGTCCATCAGCGGCCTCAGGCGGAAGAAGAAGCGGGGCGCCGGGGCGATAGCATGCGCCCGGCCACCGCGTCCAGGCGCGCCACCATGGTCGGGTCGCGCGCCTCCGGGGCGGTGATCAGAGCATGCTCCAGCGCCCGGTCACAGCCCGCCGGACACGGCGTCGGGCGCTCAGCCAATTGCGGCACCAGCGCGGCGACCAAGGCCTGGGCCTTGGCGGCATTGTCTTTCAACACTTGCAGCACCGAGGCCACCTCTACCGCGGCATGGCTGTCGTGCCAGCAGTCATAATCGGTGACCATGGCGACGGTGAGGTAGCAGATCTCCGCCTCCCGCGCCAAACGCGCCTCGGTGAAATTGGTCATGCCGATGACATCCGCGCCCCATTGCCGAAACAGATGGCTTTCCGCCCGGGTGGAGAATTGCGGCCCCTCCATGGCCAGATAGGTGCCGCCATCGGCGAAAGGCAGGTCGAGCGCCTTGCAACTGGCCGCGGTCACGGCGCGCAGCCGGCCGCAGGTGGGTTCGGCCAGGGACACATGGGCGACCATCCCAGGCCCGAAGAAGGAGGCCGGGCGGGAGCGCGTGCGGTCGATGAACTGGTCGACCAGCACAAATGTGCCGGGATGCAGCGCCTCCCGCAGCGAGCCGCAGGCGCTGAGCGAGAGGATATCGGTGACGCCCAGCCGCTTCAGCGCGTCGATATTGGCGCGATACGGCACAGTGTCGGGGGTGAGCCGGTGCCCGCGGCCGTGGCGCGGCAGAAACGCCAGCTCCACCCGGCCCAAGCGGGCGCGCAGGATCTGATCAGAGGGCGCGCCGAACGGGCTGTCGACCGTTTCCCAGCGCGCGTCCTGAAGCCCGGGCAGGTCATAAAGGCCGGAGCCGCCGATGATGCCAAGCAGGGTCATGAGGCAGGCAATCGATAACAAATGAGTCCGCCCGCGAGGGCTCCCGCGGGCGGCTCAAGCGAAGACCTGCGCTATTTGCGCTGCTTCTCCACCAGATCCTTCCACGGCGTGGCTCCCGCCTTCACCGGCGCCCAGACCTTCTTGTAACTCATATAAAAGAGCGCGGTCAGAAAGATCAAGAACAGGATCGTAGAGAAGCCGAGCCGCTTGCGCTCGACCATATTCGGCTCGGACGCCCAGGCCAGGAAGGCGGTGACGTCCTTGGCGGTCTGCTCAAGCGTAGCCGGCGTGCCATCGGCATAGACGACGAAATCATCATACAGCGGCTGCGCCATGGCTATCTTGTGGCCGGGATAATATTTGTTCCAGTACAGTCCGGGCTCGACCTCCTCACCCTCCGGCGGTTCGGTATAGCCGGTGAGCAGGGAGTAGATATAGTCCGCCCCGCCCTCGCGCGCTTCCACGATCAGGGACAAATTGGGCGGCACCCGACCATTATTGGCCGCCGCGGCCGCCACGTCATTCGGAAATGGCGACGGGAAATAGTCCGACGGCGTGCCGGGACGCGTAGTGGTGTCGCCATATTCGTCCAGCGTCTCGATCTGGTATTCCGACGCCAGGGCCTGCACCTGATCCTCGGAAAAGCCGATGTCGGTGAGCATGCGGAAGGCGACATATTTCAGCTGGTGGCAGGCCGAACAGACCTCGCGATAGACCTGGAAGCCGCGCTGCACCGAATCCATATCCCAGCCGCCCAAGGGCTGCTCGAAGGAGAAGTCGATATCCTTCGGCTCAGCGGCCTTCTCCGCCGCCATCGCCGCAACGCTGAGACCACAAACAGCCAGTGTGACAAGTAATTTACGCATGGATCTCTCTCCTACTCAGCCGGGGCCGCCGCGGCCATGCCGGCGTCACTGCCGCCGACCGGCTTGTAGATGCTGTCGGGAAGCGGGTCCGGTGTCTCGACCATCGGCAAGATGATCGGCAACAGCACCAGGAAGTGGAAGAAATAGTAGAGCGTGCCCAGCAGGCCCAAGGTCGGCCAAATCCCTTCCGGCTGCTTGCCGCCGACGATGGTCAGCAACACCACGTCCACCACCAGCACCCAGAAGAAGATCCGGTAGAGCGGCCGGAATGCCGCAGAGCGCACCGGCGAGCGATCCAACCACGGCAGCGCCAGCAGGATCAGGATCGACGCGAACATCGCGATCACGCCCAGAAGCTTGGCGTCGATGAACAGGATATCAAAGGTGATCGAGCGCAGGATCGCGTAGAAGGGCAGGAAATACCATTCCGGCACGATGTGCGCGGGCGTCACCAGCGGGTCGGCCGGGATGTAATTGTCCGGATGGCCGAGCGCGTTGGGCATGTAGAACACAAACACCGAGAACAGGATCAGGAACACGCCGACCCCGAAGGCATCCTTGGCGGTGTAATAGGGGTGGAACGGCAGCTGGTCCTGCGGGCCCTTCACATCGATGCCCAATGGATTGTTCGAGCCCGGAATATGCAGCGCCCAGATGTGCAGAACGACCACGCCGGCGATCACGAACGGCAGCAGATAGTGCAGCGAGAAGAACCGCTTCAGCGTTGGATTATCGACCGCGAAGCCGCCCCACAGCAGCGTCTGGATCTCATCGCCGATGATCGGGAAGGCGGAGAACAGGTTGGTGATCACCGTGGCGCCCCAGAAACTCATCTGGCCCCAGGGCAACACATAGCCCATGAACGCGGTCGCCATCATCAACAGGAGGATGATCACGCCCAGCATCCAGATCACTTCCCGCGGCGCCTTATATGACCCGTAATACAGGCCACGGAAGATGTGGATATAGACCACAATGAAGAAGAAGGACGCCCCGTTGGCATGCATGTAGCGCATCAACCAACCGTAGTTCACGTTGCGCATGATGTGTTCGATGCTGTCGAACGCCAGGGACGTGTCCGGCACGTAATGCATCGCCAAAACGATGCCCGTGACGATCTGGATCATCAGACACAGACCCGCCAGAACGCCGAAATTCCAGAAATAATTCAAGTTACGTGGGGCGGGATAGCCCGCGCCGACGGAACTGTAGACGAAGCCCACGACGGGCAGGCGGCGTTCCAGCCACTGCATGAACGGGCTTTGCGGATGATATTTCAATCCAGCCATGACGAACCCTTTCTAGCCGATACGAATGCGAGAATCGCTGACAAATTCATAGGGCGGAACCGCCAAATTGGTCGGCGCCGGCCCTTTGCGGATGCGGCCTGAGGTGTCGTAGTGCGAGCCGTGGCACGGACAAAACCAGCCGCCCTGGCCATTCACCATATAGTCCCCGGCATTGCTGCTGGGCACACAGCCCAGATGCGTGCACACGCCGATCATCACAAGGTAGCGCGGGTCGATGACGCGGTCCTCATCCGGCTCCGGGTCGGGCAAAGAGGACAGCTTGACCGCGCGCGCCGCCTCAACCTCCGCCTCCGTGCGATGGCGGATGAACACGGGCTTGCCGCGCCACTTGATGGTGATGCCGGAGCCCACCGCAATGGCGGAAATGTCCTGTTCGATGGAGGCAAGCGCCTGCACATCGGCGGAGGGGTTCATCTGGTCGATGAACGGCCAGATCGCGAAGGCCGTACCCACTGCGGCCGCACCGGCTGTGGCGACATAAAGAAAGTCCCGGCGCGTCGCACCGTCGTCCGCCGCCGGCATGGTCTGCTCGCTTGTGCTCATGCTGATGTCCCGATCTATCCTGTGCCATCATCGGCCGCGCCATCGGGTCTTGTCCGAGCGGCCACAGGCAGGGTTACTTACGTATGCGCGTGACGGATGGGAAATGTGACACCAAGTCACGCGAAGGCCTTTCGCGCGGGGGCACTGGTGCCGGCTTTCCCAAACCGGGGACGGTCTACCCCTGAAGTCACAGGATTGCAACGCCCGCTCCACTTCGGTGACGGTACGGACAGGAGGTTAAGGAAGTCCATGCATGTGCTCATAAAAGCCGTCTTGCTGGCGCTGGTCCTAGCTGTCCTGGCTTGGGGCGGACTGCTGGCTTACCGCGCCGGCCTGACCCGGCCGCTGACCCCGCTCACAACCGCGGATTGCCGCGCCGTCGGGCCGGTCACGGGGCCGGAGGATTTCGCCATCGACCGCGACTGGGGTCTGATCTGGATCACCGATGCCGACCGCGCCGGGGTTGTGGCCGGTGGGCCGCCCAATGGCGCGATAAAGCTGTTACGGCTTGAGAGCCCCGACGCACCGCTGGACCGCGTCGACGACCGTGACCCAAGGCGCTTCTATCCGCACGGATTGGGCTTATGGGTCGACCCGCAAAGCGGCGAGCGCCGCCTATTCGCGGTCAATCACGGGCCGGACTATCGCGCGCACAGCATCGAAATCTTTCGCGCCGCCCGCAATGGCCGGCTAACCCATCTCCAGTCCATTCGCGACCCGCTGATCAGCCATCCCAATGATGTCGCACCGGTGGGTCCGCGCGCCTTCTTCGTGAGCAATGATCTGGGCGCGCCCACCGCCTTGTTGCGCGGGCTTGAGCCTTATCTGATGGCGCCTTGGGGCAATGTGGTGGCCTATGACGGCGAGCGTGCCTCGGTGGCCCTGAGCGATTTGCGCTATGCCAATGGCGTGCTGGCCGATCTGAAGAGCAACCGGCTTTACGTCGCTGAGGTGCTTGACCGCTCGGTCACCGCCTACGCCCTCGGGCCGGACTTGTCGCTGACCCGGCTATGGCAGACCGGTGTGGGCATGGGGGTCGATAATCTGACGTTGCTGCCGCAGGGCGATGTGCTGGCGGCTGGCCACCCCCGGCCGCTGGCCTTTACCGCGCATGCCCAAGACCGCAAGCGGCCCTCACCGTCCGAGGTGGTCCGGATCAGCCAAGCAGGCCGGGTCACCCCTGTGCATTTGAACCGCGGCGGGCTTTATTCCGGCGCATCGGTGGCGCAGCATGCGCGTGGCCGCTTGTTCGTCGGCTCGGTCTATGAGGATCACATCCTGGTGTGTCCGGAGCGTGCCGAGCAGCAGCTTTAACGCGCCCCACCCGCCGCAATGCCGCCTCTTCCAGCCAAGGCGCCTCCACTTGCAAGCTGCATATCACGCGAAGGATATTTGTGCGGATTGCACAAGCCTGCCATCTAGCGGCTTGGCTTTGGCTAAAATTTTTCGGGGATTTTGCGCTTATCAGCGCTGGTGTTGGTCTTGGCACGGCGTTTGCCATCCCCATGGCCAGATCAACGCAGTTGTCAAAGGAACACCATGCCCATGCCCATGCCCACGCCTATGCCCATGCCCAGTCTCATGGCAGCAGACGAACAAGACCAAAGCGCGCAAGACGCGGCGTGGGGCCCGCGCCGCCAAGCCGTCGGAACGGGTCCCGGACCCGTCACCGGCGATTTTGGGCTGGTGGTCCAAGCAGTCCAAGCGCATTTGCAGCGGCACCGCACGGCCGCGCCGGCCGATCCCAGCGCAGCGGCTGACGATTAGGCGGGTGTAATGGTCGCATTGGCGCTGTTTCAGCCTGATCAGGCGGCCAATGTCGGCACGATCCTGCGCCTGGGCGCTTGCTTGGATGTGCCGGTGCACGTCATCGAACCCTGCGGCTTTGCCTTTTCTGAGCGGGCGCTGCGCCGCGCCGGGATGGATTATCTGGATCATGTGCGGCTGACGCGCCACGACGACTGGCGCCAGTTCCACCAGCCCAGTCATGGCCGGTTGATCCTGCTGACAAGCCGTGCGGCGACGCCCTATACCAAGTTCCGCTTTCAGCCGGACGACAGGCTGTTGCTTGGCCAGGAAAGTGCCGGCGCTCCGGACTATGTCCATGCCGCGGCGGATGCCCGCCTGCTGATTCCGATGGCGCCGGGGCGGCGGTCGCTGAACATCGCAGTGGCCGCCGCGATGGTCCTGGGTGAGGCGCTGCGGCAGACCGCTGGGTTTCCTACCCCTCAGGCCAGCTGATCACCGAACGGCAGACGGGTCAGACGCTTGCCGGTGGCCTGGGCAATGGCATTGGCCACCGCCGGGGCAATTGGCGGCGTGCCAGGCTCGCCCACCCCGGTCGGCGGCTCGGCCGAGGCGATGATATGCACGGACACCTGCGGCATCTCATGGATGCGCAACGGCTGATAGCGATCGAAATTGGCTTGGTCGACCAGCCCGTCGGTCAGCGTGATCGCCTCGCGCAGGGCGGCGGATAGGCCATAGCCGATGCCGCCTTCCATCTGTGCGGCGACGATATCGGGGTTGATCGCGATGCCGCAATCCACCGCACAAGTGACCCGATCAACAGCAACGCGGCCGTCGCGCACCGTCACGTCGGCGACTTGGGCGACAAAGCTGTTGAAGCTCTTGTGCAGCGCCACGCCACGGCCCTGCCCCGACCCTTCAGGCGCGGGACCGGCCTCGGCCACGGCGCGCTCCAGCACGGCGGCAAAGCGCGGATCGGCGTTTTTCAACAGGCGCCGCCGCAGGGCGATCGGGTCGGTGCCCGCCGCGTCGGCCAGCATGTCCAGGAACACCTCGGTGGCATAGGCATTGTGGGTGTGGCCGACAGAGCGCCACCAAAGGCCGGTGACGCCATTGTCGGCCAGCTGCTGCGACACGCGCAGATTGGCAATAGCGTAAGGCAGCCCGCGCGCGCCTTCCACGGCGGAGCTGTCAATGCCGTCTTCCCCGATGGAGCCTTCCAGCGCGGTGCCCTTCAAATAGGATTGCGTGACGATGACATGGTCCCAGGCGACGATCATGCCGTCCTTGTCCAAGCCGCCACGCATCACATGATAGCTCATCGGCCGGTAGCGGCCGGCCCGCATATCATCCTCGCGGGTCCATTGCAGCTTGATCGGACGGCCCTGCCCGTGCGCCTTGGCGATCATCACCGCATCGGCGATATAGTCGCTGTCCGGCACCGCGCGGCGGCCGAAGCTGCCGCCGGCGAACTGGGTGTGAATGATCACCTGGTCCCGCGCCAGTCCGGTGATGCCGGCCACCACCTGCTGGTCCACCGTCTGCAATTGCGAGCCGGTCCAGATCTCACAGCGGTCCGGATGAAGCTGGGCGACGCAATCCATCGGTTCCATGGCAGCGTGGGCTAGGAACGGGAATTCAAAGCGCGCCTCGATCACGCGCGCGGCCTTCAAGGCGGCGTCGACATCGCCGTCCTGGCGCGCGGGTTTAGCCCCGCTGCGACCGGCGAGGGCGGCATAATCAGCAAACATCTGCGCGCTGGAGCGGGTCTCGGCCTTGCTGGAATCCCACTCAAGGCTCAGCGCTTCACGCCCCTTGGTGGCTGCCCAGAAGCCGGTGGCGATCACGCCCAAACCGCGTGGCGTTTTAACCACATCAACCACCCCGGGAACCGCGCGCGCCGCCGTGTCGTCGACCGCCTTTAAGGTGGCACCGAAGCGCGGCGGATGCGCCATCACCGCCACCAACAGATCGTCGCGCTGCAGATCGATGGGAAAGGTCAGGCTGCCGTCGGTCTTGGCCGGGCTGTCCAGCCGGGGGACCTGCTGCCCGATCAGGCGGAACGCCTCCGGCGCCTTGAGCGCGGGATCGGACGGCGGGGTTACCGCAGCGGCGGCTTGTGCCAGCTCGCCGAAGCCTGCCTCGCGATCACCGGCCCTCACCCGTCCGGCCTCGATGCGGATGGCACCAGGGTCGACACCCCAGCGCTTGGCGGCGGCCTCCACCAGCATGGCGCGCGCGGCCGCCCCGGCCTTGCGATACTGCATCCAGCTATTGGCCATGGCGGTGGAGCCGCCGGTGCCCTGCACGCCGAACAGCAGGTTTTTGTACGTTGCGGTGTCCGCGGGGGCAAAATCGACGCGCATCTGCGCCCAGTCCGCGTCCATCTCCTCCGCGATCAGGGTGGTCAGGCCGGTGGTGACGCCCTGGCCTTTGTCCAGATGCTTGGAAATCATCGTTACCGTGCCGTCGGTGTCGACGCGGACGAACGGGTTGAAGGCGGCCGGCAGGCCCGTCGGCGCGGCCGCGGCGGGCCATTGCCAGCCGACCAGGAAGCCGCCGGTGGCAGCGGCCGTGGCCTTCAAGAAGCCGCGGCGAGAGAAGGACAGATCAGTCATTGGCGCGCCTCCCGCAGCGACCGGGCGGCCAGATGGATGGCCTTGCGGATGCGGTGATAGGTCGCGCAGCGGCACAGATTGCCGCCCATCGCCGCATCGATGTCGGCATCGCTGGGATCCGGCGTCTCGGACAGCAGCGCCGTCGCCGACAGGATCTGGCCGGACTGGCAATAGCCGCACTGCACCACGTCCAACTCCCGCCAAGCCCGCTGAATGGCCTCGAACGCGCGGCCGTTGCCGCCTTCAATGGTGGTGATCGCCGCTCCCTGCGCAGCAGCCAGGGGCAGTTGGCATGAGCGGGTCGGCACGCCGTCGACATGCACGGTACAGGCGCCGCACTGAGCGATGCCACAGCCATATTTGGTGCCGGTCAGACCCGCATATTCGCGGATCACCCACAGCATCGGCATGTCGGCATCGGCGTCCACCGTTATCGGCGCGCCATTCAAGGTAAAGCTGACCGCCACCGGCTCCTCCCGCCTTGCACCATCCGTCTTTTGTAACCCCAGGATAGCGTGTCCCGGTGACAGAAGAAAGGCGGCCCGAGAAAGGCCGCCGGCGCCATGCCGTCACGCGATCAAGAGATCCGCCACCGTCAGATCCGCAGCGGCCAAGCCCGCCAAGGTCACGGTCTGGCCGCTCGCCGCGTCAAGCAGCAGCACCAGACCGTCCGCATTGGATTGGGCAGTCGCCAGGAGTGCCGCCGGATCGATCTGCAGGCCGGCCAGGACCAGCATGTCCGAACCGGGCGTGAAATCGGTGATCACATCAGAGCCGGACCCTGCGGCCAGGACGAACTGGTCCGGTCCGGAGCCGCCGGTCAGCCGATCATCACCGGCGCCGCCGTCAAGCAGGTCGGGCCCGCTGCCGCCGTTGAGGCGGTCGCCCCCGGCATCACCGCGCAACGTGTCCGCCCCGCTGCCCGCAGACAGCCAATCATCGCCCGCACCGCCGATCAGCACATCGCGACCGGAGCCGGCCCTGGCCCGATCGGTCCCCGCGCCGCCTTGGAGCATATCGCCGGCGGAGCCGCCGTCCATGTCATCGTCCCCCGCGCCTCCAACCAGGGTGTCCGCGCCAGCCCGTCCGGCCAGAAAATCGCGGCTGTCCGTTCCGGCCATGGCATCGTCGCCAGCGCCCCCGCTCTGGCGGGCATAGGCGATCATCGCCTTGTCCGGCATCAGCTCGACCTCGGTATTGCGCGCAATCACGTCCGCCAACCCGGTCGACCAGAGGGCGTCCCGCTCTGCCGGGCTTAAGATGCGTTCGCTCCACTGGCTGTCTCCGGCGCGCACGCGCTCGAACTGATCCGCGACGATCAGCGCAAACAGCTCACCCAGCATCCCGCCGGGCAGCGGATCCTCCGCCAGGCCGCCGACCCAGACATCGATCAGGTCGACATCGGCATAGGCTGCGGCCAGGCGCGCTTGAATGGCTGGATCGGTGCTGATGTCCGCGAAGCTTTCAGCCCGTGCCAACCCCAGCGCCTCGCGCAGGTCATTGTAGGAGGACAGGCCGTGATCGCGGCCCCGTTGGATGTTCAGGACCGCCAGATCGAGGCCGCCGGCCCCCGGCGGGCCGAAGAGGAAGGAGCGCACGTCTTCCACAATGGTCGTGTCGAGGTCTTGGGCCGGCGACGCGGCCGTGCCGCGCAGCAGGGCGGCCATCTCGCCGGGCTGCTCCAGCCAGTCCGGCCGGAAAAAGGCATCAGCCAAGCTCAGCGGGCCGCCGGCCATGGGCGTGCCGTCCTCCTCCAGCCGTTCGATGCCGGTGCTGAGCAGCGAATGGCCCAAGCGGAACGCCGCTGTGGAGAAGTCCACCGCCAGACCCGGATTGATCGAAGGGTCATAGCCTTGATAGGGCCCGATCGCGCCGGGGCCCAGAAGCAGCGGTAGGAACTCGTTGAACGTGATCGCCTGAACCAACGCCTCCACGCGCGCCCGCGCCGCGGCGAACAGGTCGTCGTCACTCAAGCCCGGAAATTGGGCCGCCAGCGCGTCGACCTGGCGGTTATGTTCACGCACGAAGAGGGTGTGCAGGGACAAGAGCAGGACATTCTCGCCGGCGCGCACATCTCCGGCGATGATACCGTCCATGTCGTGAGGATCATCGGTCTCGGGCAGCAGGCCCGCGTCGGTGACGCGAAGAAAGGCACCCTCGCCGCGCACGGCCTGGGCGGTCTCCACGTCAGAGCCATAGACCATGGACGCGTCGAGAAACACCGTGATCACATTGGCGAACTGGCGCGGCTGCCCGTCGCTGCCGCCCTCATGCACCGAACGCAGGAACGGGATCGTCGCCTGGCCGCTGCCCATCGGGTCGAAGAACGGGTCACCCGGCGGGATCGCGATCGCCACAGCCTCTTCTTCATCCTCCGGGGTCAGGCCCAGATCATGGTCGATGAACTGGCCCCAGGCCCAGAACAGGTCGCTGGTGCCGAACCGGTTGTCGGTATCGACCCGCTGCTGGATCACCGCATTGGAGATGGTGCGCGGGTCGCCGCGGTCGCTGATCATGGCGCCCAGGCCATCGGCATAGATCGGCGCCAAGGTGCGCAGCAGCGTGGCACCGGCTGCCCCCCAGTCCGGATTGGTCGGATTATTGCCCGTTCCGTCTATCGAGCGGGCGCTCATGCTTGGGCTTGCGCTGCCCATTCCCGCCATCGCAACCCTCCTCACGATCCGATCACGATCCCGCGAAATCTATCGGGCAGACTGTGCGCACACCATCCTTAAAGAAGCGCATACTGTCGCGGCACAGCGCCAGAACAGGGCCAGAACAGCGCCTGACAGCCCCTGACGGCCTGGTGCGTCCCGGGATGGCTGGCCTGCCCCCGCCCTTGCGCGCAGGCGCGGCCGGTAAGGCGGGGGGGAGGCGTGAACGGCGGCGACAGCAAGGGGTTGGTCCCGCGCGCAGGCTCTAACGCCGGACCGTGTGGCGCGGCGGCCGGGCGATCGTCACGTCGCCCTGGAAGACCCGCCGCGGCCGGTGCTCCGCGCAGCCAAAACGGACCCGCGTGGCGGAGAAGATGGGCCGCGGGATCAGCCGAGGATCTGGCCCAATTGCATGGCGATGGTCATGTCGCCGTCAACGCTGAGCTTGCCCATCATGAAGGCCATCTGCGCATCCTGACGGCCTTCGGCGATTTCGATGAAATCCTCCTTGGACACCTTGATGGTGCAGTCCGCCGCGGCGTCTTCATTGTCCACCTTCGGCTCAGACCCGGTCCCATCGATGCGGATGACGCCATCGTCGCTGAAATCGAATTTGACAACCTTGCCATCAATGGCGCCCTTTTCCGAGACACGCTGCTGCATGGTGTTGGTGATATCTTCCAGGGTCATGGCCGTTTCACTCCTTGGGTGGTGGGAGAAGATGCGGATGCTTCGCGTTGCCGATTTTGCCCCCCGGGTCAAGCCGAAGCCGACGGTCGCGCCGACACCGCGGCGTGCCAGCGTTTGATCTCCGACTGGCCCTCGCTCGGCGTGATCTTCAGGATCGCCGCGAAGTCGACCGCCACCAGGGCGGTGATGTCGGCATAGCTGAAGCGGTCAATGGCAATATAGTCCCGACCGCTCAGCCGCTCATTCAGGGTCTCGAAAAAGCGCTTCAGGCGAACCGCGCCGCGTTCGGCCAGAGCCGGGATCTGCGCATAGGTATCCGGCCCGACCACCGCCCGGCCCTTCAACCGCTCCGCGGAATTGCGCACCACTTCAGCGCAGGCAGACAAGCCTTCGAATTCGATGCGCACGGTCCAATCGGCCACCAGGCCCTTTTCCTCCGGCGTCGAGCCCAGCAGATTGGGCTCCGGCACCAGGGCCTCGGCATAGGCGGCGATGCCGGCATTGTCGCACAACACGGTGCCGTCCTCCAGCTTCAACGCCGGGACGGTGCAGCGCGGATTGATCGCCTTGAAGCTGTCTTCCAGCTGTGCCCGTGTGCTCAGATCGACCTGCACCTTGTCATAGTCGATGCCCTTCTCGGCCAGGACAATGCGGGCGCGGCGCGGGCTGGGCGCGCGCGCGAAATCATAAAGCGTCAGCGGCATGAAGGCCTCCAGCAACGGTTGGAACACACGGGTGTGTCAGGACTTGTCCGGCGCGCCGGCCAGCATCGACCGGGCGCCCTGGATAAAGGTGTCGGCCGCCTTGCCCTCGCCCTTGACCAGTTCGGAGACGTCATAGGGCACGACGATGCCCTTTTGCGCGGCCGGGCGCTCGGCGATGCGGTCGAGCCAACGGCGCAGGTTCGAAAACGGCTCGATCTCGACACCGGACCATTTGTGGGTGCGCACCCAGCACCAATTGGCGATGTCGGCGATGGAATAGTCGTCAGCCAGCCAGGTCCGCCCTGCCAGATGCCCATCGAGCACCCCGAACAGACGGGCGACCTCCGTGTGATAGCGGTCGATCGCCAGCTGGATCGACTCCGGCATGTAGCGGAAGAACACATTGGCCTGGCCCATCATCGGGCCGACCCCGCCGATCTGAAACATCAGCCATTGCAGCACCGCGCCGCGGGCGGGCTCTTGCCGAGGCAGCAGCCGGCCGGTCTTCTCCGCCAGATAGATCATGATCGCACCCGATTCGAACACCGTCTGGCCGGTCTCCCGGTCGGTGATCACGGGGATCCGGCCATTGGGATTCAAGGCCAGAAACGCCGGCTGCTTCTGGTCTTGTGCGGTCAGATCGATGGCGTGGACAGTGTAATTCAGGCCCAGTTCTTCCAGCAGGACCGACGCTTTCCAGCCGTTGGGCGTGGGCGCGGTATACAGATCAATGGCCATGGCGGGACTCCATGGGAGGCGGGACCGGCCCTATGTGCCTGGAACACGCGCGCGGCGCAACGGCCTCAAAACGGGATCGGCTTGCCGTCCCAGGCAAACAAGCCGCCGCTGTCCTCCGGCGAGAGCCCGTCGAGCACCGCAAGCAGGCGCTGGGCGGAGAAGGCCGGATCGAACAGCTTTTCCGGCTTCACATTGCGCTGAAAGGGTTGCGACAGGGCGGTATCGACGGTGCCGGGATGCAGCCCCACGCACAGCGCCTGTTTGTGGCTGCGCTGCAACTCGATGGCCAGGCAACGAATCAACATGTTCAGGCCGGCCTTGGACGCGCGATAGGCATGCCACCCGCCGATCCGGTTGTCCGTGATGCTGCCGACCCGGGCGGACACCGCGGCGAACACGGCGCGTCGGTCGCGCGGCAATTTCGGCAGAAAATGCTTGGCCACCAAGGCCGGCCCCACCGCATTGATCGCATAGACATGCGCCAAGGTCTCCGCATCAAGCGCACGCCAGCTCTTTTCCGGCGAGGCCTGATGGCTGAGCAGGCCGGTTGCCACGAACACAAGATCCAGAGGCTCCGCAATCGCCTCGGCGGCCTCGCCGATGCTGGCCTCGGACTGAAGGTCGATCTGGCCGGCCACCGCGTGCGCGTGCGCCGGGGCCCGCCCGCTGCGCGAGAGGCAATAGACCCGGGCATAGCGCGGGTCGGCCAGCAGTGCATCGACCACCGCCCGCCCGATGCCGCCGGACGCGCCGATCACTGCCGCGGTCAAAGAGGCTTGCTGATCCATAGTAACGCTTACGGGCCTCGCCGCCGAACGGTTGCCTGGACGTTTCAGCGCACCCGAGATCGTGAGCCACGCCAGCCAGCCATCAAATCCAGCCAGCCTTGAAGGCCAGCCGGCGATCTCAACTGCCAAGGGACTGCGCCGGAGCGGGGGTGGAGGCCGCTGAAAACTGTGGAGCCGTGGCCACGCTCAGCCGATCCGGTTGCACAGCATCGTGCGTGCGCACAGGCTTGGCAAACCGGGCCGATCGGCTTAGGAGAGACAGCGATCGGGGAGTAGCGCAGCCTGGTAGCGCATCTGCTTTGGGAGCAGAGGGTCGCAGGTTCGAATCCTGTCTCCCCGACCACCACGTCCCTCACCGGGCCGAGAGGCGACACGGGCACTCGCCTTAAAGGCAATCAGGACGCGGCCCGACTGCCCTGCTGAACCATCTACTGCTTGTCTCCGCCGCCGATTATGCACCGGTACAAGCGTCCCAATGTCAGGCACGGGCCACGTCATCGAGGAAGCGGCGAGAGACTTTTTCGACCTCGCCGAAGCCGTCATTCATTTGCTTGGTCGCCTGGATCACCGCGGTGGCAGCCGTGCTGTCCTGCACCGCGGTCTCAAAGACCTGTTTGGCGGTGTCCGCCACCGCATCGATTTCGCCTTTGGCGGCACTGACCGTTTTGCGGATTTCATCGGTGGCTGAGCCTTGCTGCTGGATCGCCGTCGCGATGGCGCCGGCAATACTGTCGACCCGCTGGATGATGTCGGCGATCTTCAGCATGGAACTGACCGTATCGTCGGTCTTGCTCTGGATGCCTTCGATTTTTTGGCGGATCGCATCCGTCGCCTTGCCGGTTTGCTGGGCCAGCGATTTCACCTCCGCTGCGACCACGGCAAAGCCGCGGCCCGCCTCACCCGCGCGCGCAGCCTCAATGGTCGCGTTCAGCGCCAGCAGATTGGTCTGCTCGGCGATGTCATTGATCAGAGCGACCACCTGCCCGATCTGACTGGCCGCTTCAGACAGATCCTGGACCGACTGGCCGCTTTGTTCCGCTTCGGCCACGGCCTGTTGGGAGACATCTGCGGCCGAGGCGGCCTGCTGGCTGATTTCTTGGACGCCGGTGGTCATCTGATGGGTCGCCTGGGCAACGCTTTGCATACTGTCGGACAGTTGCACGGAAACCTTGGCCAGGCGGTCTGACTTGTCGATGCTGCTCTCCAGGCGCTGGCGCATGCCCTCGGCCTCTTGCCCCACGCCCTGCGCCGCGCGGCCCAAGCTCTGCAACCCCTGAAAAACCGACCCTTCGAAATCCGCGGTCAAGCGCGCCAGCAGCGCCTTGCGGTCCTGCTCAGCCTGGTGTCGCTGACGCCGTGCGGCCTCCTCTTCTCGGCGCTTGGCCTCGGATTCTTGCTCGACCCGGCGCCGCTCGGCCTCCACCTGCTCTGCGCGCAACCGCTCCTGCTCCTCCCGCATGCGAGCATTCTCGATCAGGCCTTCACGGAAGTCGGCCAAGGCGCCGACGATCGCGCCCAGTTCATCGCGGCGTTCCAGCCGCGACAAGTCGATGTCGGTCTGGCCGCCGGCCAGATCCTGCGTCGCTGAGGAGATTGCCTTCACCGAGCCCGTGGTCAGCCGCGCCAGAAAGATGGAAATGCCCAGAACCACGACCAGGGCCAAGGTCACAATCATGGTCATGTTGGCGCGGGCATCATCTGCGGCCTGAGACGTGGCTTCCGACGTCGCCCGGGCTTGAGCGACAGCGGCATCGACCATTTCGGTCAGATTGGTGATGATCTCGGCGTAATTCGCCTCTAACGGCTCCACCACGCCGGCTGCTGCGGCAAAATCCAACTCCAGCATGACCCCGACCACATCGGCGGCCTCGGCGAAGCGGGCGATCTGATCGATTTGCGCCTGCAGGGCCGCGCGCTCTTGCTCAGATGGGGCCTGCTCGGCAAACTCCGCCAACGCCGCCACCAGGCGCTCCAGCCCCGCCTTGATCTCGGCAATCTCCGCCAGCGCGGCCTCCGCCTCGCCGCCGGCGGCCTGCAAGGTGAGCGCCCGGAACAGGCGGCCATTCAGATCTTGGAACTGGGACACCAACTCCGACAAAGCAGATGCGTCGACGAAATGCTCTTCCACCACCCGGCGGGTGTCATCCCGCAGTTGCGCGATGGTGCCGCCGGCGAGCAGCAGCAAGGCAACCATCAGCATGATTGCCAAAGCAGGCGACGCCAGAAACTTCACGAAGAAGGGCCAATCGCGCAAGGTCAGAACAGATCGCAACATCTACTGTCTTCCTCTTCAGACCAATCCGGCCGACCAGGCACGGAGGGTCGGGACATAGGTCGTGACTAGAACCGGATGCGGATGCCGCCACGGGCGCGGATATCGCCGGGAATAGAGGTGCTGGTGACGAACGGGTCATCGGCGAGATTTTCGCCGGCAAAGAACAGCTCCACGCCCTCGGTCGGGAAATAGCTGAGCCGGGCGTCAATCCCGATACTGTTGTCAAACGCCTGGCGCGGGAACAGGTTGGGAAATCCCGGCACGGCCGGAAGGCCAAGGTCGCCGGTTTCGCTGCGGTAGCGGAAAAACAGATCAGCCGCGAATTTGCCGACACTGTAGCCCAGCTGAACATTGACCTTGTGCCGCGCGGTCTGAGCATCCAGTGCCAGGGCGGTCGGCACAAATAAGGCGTCATCGCTGTTTCCGACCAGATCCTCGTCGACCTCGGTGAAGGTATAATTCACCCCCCAGCGGAGATTGCCCTGCCGCCCGCTCACCGACACCTCCGCGCCATAGGCCTCAAAACCGCCGACATCGGCGGCCTGCCCCACCGGTGCGGGCACCGCCGGCGGGAAAACCGTGGGCACCGTCGGGCCGAGACTGAAATTGTCCAGATCGCGGTAGAACAAGGACGTCCGAAACTCGCCGTCGATGACGCTGAGCTTGCGGTCATATGCGACCTCGGCGCTGTAAACCACCGCAGGATCGAGCGACGGTTCGCCGGCCAGCAACCGGCCTTGACCGCCGGGCTGGCCGATCCCCAGATTGGCCAGTTGCGGCAATTGCAAGCCGCGACCGAACAGCAAGCGCAGCGTATCCTTTGGGGTCAGCGCGAAGGTCACCGCGGCATTGGCCGTAACGTCTGAGATCGTCCGGTCGAAATCCTCCGCCGTGAACAACAGCTCCTGCGTAATCGGGCCGTCCTGATCGAGGAAGACATTATCCAGCCGGATCGCGCCAGTCAGCGTGACCAGATCATTGAGCTTATGTTCCCACAGCCCGCCGACCGCCAGCAGATCAAACCGGATCGTGCCAGCGAAAGCGGGAAATGTGTTCAAGTTATTGTCGCGATACTCCAGTTGCAGTCTTACCGTATTCTTGGTGCCAATCTTCAAGCTATCTTGCAGCTGTACGACGAGAACATCGTTTTCAAACACACTTGTGGCCTGACCGTTGAACTCAAAGTCGGGCGCTTGATCCAGGCGATTATTGTAAACAACCAAGTCGATCAGGCCGAACTTACTGTCAACGCTCAGCTTCCCGCGAACCGAGATCCACTCATTCTTCTGCACCGCGGTGAGCCGCACCGGGGCGAAGCCGAAATTGCTGCTATCGGCATAGGTGCCTTCCAGCGATAACTGCACATGATCGGCCAGCTTGAAGATCGCCTCCAACGCGACATTGCCGGACCGCGCCTGGTCCAGCCCGGTGCGCAGCTGATCTTCATCAATGAACGGAAAGGGCATGCCGGCCAGCAAGAAACGGTCGCTGGAGTCCGGCGAGAATCCATCTTGCGTATCGAAGCCGCCGGACAGGCGGATGCCCACCCAGTCGGCCGGTTTCACCCGCGTGGAAAAGCTCGCCCGGAAAAAGTCGTCATTCCCGTAAGACACCGAGGCCGTCGTGCCCTGGTCGTGCAGCGGATTTTTGGTGATGATATTGACCACGCCGACCACCGCGTTGAAGCCGAAAATTGCGCCGGCGGGGCCCTTGATCACCTCGATCTGCTGAATTTCGTCCAGTTCCACCGGGATCGAGTTCCAGTTCACATATCCCAGATGGTCGGCATAGACTTGGCGGCCGTCGACCATCACCAAAACCAGGGGGTTGAACGGCATATTCCCGCCGCGGATCCCGATATCGAAATTGTCCGTGCCGAATTGGCTGGCCTCGATGCCGGCATAATTGCGCAAGAGGGCGGCGATATTGGTGACCGGAGAGCGGCGGATTTCCTCCTCACCGATGATCAACACGGTCGCCGGCGCCTCAGACGCCCGCTTCGGGGTGCCTGTCGCCGATGTAATCACCGGCTCGCCAAATAATTCCTCCAGCAGGCCATAGTCCACGGACTGACCGATGGCCGGCATGGCCGCAAAAGATAAGCTGAGGGCACTACTGCAAGCCGCCAGCGTTTTCACGCGTTT
>JBHJGS010000034.1:0-36560 GCA_050331575.1 Rhodothalassiaceae bacterium | reverse complement strand
GCATCGAGCGATGCTTTGCCACCCTCAAATGCTCACGCCGCCTCGCAACGCGATACGACAAAACATCCGAAAGCTATCTCGGCTTCATCCAAATTGCCGCCGCTCGCATCTGGACTAAAAAGTTTGTCAACAGAGCCTAGTGGAAACCGAGAATCCCGCCACCGGCCGTGAGCTCGACTATTTCTTCGTGGGCCTGCATTCGGATGTGGGCTCCGAGACGAGCGACGTCTTCCTGTAAGCCGATAATGCCTTTAGCGGGCGGCCTCCTCGGGCCGCCCGTTTGCAGTCTGGTGGCGGGCGCAGCGGTGGCTCTGTCACGTGCTCTCGCCGCGGGGCTTTGCGAAAGCGGCCATATGCGGCACATAGTCGGCCTTGCCGATCGGCGCGCCGGCGTGGCGGAGAAGGGCGTAGGCGGTGACCAGGTGGAAATAAAATTGCGGGATCGCCCAGCTGCGCACATAGTCCGCCACACTCAAGTCGAACACCAGCCCGTCGGCCAAGGTCAGCGTGATGCGGCGGCGCGGATCCACAGGCGCGGGGTCGGCGGCGGCCTCGCTCACCCGGGCCCTTGCCCAGGCCAGGCGATCCTGAGCGTCGGCGAAGTCCGCCACCGGCGCCACCTGCGCGATCGGCTGATCCAGGAGCCGCGCCCGCGCCTCTTCGGCCTGCAGGCAGACAAAGCGGACCTGCGCGGACAGCGGCTGCATGTCCGGCGCCAGCCGCGCGGAGAAGAAGGTGGCCGCGCCGGGGCATTGCGCGGCCTTGTCCAGCTGGCCGGCCAAGGCGTGTAACATCTGCGCATAACCCGGCAAAACCAGCGCGCGCAGGCTCAAGTCCGCCGGCGCCTCAAGCGGCGGCGCGGTCACGGTTTCGGCACGCGGACATCGGCGATGGGGGCCTCTGCTGTTGGGGCCACCGGCGGTCTGGGCTTTTGCGTCACCAGCACGGCGCCGGCGATCAGCAGGGCAACGCCGGCCAGGCGCGGGCCGGTGACCGGGCGGGCCGCCTGCAGGATGCCGAAATGGTCCAGCAAGACGGCGGTGATCAGCTGGCCACAGATCACCAGGACCAGCAGCGTGGCGACGCCCAGCCGCGGCGCGCCGCCGGCCATGACGGCCACGAAGAAGGCGCCGAACAGCCCGCCGGCCCAGGCAAACCACGGCACCGCCTTGGCTGCGGCGGCGACCGGCAAGGGTCCGCGCTGGACGATCAGAAATCCGGCCAGGGCCACAAGCCCGATGACAAAACTGATCAAGGCGGCCCACACCGGTCCACCCAGATGCGCGCCCACGCGCGCGTTCAACACGGCCTGCACCGCCAGGCCCGATCCTGCCAGCACCGCCAGCACCGCATAAGCTGATGGCATGATATCCCCTTATCCTCGCGCGCCTTGCAAATCGGCGCGGCCGCCTGCGCCCCTGCTTCGGCTTTGTCCCTGACATAGAATGACGCCCGCCAAGGGGAAGCCCGGCCACCATCGGACCAACAGCGCCAGGACGGCCCCATGGCGTCACAGGCAGACTTCCCAAGCGCACCCCGGCACAGGCTTGCAGCGGTTCCATACCAGCGGAGGAGAATGGTGGGCCGGGCAGGACTTGAACCCGCGACCAAGCCGTTATGAGCGGCCCGCTCTGACCAACTGAGCTACCGGCCCCCACCGTTGCGGGCGCTTTGGATAGCAGACCCCGCTTGGCTGTCAATTGCCGCGGGCCGGCGCGCACGCAGCTGTCATCCCGCCGCCCCGGGGGCCGCTTTGAGCCGCCCCGAGCCGCCCCGAGCCGCCCCAGGCCACTCAGACCGCCCAGACCGCCCGGTCCAGCCGAAACACCCGGCAGTCATCCTCGCCGAACCGGCGCGGGCCTTGGTCTTGAAAGCCCAGGCGTTGATAGAAGCGGTGGGCGCGCAGATTGGCCGCCATGGGGTCGACCAGCACGGGGATTACCTGCGGGTCTTGAAAGCACACATCCAGCGCCTGCTGCATCATGAGCGTGCCATAGCCGCGGCCCAGAGCGTCGGCGGGCCCGATCCAGAGGTCGATGGCGCGCAAGCCCGCCGGCACATCGCCCCAATAGTGGGTTTCTTCCTGCGCAGGGTCGATGATCTGCACCGCGCCGATCGACCGGCCGTCGACCTCGGCGATCCGCCAGTCACGCCAGGGCAGCACGCGTGCCAGCTCCGTCTGCCAATCCTCATAAAAGTCCCCGCCGCTGGCGGCGCGGACATGCGGCAGCCGATCCCAGTCGGCGAGCAAAGCGGCATCGTCCGGCTTGGCCGGGCGCAGCACCAGCCGCTCACGCCGGTTTGTCAAACACGAACACCTTGGACAGGAAGGCCGGTTGGGCGGAGACCAGCGTCAGCGGCTGGAACAGCGCGGGCAGGTCGGTGTCCAGATAGCTGGTGAAATAGGGCTCGTGAAAGCGGCGCGGGAACATCTCCAGAAGGCCGTCAAAGTCCGGCCGGTCACCGGTCTGCAGCGCGTCGACGATGACCGCCCGGCCGCCTGGACGCAGCACCCGGGCGATCTCCTGGGCCACCTGGGGGCGCACCTTCGGCGGCAGTTCGTGGAACAGATAAACGCAGGTGACCGCGTCGAACACACCCTCAGCAAAGGGCATGGCCTCCGCGGGCGCCTGCACGGTGCGGGCGGAGGGCACATGCTCCGGCACCCGCGCCAGATAGGCAGCAGACAGATCCAGCGCGGTCACCCGTGCGCGCGGCAGCGCCCGCTTCAGCCAATACAAAAACCGACCGGTGCCGGCGGCGACATCGAGCACGCGCGGCCGTGCCGGCGTCTCGGCCAGACGCGCCTTCAAAGGCGGCAGCGCCATGCGGCGCATCGCGTCGGCCGATCCGGTGAACAGCACCTCGACTTGATGGTCATAGACCGCAGCACTGTCCTCGCTCAGCCAGCCGCCGGTCTGGTAGTGGAAATTCTGCAGATAATAGCCGGGATAATCGCCTTCGCCGACCTCGGCCTCCCGGCGCACGTCGAACATGCCGCGGCGGCGCCGACGCTCGGTGATCGCTTCGATATCGCCCAGATAGGAGCGGGTGGTGCGCAACGCCCGGCCCGGCCCGGCCAGCGGCAGGGGCATGGGATAAACGCCGGCCTGAACATTGGCCCAGTCACGCTGGAACACCTCGCGCAGGGCCTCCAGCATGCCCTGGCGGCCGGGAAAGCCGCCCTTGGGAACATAGTCATCCTGCTCGTCCAGCGCGTCGAGCGCGCGACGGCGGGCGACGATATATTGCCCGGTGAAGAAGGCGACGCGGCCGGCCTGCACCGCGGCATAGGTCCATCTGTCCAGCGCTTGTGCCATACGCTTATACATGCCGCCCGGCCGGCCGGCTTGCAACGGGGCGGCCTTTGCCTGCGGCACTTTTTCGGTTAGACGCGGAAGGGTGGGGACCGATTCTTGCCTTGCCATCACTGGAGCCTTGCCGATGCTTGCCCGTCTGGCCTTCGCCTGTTCGTGCCTGTTGCTGAGCCTGAGCGCAATCGCCGCGCCGCCGGACTTTTTCTTCCCGGATGCCGATTATGACCCGGATCAGCCGACGATTGAAGAGGTGTTGGGCCATGAAATGGGCAGCCGGCTGACCCGGCCGGCCGAGGCGATCGCCTATCTGAACGCCCTGCAAGAGGCCAATCCCGAGCGCATGCGGCTGGTCCGCTATGCCACCAGCTGGGAGGGCCGGCCGCTGGTCTACGCGATCATCGCCGGGCCGGACACCATCGCTCGACTTGATGCCATCCAGGACCAGATCCAGACTCTGGCCGATCCTAGGCGCACGCCGCCGGATGAGGCGGAGCCGCTGATCGCGGATCTGCCGGCAACCGTGTGGTTGAGCTATGCGGTGCACGGCAATGAGATTTCCACCACTGACGCGGCTCTGCTGACCGCCTATCATCTGCTGGCCAGCCGCGGGGACGCCCGGGTCGACGCCATTCTGGACAAGACCATTGTGTTCATCGATCCGCTGCAGAATCCGGACGGGCGGGCCCGTTTCATCGCCGGTTTCGAACAGGGGCTGGGGCTGGAGCCGCTGGCCGACCGCCAGGCCCTGGAGCATGACGAGGCCTGGCCTTATGGCCGCACCAACCATTATCTGTTCGACCTGAACCGCGACTGGTACATTCTCAGCCAGCCCGAATCCCAGGGCAAGGTCGCCGCGGTGCTGAAATGGCTGCCGCTGATCCTGGTTGACGCCCATGAGATGGGCGGCGATTCGACCTATTATTTCGCCCCCTCGGCCAAGCCCTACAATATTCACCAGCCGCCGGAACTGCGTGCGGCGAAGACCAAGATCGGCCAGAACACCGCGCGCTGGTTCGACCGGTTCGGCATCGACTATTTCGCCCGCGAGGTGTTCGACAGTTTCTATCCCGGCTATGGCGACACCTGGCCCAGCTATTACGGCTCTTTGAGCCAGACCTATGAGCAGGCCTCCGCTCGCGGCCTGGTGTTCCGGCAGGAGGATGGCGATCTGCTGACCTATGCCGATGGGGTGCGCAACCATTTCCTGGCGTCGATGTCGGCTGCGGAGGTGGCGGCGGACAATCGCGCTGATCTGTGGCGCGCCTTCTATGCGTTCCGCCAGAGTGCCGTGGAGGAGGGCCGCAGCGAGGGCCTGCGCAGTTATGTCCTGCCGGTTCAGGCCAATCAGGCCGGGGCGGATGATCTGGCCCGCCTCCTGGCGCGGCAGGGTGTGGAGGTGGCGCGGGCGACCCAGGGGTTTTCCGCTTGCGGCACCGCCTATGAAGCGGGCAGCTATGTGATTGATCTGGCCCAACCGATGAAGCGGTTGGTGCGCGTGCTGATGGATACCGACATGCCCATCGACGAGGCCTTCCTGGCCGAGCAGGAGCGCCGCCGCGCCAAGGGCTTGCCGGTGGAGATGTATGATATCTCGGCCTGGTCGCTGCCGTTGACTTTCAATGTCCAGGCTGACCGCTGCGAGCGCGCGATTGACACAGAAAGCCGGCCGGTGCGCCCGCAAGACGGGCCGAAGGCGGCCGTGACCAATGCCGACGCCCAGGTGGCGTTTCTGGTGCCGTGGGGTGAGCATGATGCCGCAGAACTGTTGGCCCATGCCCTGCGCGCCGGCTTGACGGTTACCTCCACCGATCTGGCCTTCACGCATCAAGGCGTTGGCTATCCGCGCGGCACGCTGATCTTCAAGGTGCAGGACAATCCCGATGATCTGGCCCGGCAGCTGGCGGATTTTTCCGCCCGGACCGGGGCGGAGGTGATCGGCGTGGACAGCAGCTGGGTGACCGAGGGGCCCAATTTCGGCTCCGGCAATGTGGTGACGCTGCGACCGCCGAAGATCGCGCTGGCCTGGGATGAGCCCACGGGCATCTATTCTCCGGGCAATCTGCGCTTCGTGATCGAGCGGCGCCTTGGCTATCCGGTCACGCCGATGCGCACCCGCACGCTCGCGCAGGCAGATCTGTCAGCCTATGACGTGGTGATCGTGCCGGACGGCTCGGGCTATGCCGGCATCGACGGCCTGGCCGAGACCTTGACCGACTTCGCCGAGGAAGGCGGCGTGCTGCTGGGCATTGCCGGCGGGGCGGCGTTTTTGGCTGACAAGGAGGTCGATCTGATCACCAGCCGGCTGGAGCAGGCCTGGCGGCCAGAGGACAGCGCCTTGCAGGAGCCGCCGGAGGACGAGACCGACCGCGTGCCCGGCGTGCGCCTGGACACCGCCGAGGCTTATGAGCAGCAGATCCTGCCCCAGGCGGTGCCGCCGGATCGGCTGCCCGGCGCGATCCTGACCGCTGAGACCGACCCGGACCATTGGTCGACGGTGGGCTTGCCGCCGCGGATCCATTCTCTGATCCGGGGGGAAGATGTGTTCACGCCATTGAAGCGGGACGAGGGGGTCAATGCGGTGCGCTTCGCGGGGCCGGCCGATCTGGTCGCCTCCGGCTTGGTGTGGGAAGAGAATCGCGCACAGCTGGCCTTCAAGCCGCTGATGATGGTGGTGCCCAAAGGCCGCGGCATCGTCACCGCGATCACCGCGGACATCGCCACGCGCGCCTATCAGCCAGGGCTGGACGTGATGCTGGCGAACATCCTGTTTCGCGGGCCTGCGCACAGCCGCGGCGGCGGCCGCTACTAGCACGGAGGGGCCTGATGGCATCGCTGTCGCGGCGCGGCGTTCTGGGTGGTGTGGGCGGGCTGGCCGTGGCCGGGCTGGCGCGGGCCAGCGCCGGTGTGCCGGCAAAGCCGGCGATCAGCCCGGAAGCGCTGGCACGCGACGAGCGCTATTGGGCGCAGATCGCCGCTTTGTATGATCAGCCAGCCGACATCATCAATCTGGAGGCCGGCTATTGGGGTGTGATGAGCGCGCCGGTGAAGGCTGCGTTCGTGGAGCAGACGGAGCGGGTAAACCGGGAGGGCAGCTATTATGTCCGGCGCCGGTTCGGCCGTGACTTGGCCGCGGTCTATGCGCGGTTGGCAGACTTTCTCAGCGTCGATCCGGACGAACTGCTTTTGGTGCGCTCAGCCACTGAAGCGCTGCAGATCCTGATTGCGGGCTATAATCGGCTAAAGCCGGGCGACGGCGTCCTTTATGCCGATTTGGACTATAGCGCGATGAAGACCGCCATGGCCTGGCTGCAGCAGCATCGCGGCGCCGACGTGATCCGTATCGATCTTCCCGAACCAGCCAGCCGGCAGGCCCTTGTCGATGCGTATGCTGAAGCCTTGGAGGCTCATCCGCACATCCGCATGATGCTGCTAACCCACGTGAATAATCTGACCGGGCTGATCCATCCGATCGAGGCAATCATCCCGTTGGCCCAGGCGCGTGGCGTCGATGTGATCCTCGATTCCGCCCATGCGATCGGTCAGATCGATTTTAATTTTGCCGGCACGGGCGCGGATTTCATCGGCATCAATCTGCACAAATGGATTGGCGCGCCCTTGGGGTGTGGGTTGATCTATATCCGCAAGACCCGTTTGGCCGCCATCGATCCGTTCATGGGCGAGCCCGGACCGGTGGAACAGATCCGTACCCGCGCCCATACCGGCGCACTGCATTTCGCAGCCCCGCTGACGATCCCGGCGGCCCTGGACTTTCACGAAAGCATCGGTGTGGCGGGCAAACAGGCCCGGCTGCGCTATCTGCGCGACCTTTGGGTGGCCCAGGCGCGTCAGATCACCGGCATTGAGATCCTGACGCCGGACGAGCCAGGCCTGGCCGCTGCGATGACATCGTTTCGCCTAAGCGGTCGGACCTCGGCGGAGGCCAATGATCAGGTGGTGACGCAGTTGGCCGAGAGGCACGGCATTTTTACGGTGCGGCGAAGCGGTCCGGCCAAGGGCGATTGCGTGCGTGTCTCGCCGGCGCTTTACACCTCTGCGGACGAGGTCAAGGCGCTCGTCCCGGCCCTGCGCGCCCTGGTCTGAGCACCCTGATCTGAGCCCCTCGGTCTGATCCCTCAAAAGGCATGGGCGGAGCCTGATCAAGGCTCCGCCCATGCCGTTTCTTTGGGGGCGACCTTAGAGGAAGGTGGCTCGCCCCATCGACCGCGGGCCTGTTGATCCGATCAATCGCGATCGCGATTGATCGGATAACGCCCTAGAAGGCCGGCGCGAACACCAATTCCACCGCCCAGTTGAAGCCGATCGGGGCGAACGGCCCGCCATCGGCGGACAAGAAGGAATTGCCCTGGGGATTGCTATCCTCCAGCGCCAGCAACGGCTCAATGCCGCTGGGGCCGATATCCGCCTCCGAGTCCGGGAGGGTTTCCAGCACCAGGAAGACATCCAGCGTCGGATCGCTCTCCAAGGACCGCGCCAGGATCCGGCTGACACCGACGGATGCGCGGATAAAGAAAGGCGCCAGGTCGCTGTCCTGAGCCAGGAACGGGGCTTCTTCCGCCAGCGCATTGTCCAGGTCGATCACCGCATTGCCGTCTGCATCAATCCGGCCGATCGCCAAGACGGCCCGGGCGAATTCCGGGACCTGCGAGGCATCCAGCACGCCGGCCTGGAACAGGCCGTTGGCCAGCACGCCACCGCTTTGCAGGATCGGCAGAATGTCTTCGTTCGGGAAGCGCTGCGCATAGCGGACCACCTCCGGCCCGATCGCCGCACCGGTTCCGATGAAGTCGATACCATCGACCAGGGCACTCACAATGGTGGCGTCATTGGTGATCGCATCGGCACGAACCTCGCGACCGGGGCGGATACGAATGCGCTTGGCCTGATCGGGACGGAATTCTACGGCATCTTCAGCCGCACCGGGGCCGACGATTTCTTCGGTGAATGCCTGCTGGCCGAAGAGGTCGCCGACCTGTGTGGTGAAGGAAATGGAGGTCGACGGGGCGGGATCACCGTCCGTCGCCTGCAAGATCAGCTGATACATGCCCTCCGGCACCGGCAAGCGGTAGAACGGATCGGCGATGCTGGTCGCCGGCGTTGCCAATAAGAACAAGGCTCCGGCATCGCTTTCAAACAACAAGGCGAAGCCTGAAAAGCCGTCAACCAAGGTCTCACCGCTGCCAATGTCCACCGCGGAAAGATTGGCGCCCAGCACCGGCACACCGTCTTGGAAGACGATCCCGGTGATCACGCCGAATTCATCATCAAAGGCGATATCGCCCTCTTGCAGGGCGGCAATGCCGGTGGCCTCGGAGCCCTCAGGATAGACGAACGACGACCAGGCGATATCATCCATGCTGGGCGTTGCCGCCGACGCTTCCGTGTCCGGATCGCCGGTATCGATGAATGGGAACATGGTTGCCCCGGTTCCGTCAGACGCCGAGATCTGGTTCAGCAGCGTGTGCGACAGGCCGTGAGAATGGCCGAACTCATGAACCGAAACGCCAAGAATATCAGCGAACGACCCCCCGGCCGGAGACACGTCGCCGGATGGTTCAAGCTCCCAGGAGACGGTTTCGCTGAACTGCACGTCATTGTCCAGGATCGTGCCCGCTTCGTAAAAGCCGGCCGGGAATTCGATGTCGCCGTCATTGTCGGCGTCGAAGCACGTCTCCTGGCCGGGGAAGTCAGCGGGATCGAAAACATCGCTATCGCCGTCGCCGTCGATATCATCACCGGCGACGAATTCGACGTCCGCGTTCAAGGAGGTTGACGGTGAAGAGGCCAAGGCGCCGAATCCGGGCGCAGTATCGAAGGTCACCTGATTGATGAAGTCAAACTCGCGCGGACCGAGTCCGAATTCGCCGACGCGGGTCAACTGCATGTCGATGTAGGAGGTCGGAATCTCGTTCCATGGATCCAGGCTGGCTTGTATCTCATCGGCCAGATCCTCTGCGGAGATCTCGTCCACGCCCTCAACCAGGGCATTGGGCAATTGCGTGGTGTCGAGGGTGTATTCAACCGGCACGCAGCGCTTATCCCATTTGATCGGGATCGCCTGTAGGATCGAGCCACCCTCAACTTCTGCGACCGCTTCCAGCGTCTCTAGATTGCCGCCGGCCAATGCGGTGCCGGACAACGCAAGCGCTGCCGCCGCAAACCATAACTGTTTCATCTGATTTTCCCTCCCGAAGACCTATTGGGACACGTCGGTGCGCCGTTTGGCGATGGCGGCACGGAACTCGTCGACGGTCAGTGCACCGTCGGGCAGAACGATGCGCAGTTCCTCTCCGCTGCCTTCCACGTCGAACAATCCCTGGTTGAAGCCGACCACCTGCATGGCGCCGCCAACGCCATTGCCTTGTAGCATCAGGCACTGCTTTTGGCCGACGATGAAGCGCGGGCTGCCGGCCACGACCTCAGAGACCGGATATTTGCGTGAGGTGTCGCGACCGCCGGGCGTGGCGACGGTGACCGTCTGCCCGGCCGAGCCCTGCACGGTTTCGCTGACCTTGAAGGTGGTCAGGGTATAGATCTGACCGTCGATCCGCTCGCTATGGCTTTCCAAGGCCTCAGCGATCACGATGGCTTGGGATTGGGCCGCAGCATCCACCAGCATTTCCTTCTTCAACGTGGTGGCGTGCGCCGCCGGCATCAGTGCCAGCGCCGTTGCAGCCGCGAGCGCCAACCGAGCAGCGCGCGCTTTGGTAGTTACGGACATTTGTTACATCCCTCCAGACTGTTTGACAAGAAGCGCCCCTTAAGGCACAATCTTTTGTTGACTCAATTTAAGGCCCTACGGTTCAGACCATAACCACATATGCCCCGCGCCGCATAGCCCAGTCTTGCCTTAACGCCCATGTCCCGAGCGCCACGAACGATCGCCCGAGATCGGAAGCTCGCTATCAGATAATCATCACAGTCCACCGAAGGTTGCGGCCAATTGGAAAGGCCACACCACGGACGTCTTCTGACACGCCTGTGCGCTCCCTCTCAGCTCCCAACTGCATCCACCCAGGACCGGGACTTTCGCAAGAGTTGCCAGCGCAGTCTTGCCACGTCTCCGGATAATCGCAAGAGAGCGGACAGTGCGTTTGGATGCTGCGGGACGTGTGCTGAAGGGCGGCAGACTTGGGATCGTTGCGAAGAAAGGAGCGTGAACATTAATTAAATCTTTGTTCAATCACGAAAAGTTGATCAAACCTGAAGGGTAGAATGAAACGATTTATTAAAAGGAAATTCGGCTGGCCGCTTGGACGGCTGTGCCAGACCGATAGACACGCCTGGGCTGTCCTGCAGTCAGGCAACCGCCTGGTCCAGCGCGCTGCGGCCAATGTCTTGAAGAACAGCCGGCTCCGTGCCGGCGCGCGCCAGCACGCGCAGGCCGATATAGGCTGCAGTCAATCCGCGCGCGCGTTCCCGGCATTGCGCCGGCGTTAGCGCCTGATCCGGCGGCAAGTCCGCCAAGGCCGCCTCAAAGCCGCGCGTCAGGCGCGTCATCATCGCCTGCACCCGCATAGCAATCTCCGCATCGTCCGCAGCGGCGCCAGCGGCGGTGTTGCACAACAAGCAGCCGCGCCGGTCACCCGCCCGCACGCCGGCGACGATAGCGTCGAACAGCCGCGCGATACGGTGGGCGCCGTTGGGTTCGGCAGGGTCGGTGAGCGTCGCCAAGGAGGCCTCCACGGCCTGCCGATCATACCGGGCCAGCGCGTCTAGGAAGACCCGCTTTTTGTCGCCGAAGGCCTTATACAGGCTTCCGCGACTCAGCCCCATGCCGGCCAAGAGGTCGGGCAGAGCCGTGGCGCGATAGCCGCGCGCCCAGAAGGTCTGCATGGCGCCTTCCAGCGCCTCGTCCATGTCAAATTCCCGCGGTCTGGCCATGGCCACCTCCCTTCATGGTCCAAGACAGATAAGGTTATGGACCAAAAAGTCCATAATCACAGCCATGTGTTTTGAACCAGACGGTTCCAAACGCTATCTCAGCGCTGTCGCCGGGGCGATGCCTCGGTCCTCAGATGCTTTTTCACCCTGATAGGAACCGAAAGGTTCCGAACTTAAGGAGATCACCGATGACGACCCTGCCCTTAACCGCCAATACCCGCCGTACCGCCGGCCAAGCCGGACAAGCCCTGCAAGGCGCCGGCCGCGCCGGCCTGGTCTACGGTCTAGGCCTTGTCTTCTTGTGGATCGGCGCGATGAAATTTACCGCTTATGAAGCCGGCGCCATTCAAGGCCTGGTGGCCTCCAGCCCGCTGCTTGCTTGGCTGTATGGCGTCCTGGACGTGCGCGGCGTTGCCAATCTGATCGGTGTCGTCGAGATCGCCACGGCGCTTCTGCTGTTTGCCCGCCCATTCGCCCCGCTGGCCGGGGTCGTCGGCGGCCTCGCCGCGGCGGCGACCACCTTTGTGACGCTGACCTTCTTGTTCAGCGCGCCGGGCTGGGAAGCCAGTCTGGGCGGGTTTCCCGCGCTGTCCGTGGTGCCGGGCCAGTTCCTGCTGAAGGATGTCGTGCTGTTCGCCGCGGGACTGTATGTGGCCGGATCAGCCTTGAATGACCTGAACCGCGGCTGATCTGCGATGGACTGGAATGGGGCGCGCTGGCCTAGCCGGCGCGCCCCGCTTTCGTGTCAACGCAGCGGCTGCGCGATCAAGCGGCCCGAGCGGGCGCTGCCCAGGCCATGCATCGCCAGGCTGTACAAGCCGAAAAACACCGCCGACCAAAACAGATCGCCGGCCAGCGTGTTACGCAAAAATGGCAGCGCGGCGGTATAGCAGGCGCCCAGCCCGGCCAAAGACTTGGGATAGGTGTCGTAAATCAGCCAGACGCCGAAATTGGAGATCAGAAAGAACAGCAGCGATCCCGCCACCGTGCACCCCGCGATCACCAGCGCCTGTGGCCGCGTGCGCAAAAGCGGCCGGAACAACAGCGGGGCAAGGAACCCGGCAAAGACGAACAGCATCATGCGCATGTCGTAAAACCCGATCAGGGCATCGGAGATCAGCAGGCTGACCAGCGGAACCGCCACCGCCGTGGCTGGCCGGGCAAAGGCAAACCCGCTGAACAGCGCCAGCGCCGCGATCGGCGTGACATTGTGCGGATGCGGCATCAAGCGGCCCAGCACTCCCAAGGCGATGGCAGCAGCCAAGGCAATCAGCGCGATCTGGCGATGGGTCGGACGTGGCATAGACTACTCCTGACAGTCGATTTCGCGCCCTTCTTTAGCGGGCTTGATCGGCCTTGGCGAGACCCTGGGAGCGATCGCGCCGATGAACCGTTGCCTAGGCCATGGCCGATCCTTCCACGCCTCGCCCGCCCCCGCCTAGCCCGCCCATGCCGCGCCAGCATGGCTGGGCCAGCCGCACGCCGGCGGCCTTGCTCCGCCAGCTTTCGGCTACGCCGGCTCCGGTGGTGGTGTTTGATGTCGATGGCGTGATCACTGGCTTGGTTGAAGATGATATTTATCATCTGCCGGTGCAGCCGGGGGAGGAGGCGTATTTGACCTCGGCGGCGGACAGGCTGGGCCTGATGGTGCAGGGCTTTGACATCGCCTACCGCCGCGCCATGGTCTATCACCAGGCAGCACTGCGGATCGGCCGTCCCACACCGCCGGGCCCTTATCTTGACGTCTGCCATTGGGTTCAAGCCCAGGGGCTGCCCTGGTTCACCCTAACGGCCCGTTCCACCCCGGCGATGACCGGCCGCCTCTTGGCGTTTTTGGACCAGCAGCAGCTTCGGCCGAGCGAAACCTTTATGATCGGCCGTGTCGAGAAGCCTCTGCAGCTGGACTATCTGCAGACCCTGTTTGCCGGCCGCCTGCACTATGTCGATGACAGTGAGGGCCATTTGGAGAAGATCGCTGCCCACTCCGGAGTGCGGGTCACCTTGCATCTGGCCGAACGCGCGACACCGGCGCCCGGCGCTGAGCGCTTGATCAGCCTGTATCGCAGCGTTGTGGACGAGGCGCTGGCGCAGGTGGCAGCCGCATGACCGATACCGTCACCGTGTTCGGCGGCAGCGGCTTTCTGGGCCGCCGCATCGTCGCCTGCCTGTTGGGCTTGCGCTTTTGCGTGCGGGCTGCTGCGCGCCATCCAGAACGCATAACCGTACCGGCGGGGTCGCAGGGCCGGCTGATCCCGGTGCGCGCCGATGTAACCGATGCCGACAGCGTCGCCCGCGCGCTTGAGGGCGCCCACGGGGTGGTTAATGCGGTCAGCCTGTATCGCCAGCGCGGCGGCATCCGCTTTGCCGATATCCATGTCGCCGGGGCCGAGCAGGTGGCCCGGGCCGCGCGCTCCGCCGGGGTCACATGCCTGGTGCATCTGTCCGGCATCGGTGCGGATGCCAACGACCCTGCGCCCTATTTGGCCGCCCGCGGTCAAGGCCAGGACGCCGTCTGTGCCGCCTTTCCCAACGCCACCGTCTTTCGGCCCAGCGTGATGATGGGCCCGGGAGACGGCTTTCTGGAACGATTGATCGGCATGGCCCGGCTGGCGCCCGTGATGCCGCTGTTCGGCCGCGGCCAGGTGCGCTTGCAGCCGGTCTATGTCGGGGATGTCGCGCAGGCGGCTGGTCGCGCCATGAGCATGGCCGAGGCGCATGAGCCGGCCTATGACCTGGGCGGGCCGGAGGTGTTTGCCTATCGCGACCTGGTCGCCCGCGTGTTGAGGCTGGCCCGGCGCCGCCGGCCGCTGATACCCATGCCCGCGTTGGTCTGGCGCGGCCTGGCCGCCGCCGGCGCGGTTCTGCCGCATCCGCCGGTGACGCCGACGGAGGTGGCCCTGATGCAACGCGATAATGTGACCGCACCTTATGCTGCGGGCTTGAGCGCGCTGAACGTGGCGCCGACGCCGCTGGACCAAGTCGTGCGGCGGCACATCGGCGCGGGCTGAAAATGGGCTTGAGAAGATTGATCGGGGTCAATATACCGGCGCCCGCGCCGCGCATAGTTCGCCGCGTGATCCCCGCTTCAAGGACAGTGTCTGATGTTCGAGTCCGGTCAGTACCACCAGTTTGATCGCCCGGGCGACGGTGTGCCGGGGGCCCCGCGCCTGGTCCGCGATGAGGCCCCGCCGCCGGCGGCCCGCACGCTTTTGGCCCTGATGCGCCAGGGCCTGTCTGAACGCGCCATCGCCACGCGCCTGCGCGTCAGCCCCGCCCGCATCCGCGGACTTCGCAACTATTATCGCATTTAGAGCATAAGGGTGCTCGCCCCCATAACGGGGCCCCGGCTGGCCGGATTAATATAGCCCTTCCAGCACGCGGTCCGGCGGGGTGTGGCCGTCGGCGAAGGTCTTGATATTGATCAGGACCTTCTCGCCCATGTCGATGCGCGCCTCGTAGGTGGCCGAGCCCATATGCGGCAGGCACACGACACTGGGCAGGGCCATCAGCTTGGGGTTGATCGCCGGTTCGTGCTCGAACACGTCCAGCCCGGCGCCGGCCAACTCGCCCGCCTCCAGCATGCGGGCCAGCGCATTCTCGTCGATCACCTCGCCGCGCGAGGTATTGATGATATAGGCCTGCGGCTTCATCAGCTTCAGCCGGCGCGCCGACAAGAGGTGAAACGTCGCCGGCGTGTGCGGGCAATTCACCGAGATGATATCCATGCGCGCCAGCATCTGGTCCAGGCTTTCCCAATAGGTCGCGTCCAACGGCGCCTCGACGCTTTCCGGCAGGCGCGAGCGGTTGTGATAGTGGATCGACAGTCCGAAAGCGCGGGCGCGATGCGCCACCGCCTGGCCGATGCGGCCCATGCCGATGATGCCCAGCCGCTTGCCCCAGATGCGCGCGCCGCGCAGGCCGGTGGGTGCCCAGCCCTGCCAGTCGCCGGCCTCGATCATCTTCACGCCCTCGATCATGCGCCGTGGCACCGCCAGGATCAGCGCCATGGTCATGTCCGCGGTGTCTTCGGTCAGCACGCCGGGGGTGTTGGTCACGGTGATCTTGCGCTGGCGCGCGCTGGCCAGGTCGATATGGTCGACACCATTGCCGAAATTGGCGATCAGCTTCAGTTCCGGGCTGGCCTGCGACAGGATGGCAGCGTCGATCCGATCGGTCACCGTGGGCACCAGCACATCGCACGTCGCCACGGCCTCGCGCAGTTCGGCCTGGCTCATCGGCCGATCTTCCTCCCGCAATGCGACATCGAACAATTCGGTCATGCGGGCTTCGATCTGATGTGGCAGCTTGCGGGTAACGATCACGCGGGGACGGGACGGCGCCATAAAACGCTCCGGCGAAAGAGAAACGGGACGGCGGGATGGTGACGGATCTGGTGCGGCCGGCCGCGGCAGCCGCGGGCCCTACTAGCCATGGCCGCCTATGCTTGTCAAAGCAGCCTTGACCGACTGGCGTGGCTGAGGCACCCCGCCATGCCATGCGCTGCCTGCTGCCCCTTACCCTGCCCCTCATCCTGGCCCTGTTCCTGGCCTTAGTGAGCGTGTCCCTGGTGGCTGCACCGCTCGCGCGCGGGCCGGTGCGCCAGGGCCCGTCCGGTCTGGACGTGCCGCGGTTCGTGGCGATTGCGCAGACGCGCGCCTATCTGCGGTCCGGCCCTGGCGAGCGTTATCCGATCCGCTGGGAATATCGCCGCGAAGGCCTGCCGCTTTTGGTGGTCGGGGAATATGGCGCCTGGCGTCAGGTGCGCGATCCGGAAGGCACCGAGGGCTGGATGCATGTCGCCTTGCTCAGCGGGACGCGCACGGTGTGGTTGGAGCAGGATGCGGAGATGAAGAAGGACCCTGACCGTGCCGCGGCCCCGGTGCTGCGCGCCGAAGCCGGCGTCACCGCAACCCTGGATCATTGCCAGGCCGGCTGGTGCCGGCTGAAACTGGCCGGCCGCACCGGCTGGCTGCCCGCCGCCCACCTCTGGGGCGTGTTTCAGGAGGAAAGCTGAACCGCCGCGGCCGCCTCGGCCAGGCGCTGCTCACGGCGTTCCGGCGCCTGCAGGCCGGTGACCGGGGCAGGCACCGGTCGTAGTTGGCGTTGCGGCAGGCGCTTGGGACGCACTTTGATGCCGCCTTCCAACTGCTTCTCGCATTCGACGATCAGAATGCCGCCCAGTCGCGTGGCGCCGCCATCCACGGCCAGGCGCTCCACTGTGGGGGCCAGGCGCCACAGGCCGAAGCGGGTGAGCGGCGGCCACACGCACGCCGCCACCAGCCGCGTCACCGGCAACAGATGCTCGCCCAGCAAGCGGCGCAATTGCTCCTGTGAGAAGGGGCGCCCGAAGCCAAATGGCGTACTGTCGGCGCTGGACCAGAAGCCGCGCCGGCGCGGCACGATGATGACCGCGCGACCGCCGGGGTTCAGGCACCGCCAGGTCTCGCGCAGCAGGCCTGCCAGATCGTCGGCGACTTCCAGGGCATGCGCCAGGATCAGGCCGTCATAGGCGCCGTTGGGCAGCGGCCAGTCGCTCTCTTCGATCAGGGCTGCGGCATTGCGCGCAGCCTCTGGCCACAGGCGGACCCCTTGCGGCCCGGGCATGAAGGCCACTCGGCTGGCAGCAGGCATGCTCAGCCGCTCCAGATAGGGCGGGGCGTAGCCAATCCCGGCGATATGGGCTTGCGGCGGTAGGGTGCGCCACAATCCATTCAGCCGCGTTGCAACCAAATCGGCGCAACTGCGGCCTAGGGGACTGGCATAAAACCGCTGCAAGGATGAGACATCGGCCCGCATAACGACGCCAGTTTAGGCGATTTGGGCCCGGCTTGTCATCGGCGGCGGCGCGCTGAGGCACCGCCGCCGGCATGTCTTATTCCGCCGGCCCCGGCTGCGGCCGGTCGACATGGTGGCTGCCGAACGCCCCGCGCTTGCGGCCGGTGAACAGGCGCTGGGTCCCGCGGCCGACATCCACGCCGATGCCGTAAA
Source organism: Rhodothalassiaceae bacterium (assembly GCA_050331575.1). GTDB lineage: Bacteria > Pseudomonadota > Alphaproteobacteria > Sphingomonadales > Rhodothalassiaceae > JBHJGS01. The sequence continues at coordinate 19,353 of JBHJGS010000034.1, read as the reverse complement.
GCGACGGCACCAGGATCAGCGTCACCCCGGTGGCCAACAGCACCGCGAACGACAGCGAGACCACGGTGGGCTTCAGGAACTGTGCCTGGGTCGACTGTTCGGCCATCATCGGGATCAGGCCGATGAAGGTGGTCGCCGAGGTCAGCACGATCGGCCGGAAGCGCGCCACGCCCGCTTCCACCAGCGCTTCGAAGGCGCCCAGGCCCTGATCACGCAGCCGATTGACATAGTCCACCAGCACCAGATTGTCGTTCACGACCACGCCCGCGGCCGCGCCGATGCCGAAAAAGCTGAACAGCGCCAAGGGCATGCCGAACAGCAGATGGCCGTAGACCGCGCCCATGAAGCCGAACGGGATCGCCACCATCACCAGGGCCGGCAGGAAGTAGGACCGAAACGCGATGGCGATCAACGCATACATGGCGAACAGGCAGATGGTGTAGAGCATGCCCACTTCGGCGAAGAATTCCGCCTCGCCCTCGGCCTGGCCGATGGTGCCGCGGCGCACGCCCGGGAATTGTTCCTCCCATTGCGGGAAGAACGTCTCCTCCAGATCGTCCATGATCGGCCGGCGGTCCGCGCCGCCCAGATCAGCGGTAACCACGGCGGCCCGAAAGCGTTCGCGCCGGTTGATGCGAGAGATGCCCGGGGCATAGTCGATCTCTGCCACGGACAGCAGCGGCACTTCGCGGCCGTCGCTCAGGCGGATGCGCAGATCCTCCAGGCTGTCCAGCGAGCGACGCTCGGCCTCGGGCAGGCGCAGCATGACCCGCACATCGTCGCCCATGCGCGCCAGGCGCTGCACCTCCTCGCCGAAATAGGCCTGGCGCACCTGGCGTGAGACCTCGCTCAGCGTCAGGCCCAGCTTTTGCGCACCGGGCCGCAATGTCAGCTGCAATTCCTCGCTGGCGGACTGCAGATCGTCGCGCACATCCAGCACCGTATCATAGGTCGCCAGCTGCGCCCGCAAGGCCGCGGTGGCCTCGCGCAAGAGCTCCAGATCCTGGTGGCTGACGGCGAATTGCAGATCCGGGTCGGACTGGTTGATAGTAAAGCCCACGGTCAGCTCCTCGGCATCGGGGATCTCGCCGATCTGCGCGCGCAGCCGGTCGGCCACATCCTTGGCGGAAATCGGCCGGACCTCCGGCGGCGCCAGCACCACGATGGCCAGCACCTCATTGGGCCGGGCGCGGGTATACCAATTGTCCACCAGGCGATTGTTGGGAAACTCCTGGCGCACATTGGCGACCATCTGGCGCTGGCCCTGCTGCAATTGGCGCAGGATCTCCTGGGCGCGTTCGAACGACGTGCCTTCAGGCAGCGTCACGGTGACGGAAACCTGTTCATCCTCCACCTCCGGCATGAACGAGAATTTCACCCAGCCGGTGCTGAACAGCCCCATAGAAAGGATCAGCGAGGCAAAGAACAGGGCCGTGGTGATATAGCGATAGCGCAGCGACCAGTTCATTGCCCGGCGGTACGGCCCGTCGGCAAAGCGCCTCATGCCATTGGACACGGCGCCGCGGGTCCGGCCCAGCAGGCCGCGTTCCAGCCAGCCGAACAGAAAGCTGCCCAGCGAGGTCAGCCAGCCCTTGTGCGACAGGTGCGCGGGCAGGATCAAAAGCGCCTCGATCAGCGAGAAGGTCAGCGCCAGGATGATGATGATCGAGATCTGCCGGGTGAACTGCACCTGCAGACCCGACAGCAGCAGCCAGGGCAGAAACGAGATCATCGACGTCAGCACAGCGAAGATCACCGGCTTGGCGACCAGCTGCGCGCCCAGCACCGCGGCATCAACGCCCTTGTTGCCTTTTTCATGCTGCTGGTGAATGCCCTCGCCGATGACGATGGCGTCGTCGACGACAATGCCGATCACCAGCAGAAAGGCGAACAGCGACAGCATGTTCAAGGACACGCCATTGGCCGGCAAGAAGATGAAGGCGCCGGCAAAGGCGGTGGCGATGCCGATCGTCACCCAGATCGCAACGCGTGGCGCCAGCGTCAGCAGCAGCAGGATGAACACCAGCATCAGCCCCAGAAACGCCGAGGAGCCGATCAGTTGAATGCGGTCGGTATAGATCTTGGACTGGTCGAACCACAGAGTCGCCTCCACGCCCTGCGGCAGGAATTTCTCCGACTCCTCATCCAGCCAGCGATTGACCGAGTCTGAGGTCTGAACCACATTCATCTGTTCGGTGGTCATGACATCGACCAGGATCGCCGGCTCGCCGTTGAAGGTGGCGAGGATTTCCTCGTCCTCAAAGCCGTCGATCACGGTGGCGACGTCGCCGACCCGGATGATGCCGCCATCATCGGTCTGGCGCACCACGATCTGCTCGAAATCCGCTGCGGTATCGGCCAGGTTTCGCGCCTGGATGCGGAATTGCGCGTTGGAGGTGCGCACCGTACCGGAGGACAGGTTGATGGAACTGCCGCGGATCGCCTGGGCGACCTGGTCGAAGGTCAGGCCGTAGCGGCGCATCGCCTGTTCAGACAGCTCAATCGACACCTCTTCCTGGCGCGCGCCGAACAGCTCGACGATCGCGGCACCGGGCTGGGCGGCGATTTCCTGGCGCACCCGTTCCGCCGTGCGCTTGAGGATCTTTTCCTCGACATCGCCGTGGATGGCGACGCGCACCAGATTGTTGCGGGTCAGGATTTCGCGCACGCGCAGCGGCTCAATGTCGCGGGGCAGCGAGACGATGCTGTCCACGCGCAGTTTCACCTCGGCGATGAAGTCGCCCATATCAATGCGCGGATCGGCCTCGATATAGAGACTGCCGCCGCCTTCGCGGGCATAGCCACGCAGCCGCTCGATATTGTCCAGATCGCTGAGCACCTCTTCCACGCGCAGCAGGATCTGTTCTTCGACCTCGCGCGGAGCCGCCCCCGGCCAGGCGACCGAGACCTCCACCCAATTGGCCTGGATGGTCGGCCAGACCTCGCGGTTCATGTTCATAAAGCTGAGGGCGCCGGAGATCAAAATCCCGACCATCAGCAGATTGGCGGCGACGGGGTTGCGCGCCCACCAAGCAATCAGGCCCTGTTTCATGGCTTTCGCGTCCCTTCGCTTTAGTTCGCGGCCGCGCCGGCACTGCCGGGCAGGCTGGCCACCTGGGCCTGACGGCTTCGGTCGATCACTTCAACCTGGATACCTTCGCGCACCGACTGCACCGGGGAGGTGATCACCCGGTCTCCGGCACTGACGCCGGCGGTGACAATGGCGCGTTCCGGCGTGGTGTCCAACACATCGACCCGATGGATCTTCAGCCGGTTGTCAGCATCAACCACATAGACCTGATTTTCCCCGCGCAGGGCAGCGCGTGGCAGCACGAACGCCTGATTGAGCGAGCGGCCGTCGATCTCGGCCTTCACGAACAGGCCCACCGCCATTGGCACGCCGCCATCCCGCGCCGCCCCATAGGGCTCGCGCAGTTCAGCGATGCCGTAGACCAGGCGCGTGCCCGGATCGACGGCTGCGGAAATGCGCACCAGGCGGCCCTGCCACTGGCGTTGGGCCCCAGCCACCTCGGCACTGAAGGTAACCGGGCGGGCCTCGGCATAGTCCGCCTCATAACCCAGCGGCATGCCCAGTCGGCCCAGCTGCAGGTCGGTCAGCGGCAGGCGCACCTGCACCACATCGGTCGCGAACAGCTCGCCCAGGGCAGAGCCTGGGGCGACATACTGACCCAGACCGGCATCGCGCGACAGAATGCGTCCGTCAAATGGCGCGGTCAGTTCGGTGCGGCCCAGATTGACGCGGGCATTCTCCACTTCCGCCTCGGCCGCACGCACAGCAGCGCGGCGTTCTGCCAATTGCGGCTCACGCAGGGCCAGGGCGGACGGGCGGTCAGAGTCCTTCAGCTCATCCCAATTCCACTGCTTTCGATTGATTGCGGCGGACGCCTGCTCTTCGGCCAATAGGCGCTGCGCCTGGGCCAGCGTGCTTTCAGCCCGGGCCAGGGTCAGGCGGTAATCGGCATCATCTAAGCGCACCAGCGTCTCGCCCGCAGCCACCGACGCGCCCTCCACGAAATCCTCAGAGATCCAGACGATCCGGCCGGGCACTTGGCTGGTCAATTCGATCTGGTTTTTCGGCCGAACCTCGCCTTGGGTTTCGATCTGCAGCGTGACCGGCTCAACCCGCACCGGTTCGGCAAAATAGCGCCGCACCTCGGCGGTCTCCTCAGCCTGCTCCGGCTTCGGCGCGGTGGCGCCCAGCACGACCACCGCGGCAATGGCACCGCCGATGATCAGAACTGGAACAGCGCCCAGCAAAATCTTCCTAAACATCTTACCCTCGCTGTCTGTCGTGTGGCAGGTGCATGCGTGGCCCTGGCCTTACATTCGTTATCTGGCGGGGACGGTTCACCGACTCACCGCCATCTCTTCTGTATCACATCACTATATCTCATATCTATATATAATTTGCCGGCTGGCAGCGGTTGGTTAACGTTTGCGCCGCACCATGATGGGCGTCACGCCGCCCTGCCGGGCCCGGACTCTGGAAGGTAGACGGTGACACAGGTCCCGGCGCCCGGCGTGCTGCGCAACCCGATATAGCCGCCATGCGCCTCGGCCATGCCGCGCACCAGCGGCAGACCCAGGCCGGTGCCCTTTTCACTTTTGGCGACATAGCCTTCCACCTGACCGAACGGGGTCAGGGCCTTTTGGATCTGCGCCTCGGTCATGCCGATGCCAGTATCTTGCACAGATAGCGCGATCATTCCATCACGCCGCTCCGCGCAAATTCGCACCTGCCCGGCTGCGGGGGTAAATTTCAAGGCGTTGGCGAGCAGATTGACCATCATTTGGATGAGGATCCGTCGGTCGGCCCAGACCGTCTTAATGGTCTCCGGCAGGTCGATTTGCACCGGGGCACTGTCGGTGCCGGCCGGCTTGGCCGCCAGCTGCACCGCTTCTGCACAACACTCGGCCAGATCCAATTCAGCCCGGTTCAGCTCAAGCTTTCCTGCCTCAATCCGCGACATGTCCAAGACATCATTGATCAGCGACAGCAGGTGCCGACCGCTCTGCCATATGGCGTGGGCATAATCCTTATAGCGGTCCACGCCGACGGGTCCGAAGGTCTCTGCCTCGATCATTTCTGAAAAGCCCAAGATCGCGTTCAGCGGTGTGCGCAATTCATGGCTCATATGGGCGAGAAATTGCGACTTGGCCGCACTGGCTTGGTCCGCCTTGATCCGCGCCATTTCCGCCCGGTCGCGCTCCACCCGCAGGGCCCGGGTCAGCGCCTCCAAAATGGTGTTCTTGCTCTCCAATTCCTCGCGTTGACGCTGGGCCTGCACCTCGCGGCGCTTGATGTCGGTGATGTCGGTAGACATGGCGACGACGCCGATGCCGGGGATCGGCCGGCGCCGAACCATCAACCAGCGGCCCGATTTCAATGGCACTTCCATCGGCGCGTCGCGATGGCGGCCGGACAGGAAGTCCTGCATCAACCCCTTCGCCGCGGGTGGTAGGCGCTCCTGGTCAATCAGCGGCTCAGCATGGTCTCGCATGAACCGTTCATAGGCCAGCCCGCGGGGATCCCCGAGGCTGGACAAGCTGGGAAACATGTCCAGAAAGCTGTCGTTGAAGCGCAGCAACCGATCATCTTTGTCCCACACGCTGATCGGCGCATCGATGGAATTGGTCGCCACCGAGAGGACCAATTCGGTGCTGCGCAACTCGCGCTCCGCGGCGAGCCGGCGCCGTTCCGCCGTCTCGGTATCGAGGATCTGCGACAGGGCGGACAAGAAGGGCGACAAGCGCTCCAGCGCCGCTGGCGTGAATGCCGGTTCTGCCGCCAGCAGCGCCACCAAGCCCACAATCCGGTCGCGCATGATCAGCGGCACGGCGCAAAAATGGCGGGGCGCATCAGCCGCGACGGTGACGTTGAGGGTGGAGGCCTGAGCGGGCAGGTTCGCGATCACCAGGGCCGCGCGCGTGCTCAAGGCCTGCTCGCACAGACGTTGCAAGGCCAAGGGCGGCAAGGCTTCGCCGTCGGCGCCTAGGCGCCAGGGCGTGCGCGCCCGCTCCTCGAATTGGCCGCTGCGGTCATCCGGTGTGATGCGCACGATTGCAGCATCGGTCGCGCTCGTCAGGCTAAGCAGATGGGCAAGCGCTGCATGATGCGCGGCCTCGCTCTTCTCCGCGGTGACATAGCCCATCAGCAATTGCCGGGTCAGGTCGAGAACATGGCGTCTGTCGGCCGCTTCGGCGGCCTGCAGCCCCTCCTGGTCCTGCACGCACACATCGGCCCCGCGCAGGCGCACAGGCCGCCCGTCCGGATCACGCTCCAATTCCGCGCGGCTGAGGACGTGGCGCTCATTGCCATCGACGCACCGATACCGCAGCACCAGGCTGTAGCCGGATTGGGCGCCGCCGCTGACCGCGCGACGATAGGCGGTGACCTGCGCCTGTTGATCGCGGCTGAGGACCGCCAGGGTCGCATCGGTTTCGCCTGAGAAATGTCCGGCGGGCGCGCCAACCAGCGCCTCCCACGGCTCTGACACCCAGGTTCGGCCGCTGGCCAGGTCTAACAGCCAAGCGCCCGCGCGGATGGTGCGGGCCAGGTGCGAGAAGGCATTTGGCGGAGGCTCGGGCGCACCGACACCCGCCGCAGCGGGCGAAAACACAGGCGCACCATCAGTCGTTGGCAAGGATCGAGCCTCAAATCGCAATGGCCGGCCACCGGCGTGCCCCGGCTCAGACCTTGTTGTCCTATCCCTGCGTCTTTAATGAACCGTAAAATATAAAATTGCGTTCAATGATGGCCTGTAGGTTGAAAGTGGCCGATCGCCTTGACCGCCACCTCGACTGTGACCGGGCCGGCCTTTTCAAAGCTAAGGGTCACTAAAACATGATCGCCCGGGGCTAGCCCAGCCTTCAGGCCTAGAAACATCAAGTGCGTGCCGCCGGGCTGAAGCGTTTCGGCCTGGTTCGGCGGCAGCGCCAGCCCATCGGCCAAGGGCACCATGCGCCGACGGTTGCCATCTGCCACGCTGCGGTGAATCTCAACCCGTTCCGCCGCAGGGCTGTCCGCCGCGATCAATCGATCTGCCGTGGCGCCCCGATTCCACAGCACCATATAGGCTGCCGCGGTCTGCGCATTCGGCGAGGTCGCGCGCGCCCAGGGTTCAACCACCTTGATGGCGCGGTCGGCCTCATCATGGTTGGGGTGAGCGACCAGCGGCAGAGCGATCACGCCCAGCCAGGCCAACAAGGCGAAAACACGCATGGCGCGCGGGCTCCTTACTCAGTGTTTGAACGCTTCGGTCGCGGTGATCAGTTCGTGCACGATATCTGGTTCAAAGGCGGAATGGCCGGCCACCGGCACCAGCTTCAATTGCGCCTGCGGCCAGGCCTCTGCCAGGGTTACCGCAGTCACTGGCGGGCATATGACGTCATATCGGCCCTGGATCAAGACGCCGGGCAGATGCGCAATGCGCGGCATATCCACCAGGATCTGATCATCCTGCCGCAAAAAGCCGCGATTGACAAAATAGTGGCATTCAATGCGCGCGATCGCTTTGGCAAAACCGTCAGAGTCCGCGCCGCCACGCCGCGGGTCGGCCACAAGCGTCACGGTTGCGCGCTCCCACTGGCTCCAGCGCCGGGCGGCGGCACGAACGACCGAGTCATCCAGATCGGTGAGCCGGCGGTAATAGGCGGCCACCAGATCGCGGCGCTCAGCCGGCGGAATATGGCCCTCGAACTGGGACCATGCTTCTGGAAACAGACGGTTGGCGCCGAAGCGGTAAAACCAGTCGATCTCGGACTGCTGCGATAAGAAGATCCCGCGCAGGATCAGGCCTAGAACCCGATCTGGATGGCATTGCGCGTAGAGCAGCGACAGAGTCGATCCCCAGGAGCCGCCGAACAGCAGCCATTTGTCGACGCCCAAACGCTTGCGCAGCTGTTCCACATCGTCGATCAGGTGCCAGCTGGTATTGTGGTCCAGGCAGGCATGCGGGGTGGAGCGGCCGCAGCCGCGCTGGTCCATCAGGATGATCCGATACGCATCCGGATCGAAAAACCGCCGCTGCACCGGCGAGGTCGCGCCGCCGGGTCCGCCATGCAGGAACAAGACCGGCCGCCCGTAATGATTGCCCGATGTCTCCCAATAGACCGAATGGCCGTCGCCGGTGTCCAGCCAGCCATGATCATAGGGATCGATCGGCGGAAACAGGCGCCGCAGGCCGCCGGTATGGCTTGTCACGGTTGCGCGCATCGCTCTGCCAATATCTTTCGCGTTAGGGCAAGATCAGACACATTGTCCACATCGATCGCCGCCTCTGCATAGTCCAGACGCAAGGCAGCAATTGCAAGGCCGAACCGGCGGCCAAGCCGCGCCATGAGCGCATCCAAAGAGGCCAGCCGGAACCGGTACAAGATCAGCGCGGTCAGCCCGAACGCGGCCAGAATCCGGCGCGGCCGTTTGCCGAACTGCCCGCCGCCGGCAAACACCTGGGCGGTGGCCAATGCCTCCGGCGTCATCAGCGCGTAGATATTGCAGCTTGACCAGGCGCCGTCGGCCAGCCGGTGAAACGCCCGCGCACCATCGGGGTAGGCGGCCAACAAGGTCGCCGCCGGGGTCATGCCAAGCGTCACATCCGCGCCGCTGGCCAGCGACTGGGCGCAAAAATCGTCGATGATCTGTGGCGTGTGCAGCGCATTGTCGCCGGTGGTGACCAGCAGGGGAAATGGCTCACAGACGGCGGCGGCAGCGGCCTTCACCGAGTCGGTCAAAGTCGGTCCTGCCGGCACGCAGGCCAGCCGGCCGTCTGCTGCCAACGTCCGGCCGCCGGGCAAGGCGTCGATCAGCCCAGGGTCTTCGCAGCTGACGAAGATGCGGCCGATATGGCGGGCAGCGGCCAAGGCCGTGACGACCCGGTCCAGCATCGGCCGGCCCGCCAGGTCCACCAGGCATTTGTGGCCCAGGCCTTCCGCCGCGGCAACCGGGTCGGCCGGTCCCCGCCGGGCCGCGGCCAAGACCAGCGCCGTCATTGCCGCGCTCATGCCGCCGCCTCTGCCGATGCGGTGAGCCCGCGGCTTCGGCGGCTGCCGCCGAAGTGCTGCCAGTGACTGATCAGCGCCTCAGGTGCGGGCGTGCCAGCGCGGGCCAAGCAGGCGCGTGCCTTTGCCAGACGGGCGGCCGGCTCAAGCGGTCGGGCATGGCTGCCGACGGGCCACCAGACCGTTTCCTGAAACGCCGCGCCGCTATGCAGCCGCACGCGCACCTGCGTCGGCTGACGGCTTTCCGGCTGTTCCACGCCAATGATGCTGATCTGGGCCATAATTTCGTGTAGACCGTCCAGGTTAAAGCCGTCCTGATGAAATTGCGTCAGCGTCGGCATGCCGCGCACCAGCCGGAGCGCCAGGGCGTAGGGCAGCGAAAACCGGGCCTGCTCCGCCGTGGCCGGCTGGTCATGCATGAGATTGCGCCGGTGGCTGGCGGGCAGCGTCACCTCGATCGCGCTGATCGCATCTGCGCGGAATCGATGGCTCTTCATCAGGGTCTCCAGCGCATCCAAGCTGCGATGGGCCGACGCGCAATTGGCATAGCGTTTCACCTTCAACCCCGGGTTCAGCACCGCGACAGGAAGGGTCGCCGGGTCCGGCAAGGGGGCCAGTGCCGCATCGTCTGATCCGCGCATCAACGCCATGGGCGAATAGGCGCCGTCAAGTGCGTCCGGCGCTGCGTCCAGCCCGGCTTCGGCCCAGCCCGCCGCCAACACGCCGCGCATGGCCGCCAGCCCCGCATGCACCGGCTTCATCCCCGTGCCGAATTGGCTCATGAACCCGCCCATGAGGCTGGTGGCGATGGATAGGGCATGCCCCGTGGCGCGGGCATCCAGCCGCAGCAGCCGCGCACACGCCGCCGCCGATCCCAACGCGCCCAAGGTCGCCGTGCCATGCCAGCCGCTGTCGCGATGTGCCGGGTTCATCACATGGCCGACCGCCGCAAGCGTCTGCAAGCCGCAGGCATAGGCGTCGGTGACGGCGGCTTCGTCCAGGTCGCGCTCATCCGCCAAGGCGATCAGGGCGGGCAAGAGCACGGCAGAGGCGTGCACCTTGGCCGGGTCGAAATTATCGTCGAAATCAAGCGCATGAGCCGCCGTGCCGTTGATCAGAGCGGCCGCGGCCGCGGCGGTGCGGTCCGAGCCGTCCCACAATCGGCTATGGCCGGATCCGAAGCCTGGGCCGGACCGGCACAACGCAGCCACCGGTGCGGCGGCAAACCCGGCCAGGGCGACGCTTAGGGTATCGACCACGGCATCCGCGACGGCCTGCCGCACGGCCTGTGACGGGCAGCGCGGGGCGTCGCTGAGATAGGCGGCCAGGCGGGGGATCATCATGGGATCAGGCGCATCGCTCTTGGATTTCCTGCCGCGCCATGATCATATCCCGGCGCGGGCTACAAACCGGATCAGGAAGGATATCGCACTCATGGATTTCGGCTACACCCCGAAAATGCGCGACTATCAGGGGCGCGTGCGCCAGTTTATGGCCGAGCATATCCTGCCGCGGGAAGACGAGATGTTCGCCCAGGTGGCCGAGGGCGACCGCTGGCAGCCGCTGCCGATCCTGGAGGCCTTGAAGGCCGAGGCCAAGGCCGCTGGTCTGTGGAACCTGTTTTTGCCGGACAGCGAGCATGGCGCGGGCCTGAGCAATCTGGAATATGCGCCGCTGGCGGAGGAGATGGGCCGCTGCCATTTCGCCTCGGAAGTGTTCAACTGTTCCGCGCCGGACACCGGCAATATGGAGGTGCTGGTGCGCTATGGCAGCGATGCGCAGAAGGCGCAGTGGCTGGCCCCGCTCTTGGCCGGAGAGATCCGCTCCGCCTTTGCCATGACCGAGCCAGAGGTCGCCTCCTCCGACGCGCGCAACATCGAATGCTCGATCCTACGCGACGGCGAAGAGTATGTCGTCAACGGGCGCAAATGGTGGACCTCCGGGGCGGGTGACCCGCGCTGCAAGATTCTGATCGTCATGGGCAAGTCCGACCCGGACAATGCCGATGTCTACCGCCAGCAATCGATGATCCTGGTGCCGATGGACAGCCCCGGCGTCACGGTCAAACGCATGCTGCCGGTGTTCGGCTATGACGATGCCCCGCACGGCCATGCCGAAATCGTCTTCGACGCGGTCCGTGTGCCGGCTCAGAATATGCTGCTGGGCGAGGGCCGCGGCTTTGAGATCGCGCAGGGCCGGCTCGGCCCGGGGCGCATTCACCACTGCATGCGCCTGATCGGCCTGGCCGAGCGCTGCCTGGAAAAGCTGTGCAAGCGCACCGCTGAGCGTGTCGCCTTTGGCAAGCCGGTGGCGCGCCAGACGGTGTGGTCCGAACGCATCGCCGAGGCACGCATTCTGATCGATCAGGCGCGCCTGTTGACGCTGAAGGCGGCCTACATGATGGACACGGTGGGCAATAAGGTGGCGCGCAAGGAGATTGCCATGATCAAGGTGGCCGCGCCCAATATGGCTTGCCAGGTGATCGACTGGGCGATCCAGGCCCATGGCGGCGGCGGCGTGTGCGACGATTTCGGCACCGCCTATGCCTATGCCCAGGCGCGCACGCTCCGGCTGGCCGATGGTCCCGACGAGGTGCACCGCAATCAGATCGCCAAGCTGGAACTGGCCCAGCAGACCGGCTTGAACAGCTGACACCACGATAGGGCACACCATGGCGACATTGGCGCAAAGCAAGGTTGATCCGGTCGGCGCGGAGCCTTGGCTGACGGTGGATTTGGGCGAGCCGCTGCTGACGGTGCATGTCGGGGGGGAATGGATCATGGCTCGATCCGGTACGCTGGAGGCGCTGTGCGCCAGCGTGCGCCCGGGCGTGCAGACGAAGGCGGCAATCGACCTCAGCCGGCTGGATCGGATGGACACGGTCGGGGCCTATCTGCTGATCCGGCTGCGCGCGCGGCTGCGCGGCTTCCAGCTCGACGCCGACTTCACCGGCGTCAGCGAACAGCATGACCGGCTGATCGAGCAGGTTCGCGCCAATGACGTGTCCTGCATGGTGGCCATGCCGGAGAAGAACAGCTTCATCCGGCTGACTGAGGAGATCGGTGTCGGCACGGTGAATGTGCTGACCAGCTTCGGCTCGTTTCTGAGTTTTCTGGGGTTGGTGCTGATCCGGCTGTTCGGCGCGCTCATCCGGCCTGACCGTCTGCGCACCAATGCCCTGGTGTCCCAGATGGAATATGTCGGCTTGAAGGCGATGCCGATCGTCGGGCTGATCTCGCTGCTGATCGGCGCGGTGATCGTCAATCAAGGCGCGGTGCAGCTGCGTCAGTTCGGCGCGGAGGTGTTGGTGGTGAATATGGTGTCCATCGCCGTGTTGCGCGAATTGGGCATTCTGCTCACCTCGATCATTGTCGCCGGGCGCTCCGGCTCGGCCTTTACCGCGCAAATTGGCTCGATGGTCATGCGTGAAGAGGTCGATGCCATGCGTACGCTGGGGCTGAACCCCATCGACGTCTTGGTGCTGCCACGGCTGATCGCGATGATGTTGATGCTGCCGCTCCTGACCTTTTTCGCCGATCTGATGGGGCTTTTGGGCGGCATGCTGATGGCCTGGGCGACGCTGGACATCGGGCCGTCGGCCTTCATCAATCAGCTGCATGCCGCGGTGACCATGAAATCCTTCCTGGTCGGGGTGATCAAGGCGCCGGTGTTTGCGATCATCATTTCCATTTCCGGCTGCTTTCAGGGCTTGGCGGTGTCCGGCACGTCCGACAGTGTTGGCCGCAATACGACCGCCTCGGTGGTGCAGTCGATCTTTCTGGTGATCGTGCTGGACGCTCTGTTCGCGATTTTCTTCACCGTTATCGGTTGGGCGTTCTGACCATGCCGACATTGGCAGATCGCATCGTCGACAAATCTCAGGACGTGGCCATCCGCGTGCGCGGCGTGCGCAATCAGTTCGGCTTTCAGGTCATCCACGACCATCTCGATCTGGATGTGCGGCGCGGCGAGGTGATCGGTGTGGTCGGCGGGTCGGGGACCGGCAAGTCGGTGCTGCTGCGCACCATCATCGGGTTGCAAACGCCGCGCGCCGGCCATGTTGAGATCTTCGGCCAGCGCCAGGACCAGCTGACCGCAGCGGAGCGCCAGATCGCCCGACGCCGCTGGGGCGTCCTGTTCCAGGATGGGGCGCTGTTCTCCACCCTAACCGTGGCGCAGAATATCCAGGTGCCCCTGCGCGAGCATTACAGTCTGTCCCAGAAGCTGATGGACGAGATCGCCGGCTACAAGCTGTCGATGGTCGGCCTGCCGCCCGATGCCGGGCCGAAGCTGCCCAGCCAGCTGTCCGGCGGCATGCGCAAGCGCGCCGGCATCGCGCGCGCCCTGGCGCTGGATCCTGATATCTTGCTGCTGGACGAACCCACCGCCGGCCTCGATCCCATCGGCGCGGCCAAATTCGACAGCTTGACCCGCCAGTTGCACGACAATCTGGGGCTGACGGTTTTCCTGGTGACGCATGATCTGGATACCCTTTACAGCATCTGCGACAGAATTGCGGTGTTGGCGGAAAAGCGGGTCCTGACAGTCGGCACCATTGACGAATTGCTGCAATTCGATCATCCCTGGGTGCAGGAATATTTCCGCGGTCCGCGTGCGCGGGCGGCAAAAATTGGTGTCTAAGCACCCCTCGTCTTGCGTCGTCGGTCAGCTCCGCCCCCATGGAAACACGTGCCCACCATCTTCTAATCGGCATCTTCATGCTGCTTATGGTGGCAGGGATGTTCGCCTTCATTATCTGGCTGGCGCGCGGCGATTTTGATCGCGACCTGATGTCTTACGAGATTTTCTTTGAAGGCTCGGTCGCCGGCTTGTCCTCCGGAAGCCAGGTGCAATTCAACGGTGTGCCGGTGGGCCAGGTCGCGGCGATCGAAATCGTGCCGGACCGGCCGCAACTGGTCCGCGTGGTGGTGCGCATTGATGAGGATACACCGGTCAACACGGACACGGTGGCGACCTTGGAGGCACAAGGCTTCACCGGCTTGGCCATCGTGCAATTGCGCGGCGGCGCGGCCGGAGAGCAGCCGCTGACCCGCGATGCCGATGCCAACGGCCTGCCGCGGATCCCCTCGGAACGGTCCGGCTTGCAAGCGATCTTCGAAAATGCGCCGGAATTGCTGAGCACCGCGATCACCACCATGCAACGGCTGCAAGTGCTGCTGGACGATACCACGGTGGAGAATATTCAGCGGATTTTTGACAATGCCGCAGGTCTGACCGGAACGCTGGCCGCGCGCCGGGAGGATATCAACCGCGCCGTGGCGGAACTGGACGATACCTTGACCGCGTTCCGCCAAGTCGCCGAAGACGCCCGCACCTTGATGGCCAGTGCGCAGGATCTGACCGACCAGGAACTGACCACGACGCTGGTCCAGGCGGAAGAAACGCTGGAAGAGGCGGAGGCACTGCTCACCGGCCTCAACGGCGTGATCGAGGAAAACCGCGAGGCTTTGAGCACTTTCGTGAACAATGCGCTGCCTGAATCGACGCGTCTGATCGCGGATCTTCGGCGCCTGACTTTGGCGACCCAGCGCATCGTGGAACGCTTTGAAGAGGCGCCGATCGACGTGATCTTTGGTGAACCCAAACCGATTGTGGGAGAAACGCAGTGACGCGGGCGAGGCTGGGGCTGGGGGTGTCGGCAAGTCTGGCTTTAGCGGCCTGTGGCCCGCTGATCGAGCTGCCGGGCTCTGGGCCTGCTCCCGATCATGTTGCCCTCACCGCGCTCACCAACAATGTCGAAACCAAGACCGATGAGTTTATCCTTATTGTTGATGAGCCGACCATGCCGGGAGAATTGATCGGGGCGGATATCGCGATCAAGTCGCCTGGCGGGCATCGGGTGAATTATTTGGACGGTGCGCGCTGGACCAGCCGCACGCCCTTGATCCTGCACCGCTATCTGATCGCCAGCTTTGACAATGCCGCCCCCTGGCACACCATCGGCGGCGGCAGTCTTTTGGAGATCCCGGCCGATTACCGCCTCAAGCTGGACGTGCGCGACTTCCATGCCGAGCTTAATGGCGCGCCCAATGTCTCTGTCACCATCGCCGCGAAACTGGTGCGCAACGGACCTGTGGAGTTGATCGACGCCCGGCAATTCAAGACCAGGGCGGATGCCGCCTCGCGCTCCCCCGCCGATCTCGCCCGCGCGTTCGACACCGCCATGGACGAGGTGTCCCGCAAGATGATTGACTGGGTTGAACAAGCCGTCCCGCGCGACTGAGGCGCCATATCGATTGCGCGACGAACCGCTCGGATGTTTCCCTAGAAATCCGTACACAGGCTGCCGACTTCCCAATCGCCGTAGCGCGTGGGCTCCGGCCCGTCGCGGCCGCCGACCTCCTGGGGCTTGGGCTGGTCTGGCGCGGGGTTGTTTCCCTGGTCTTGAGGCTCATGGGGGGATCGCTTGCGCTGGCTCATGCGGCTGTCTCCTTTCACCACTCTAGCTAAGATCCAGGGGCTGGCCTGCCAAGGCAATCAGTCGGCCGGTGCCTGCAACTGCTTCAAATAGTCCACCAAATCGCCGATTCGGTCCTCCCTTGGTGCATCCTCCCGATTGGCCGGCGGGATCGGGCCGGCCTCAACCTGGTGGCGGAAGGCCGGGCCCCACACCGGCATAACCCGGCTGCCATGGGCCAGAACGTCCAACCGGCCATCAATGCTCCAGCGCACTCTTTGCTCCGGGAAGTCACCGTCATTGCGCGCGGCGATGCGGGTCAGATCGGTCGGCGCCTAGGTCAGAAACGCCGCCACCGGGCCATCGCCCTTGCCCTCCGGCCCATGGCAGGCCGCGCAATGGTTCCAATAATCTTCCGCGCCGCGGTCCGCGCGCAACTGTGCCTGCGGTGACGGTGACCCGCCGCACCCGCTCACGATTGCCGTCAATCCTATCGCTGCCAAGAACCGCACCCGACCCTCCCCGTTTGTCATCGTCTATTCTTCGACTAAACGAGACGGTCAATCAAGGCTCCGGCGGCATAGGCGGCGGTGGCGGCGGCCGATCCGATCAGCAGGATCTCCAGCGCCCCGGCCCACGCCGGCCCGGGCGCCAGTCGCCCCTTGGCCCAGCCGATGCCCGCGAAGACCAAGGCGGTTAACAGGGCCGCCAGCAGGGGGGCGGCGGCCACGCCTGTGAGGAACGGCACGATCGGCACCACGCCACAGGCCAGAAACGCCGCAAAGGTTGCCAGCCCGGCGCGCCAGGGCGAGCGCGGCTGCGCGGCCAGGCCATATTCCTCGCGCAGCATCACATCGATCCAGCGCGCCTTGTCGGCGACCAGGATATCGACCAGCCGGCTCAACTCGGCTCCGTGGACGCCCTTGCGTCGATAGATCTCTTCGATTTCGCGCCGTTCACCGGCCGGGTCGCGCGCGATATGGCGTTCCTCCTGCCGTAGCAGGCGCGTGCGCTCCTCAGCCTCGGCCCGGGTGCCGGAGAAATTCGCCGCGGCCATGGACACAGCGTCGGCAACCAGGCTGGACAAGCCCAGGATCACGATGACGCGGGCTCCCAAGCCGCCGCCGACGGCGCCGGCGACGATCGCGAAGGAGGTGATCGCCCCGTCGATGCCGCCTTGCACCCAATCGCGCACATAAGATGGCGGCCGGCCGGTCGCCAGCCGGTGCGCAATGGCCTCGCGGCTATGCTCATGTTCTAGGCGCTGTGCGTCGGTCATCGGCTGTCCCTGCTGCAACCCCGCGGATGGCCAACACGTTTTCACCGCTTAAACCGGCGGGCGAGGCTGACCGCAATCAATTTTGTTCGCTGCCCTGGCGCCACACTGAGATGCATCCGGCTGCCGCGGCGGCGGTTCGGCTGGAGGAATATATGGCAAGCACAGAGCGCGTCATGGATCTGATCAAGATCCTCGGCAAACATTTGAACCGCGGCAGCCTGACCATCATCGATGCCGCCGGCTGCAGCCATCGCCTTTTGGGCTCGTCGCCGGGGCCGGAGGTGGCGGTGCGGTTCGATGACCCCGCCGTGCCGCGCCAACTGATCGCCGACCCCGACAACGCCTTGGGCGATTTGTACATGGACGGTGCAATCCGCATTGAGCGGGGCAGCGTGCGCGCCTTGCTGGATCTGTTGATGGGCATGCCGCGTCCGCCCGGCCTGACCCGCGCCCGCGGCCGGGGGTGGTTCCGCCGGTCCCGGCGCACCGGCCCGATCCGGCCGAGACACGCCCGGGCCAATGCCAACCATCATGACGATCTGCCCGACGCTCTGTTCGATCTGTTTCTGGACCGGGACCTGCACTATTCCTGTGCGTATTTTGCCGACCCCCGGGCGGATCTGGAGCAGGCCCAGCAGGCCAAGCTCGATCATCTGGCCGCCAAGCTTCGGCTGAAACCGGATCAAGCAGTGCTGGATATCGCCTGCGGGTGGGGCGGGTTGGCGCTGGCGTTGGCGCGGGAGGGCGCCCGGGTGACCGGCATCAGCCTGTCCGACCGGCAGCTAGAGCGGTCCCGCCTTCGCGCCGCATCCACCGGATTGGACCAGCGCGTGCGCTTCGAACGGCAGGATTATCGCGCGGTTGATGGCCAGTTTGACCGGATTGTCTCGGTGGGCATGTTCGAGCATGTCGGCCCGGCCAACTATGACAGCTATTTCGGCAAGCTGAGCCAATTGCTCGCCCATGACGGCGTGGCGCTGGTGCAAACCATCGGGCGGCTCGGCGGACCGGGCGATACGCACCCTTGGATTGATCGCCATATCTTTCCAGGCGGCTATTGCCCGGCTTTGTCAGAGATTGTGCCGGCGATCGAACGCGCGGGGCTGTTGATCGCCGATCTAGAGGTGCTGCGCGGGCATTACGCCTTGACGCTTGAGCGCTGGCAGGAGCGGTTCCACCATAACCGAGAAGCCGCTGAGACCCTTATGGGTGAGCGCTTCTGCCGGATGTGGGAATTCTATCTGGCGGCCTCGGAAATGGCGTTCCGGCATCAGCAATTCGCCGTTTTCCAGTTCCAGCTTTGCCGACATGTCGATAGCCTGCCGCTGACGCGCGACTATATGGTAGACGATGACCGGGCGCGGCGCTGCCCGGGCGCGCCGCCATCGGAGCGTCACGCCGCTGCGATGCCGTAATCGCAGCGCGTTTGGCGGGAGCAGGTCATGGGCAGGGCGAATGATGCGGTGGCGCGGCTGGGCCGTTGGCCGGCTTGGCAGTTCGGGCGCCAGGCCGCAGAACGGCTGATCGATGGGCTGTTCCCGCACCGCTGCGCGTCCTGCGGCACGGAGACCGTTGCCGCAGGGGTCTGCGGCGAGTGTTTTGCCGGCCTGACGCCGATCACCGGGTCGATCTGCGCGCGCTGCGGCCTGCCTTTCGAACTGGCCCAGCCCGACGGCAGCGTGTGCGCCGCCTGCCTGGCGCGGCCACCGCGCTATCCGTGTGCGCGCGCGGCATTCGTTTACGCCGCTGTCAGCCGAGACCTGATCCTGGCGTTCAAGCGCGGCGACCGGACCGATCTGGCACCGGTGCTCGCGACCCATCTGGCACGCGTTGCCGCGCCGCTATTGGGGCCTGACACGGTGATCGTGCCGGTGCCGTTACATCGCTCACGCCTGCGTCGACGGCGCTATAACCAGGCGGTCCTGCTTGGCCGCATTCTGGCGGCACGGTGCAGACGCGACTTCGCCGCGGGCGCGTTGATCCGCAAGCGCGCGACCCCGAGCCAGGGCGGCCTCAATCCGTCCCAGCGGCGCCGCAATGTCGCCGGCGCCTTTGCGGTGCGCCAGCCGCGGCGGGTTGCCGGCCGGCCCGTTGTGTTGGTCGACGATGTGCTGACCACCGGCGCCACCGCCAATGCCTGCGCCCGCGCGCTCATGCGCGGTGGGATTCTGGAAATGCCATAAGTCATTGATAATAAAGTCTGATTCGGGATGATTTTTCGTAATCGGTGTGTAAACCTACGAATCTTGGTGTGTAAACCTACGAATTGGCTTGCATCGGTGGGTGAAACTACGAAACAGGATCGATCGCCGCTGCTGCCGGAACGGTATGTGCAGCAAGACTTTTTCGTGTGTGATATCTTTGACGCGACACCCAAAGGTGACTTGGCCTCAATGGAACACCCGATATTCAGCCTATCAACAAAGCCTGATCATCGGATACGGGAGTATAGAAACGGTAATAACTTCATTCGGATTAATCCCCCGACTCAAGGCCTAGGCTCTGTTGACAAACTGGATTCACAAGCGAGCTAAAATCTGATTCAAGATAGCTTTTGCGGAGGTTATCTTGGCACGATTGCTGATGGGAGATGCCGAGTGGGCATTTTTTGAACCCTTTGTGATGGCGGTTCGAG
>JBHJGS010000033.1:0-5742 GCA_050331575.1 Rhodothalassiaceae bacterium | reverse complement strand
CGGGCGGGGGACTGGCGGGGCGGTCACGCCGGCGGGTGAGGCGGCGGGGGACTGGCAGGGCACGCCGGGGGTGGCGCGCTGCCGGGAGGCATCACAGTGGCGGCAGGGCGACGATCAGGCCATCCAGGGCGGCGGTCATGCGGATCTGGCAGCCCAGCCGCGAATTCGGCCGCCAATGCTCGGCCAGTTCCAGCATGTCCAGCTCTTCCGGGCTGGGCGGGGCGAGGCGCTTCAGCCAGCCCTTGTCGACATGCAGATGGCAGGTGGCGCAGGCCATCTGACCACCGCAGGCGCCTTCCAGATCGATGCCGGCACGGTGGGCCACGCGCAGCAGCGTGTCGCCGGGCTCAGCGGCGGCCTCAACCTGATCGGGCCCGTCCTTGAAGATGACCCGCACGGTCATGCCGCTTCGGCCTTCAAGCCGCCCTGGCGCTCCACCGCTGCGATTACCAGATCGGCGGCGCGGGCGATCTCGTCATCGGTGGTGAAGCGGCCGATGCCGAACCGCAGGGCCGCCTTCACCTGCGCCTCGCTGCGGCCCAGCGCCTGCAAGACGTAGGACGGGCCCTGCACGGCTGAGGCACAGGCCGCGCCGGAGGACACCGCCAGCCCGCGCAAATCCGCCAGCAGCCGATCCCCATCAAGCCCCGGGAAGCTGCAATTCAGATTGCCGACCCAGCGATGGGTCAGGCTGCCATTGATGATCAGATCCGGCAGCGCAGCGGTCAGCCGCTCGCGAAACCGCGCCATCTGCGTGGCTAGCCGCTCCCGTTCCGCAGCACCCTGCTCCGCGCAAAGTGCTGCGGCCGCGCCGAAGCCCGCGCACAGCGGCGTGGCCAAGGTGCCGGAGCGCAGGCCCTGTTCCTGGCCGCCGCCATGCATCTGCGGCCGCAGCGGCACGCGCCGGCGGTGATACAGCGCGCCGATCCCCTTCGGCCCGTACATCTTGTGCGCCGATAGGCTCAGAAGATCGACCGGCAGCCGGCTCAGATCGAGATCAAGCTTGCCCACCGCCTGGGCCGCATCGGTATGCACCAGCACGCCGCGCTGCCGGCACAGCTGACCGATGGCGGCGATGTCCTGGATCACGCCGATCTCATTGTTCACCATCATCACCGAGACCAGCGCAGTGTCCTCGGCGATGCGATCGGCCAGCTGATCCAGATCGATCCGGCCATCCGGAGCGACCGGCAGAAAATCCACCCGCCAGCCGCGCTGTGCCAAGGCTTGGGCGGCTTCGACCAGGCACTTATGCTCGGTGGTCACGGTGATCAGATGCTGCTTGCGTCCGTGAAACGCCTCGGCCACGCCCTTGACCGCGAGATTGTTGGCCTCGGTGGCACCGGAGGTGAACAGGATTTCGTCCGCCTCGGCGCCGATCAGGCCGGCGATCTGGCCGCGTGCCTTGGCGACCGCCGCCTCCGCTTCCCAGCCATAGCGGTGGGCGGCAGAATGGGGATTGCCGAACCGCTCGGTGAAATAGGGCAGCATGGCCTCGACCACGCGCGGATCGGTCGGCGTGGTGGCCTGATAATCCATATAAATGGGCGCGGGCATCAGATTATGCAGCCTTGCGACGATACAGGGGCTCAAACGCGGCCAAAAACCGCTCCACCGCGGCCAGATCCTGGCCCGGTCCGAACGACAGACGCATCGCGCAGCGCGACAGCGTCTCGTCAACACCCATGGCGGCGAGCACATGGCTGGGGCTGACCTTGCCGGAGGAACAGGCCGAGCCGGAGCCGACCTCCACCCCCATCAGATCCAGATGCATCAGCTGCACCTCCGCCTCCAGGCCCGGCACGGCAAAGGCGCTGGTGTTGGCCAGGCGCGGCGCCTGCTGCCCGAACACAACCAGATCCGGGCATAGGCGGGCCAAGCGGGCTTCCAAGTCATCCCGC
The DNA here is from genome assembly GCA_050331575.1 of Rhodothalassiaceae bacterium. GTDB lineage: Bacteria > Pseudomonadota > Alphaproteobacteria > Sphingomonadales > Rhodothalassiaceae > JBHJGS01. Next base: position 3,841 of record JBHJGS010000033.1, on the reverse strand, counting down.
ACAGCGGCCAGGGTCGCATGAGCGGCCCGGCGCGCGTCCAAATGCGCAAGTGCGGCGCCAAAGCCTGCGATGCCGGCGAGATTCTCCGTGCCGCCGCGCCGGCGCAATTCCTGCCCGCCGCCGGGCAAGAGCGGCCGCAGCGCCACGCCTTCGCGCACGATCAACGCGCCGACCCCGGCCGGCCCACCGATTTTGTGGGCCGACACGGTCATCAGATCGCTCTGAAACGCCAGCGCCGTCTTGCCCAGGCTTTGCGTGGCGTCGATATGCACCAGCGCGCCGGCCGCGTGAGCCAGCGCGACCGCCTCGCTGACCGGCTGGAGCGTGCCGACCTCATTATTGGCCGATTGCAGGCAGACCAGCGCCCGGCCGCCGGGGGCCGCCAACGCCCGCTCCAGATCCGCCAGGTCCAGCCGTCCGTCCTGGTCCACCGCCACCAGATGCTGCGGCGTGCCGCAGGCCTGGGCCGGCTCCAGCACGCTGGCATGCTCCACCGCGCAGACGATCAGCCGTTCAACGGGAGCGGCTGTCACCGTCCAGACATTGGCCTCGGTGCCGCCGGCGGTGAACACAATCTCTTGAGCCTTGGCGCCGACCGCCTCGGCCAGGGCGTGGCGCACAGCCTCCACCCGCGCGCGCGCGGCGCGGCCGGAGCGGTGCACGGAGGATGGGTTGCCGCCTTTGATCAAGGCCTCGCGCACGGCCTCGGCCACGCCGGGGGCGGCCGGCGCGGTGGCATTATGGTCAAGATACAGGCTCGGCTGTCTCATGCTTGCGCAATATCCTTTGACCTCTATATGTAACCATCCAGACCGGCCTGCCAATGCACCCTAGCCGGCCGGATTTCACTTTATCGATCACGTGTCCCCCTGATGCCCGAGATTATCTTCAACGGTCCGGACGGCCGCCTGGAAGGCCGTTATGCGCCCGGTGCCAGCCCCACCTCGCCTGTCGGCTTGGTCTTGCACCCGCATCCGCAATATGGCGGCACCATGAACAATAAGGTGGTCTACCACCTGTACAGCATTTTCGCCGAGCGCGGATTTGCGACCTTGCGATTCAATTTCCGCGGCGTCGGCCGCAGCCAGGGCAGCTTCGACAATGGCGTGGGCGAACTGTCCGACGCCGCCTCCGCGCTGGACTGGCTGCAGACCTACAATCCCAATGCCAATGGCGCCTGGATCGCCGGCTTTTCGTTCGGCGCGTGGATCGCCATGCAGCTGCTGATGCGCCGGCCGGAGGTGCGCGGCTTCCTCTCCGTGGCGCCGCCGGCGAACATGTACGACTTCTCCTTCTTGGCGCCCTGCCCCTCCTCCGGCCTGATCATCCATGGCGACAAGGACGAGATCGTCCCGGCGGACTCGGTCACCAAACTGGTGGAGAAGCTGCGCCAGCAAAAGCAGATCACCGTGGAACAGCAGACCATGGCCGGCGCGGGACATTTCTTCGAAGGCCAGCTGGACGATCTGAAACAGCGCTGCGGCGACTATCTCGACCGCCGCCTCACCGCCGGGGACTGAGCCGCAGCCGGCCCGCCCGCGTCCCTGCCTGCTGCTGCAAGACAGCCTGGCCCGCCGCGCCCCAGCCGCTCCGCCGTGATCAGGCGGGATCGAGCCCTGCCCTAAGCCGATGGTGTGGCGTGCTCCTCGGCGGTCCAGACGCTGTCCCCGGGCACCACCTGCAGCAGCCAGCGCATGTCATCCCGGGTCAGTGCGGTCCGGTCTTCTTCGCCTTCGCCGAAGGGGGCGGCGGTCAGAAGCTGAACCAGGGCGGGATGCCGGGTCACTTGCTCTAAGGACTCTGCTGCCGGGTCGGGCGCGCTTTCTTCAACGCCCTGAAGCCCAATCAGCAAATCCGGATGCTGGGTGATCGCCTGCCAGGCTTGCGGAAAGGACGCTTGGGCGATAACCGCGATCACCATCTTGCGCCACTTTTCGCCGTTTATCTGGGTCTCCGGCGTTTCCAGGCCCTCTTCATCGGCCTCCACCAGGGTCAAGCTGGCCTGATAGAGCGCGATGGCATTCAAGATGCGCTTGATCTGGCGGGGATTGTCCGGCAACAGGGCGGCCAGCCCCTCCAGCGCATGGCGCACCTTGCCCGCGATCTCGGGCGCCTCGTCGATCTGCGCCTGCACCGCCTCAACCGCGGTGCGCCGGGCTGGCTCAGCCGGCGGGTCGTCGGGAGGGGGCGGCGCGTCGGGCTCGCCATTCTCTGGTTGCCCGCCCGAACCGCCCGGTTTTTCCTTTGGCCCGTTCGGGCTCGAGGGTTCCGGATCGCCGGTCTGCGTGTCATCCCCCACCGTCTCGATCGGTTCCGGCCGATCCGCGGCGTCGGGGCCGAGCAAGAGGGCTCGGACATAGGCCTCCTTGCGATGGGCCATGCCGGGCAGCACGAAGGAGAGCTGGATCGCCTTCTGCACGAAGCGCTCGCCGAAGCCGATCTCGGCGTCGACGTCGAGATCCGCCATCTTGTCATGATAGAGTTCATAGGCCTTGGCGATCCAGCGCCGGTCGCCCAACAGCAGGAAGATCAGCCGCGGGCTGGTCAAAATCGTCTGCATGCCGCGGATCAGCTCGGCGACATGGTCGGGCGTGACCCGATTCAGATCATCCACGATCACCAGCACCGGCCGCTCGACCTCCGTCAACATCTGGTCCAGATGCTTGCGCAGGCGCGTCGTCGGGTCCAGCGCGCCGATGCCGGCGGCTTCGATCTCCGCACTGTGCGCCGCCCCGCTCAGCCGTGCCAACGCGGCGCGAAACTGGCCGGACAGGCCGAGGAAGGCGGCGATCGCGGTGGCCGCCGCCCCCAAGCTCTTCAGCAGGGTGTCGCCTTGGCCATTGAAGACCGCGCCCAGCAAGTAAAATGCAACGATGCCCAAGCCGACCAGAAAGCCGAATTGCCCCAGGCTGGGCCAGCCGCCCATGCGCCAAAACCCCTCGCGCAGCCAAAGCCGGGCCCATTGTGTATAGCGCCCCGGACATTCCTTTGGCCAAATTGTCCCGCTTGAGCCGGCGATGCCGGGCGCCCGGCGGGTTCGGCGAATCGAGTCAAAGCATTGCCGGCGGATTTCTTCATAGAAGCAGCGCCACAGCGGTGAAACATGGCTGTATTGCCAGGCATTGAAGCGCACAATGATCCAAGGCACGCGCTGCTTGGGTGTCAGATTTCTGGTGCTGTTCAGAAAGGGCCCGTCGCTCAGCGCCTCTGCGACGAACTCCGCGAAACTGGTTTTGCCGCCGCCCCAGGGCGCATCGATATGCGCGACGAACCCGGCCGGCACCGCCCCGGCACGGGGGGTCTGCCCCGCCTCCCAGATTTCGATCAGGCGTCGGGCCAGGGCCTCGGCCAGGACGCGCCGGCCCAGATAATCCCGCACCGGCTGACGATCATGCTGCAAGGCCTGGTCTTGCCGGATGACCAGCTGCTTAAGGTCGCGCCCGGCCTGGGCGTCCGCCAGCCACTGGGCGATCTGCTCATTGACGGATTTGGCCTCGGCTTTCCAGAAGCCCTCCTTTTGCTCGGCCAGCGTCAGCAGGAAGCGGCCTTGCTCTTCGGGCACCAAGTCCCAGGCGGGCTGGCCGTCTTCCAATCGCCGGTACCAATTCCGCCAAACGCGCCAGTGGCCGTCTTCGCCGTCCAGACGCGCCAGGAACGCATCAACAAAGTCCGGCGGCGGCTGATTCGCCCAGAGCGGCGTGGCGAGCAAGGCTGCGGCTGCCGCATCGCGATCGGAGACTCCTTCCAACCAATAGGCATCGGCCTCAATCGCGTCGAAGGCGGCGTCGTAGGCGGCGACGCCGTCGGCGGCGGCGGCGTTAGCGGCGGCGCGGGCGGCGGC
>JBHJGS010000032.1:0-51855 GCA_050331575.1 Rhodothalassiaceae bacterium | reverse complement strand
TCGAGCGATGCTTTGCCACCCTCAAATGCTCACGCCGCCTCGCAACGCGATACGACAAAACATCCGAAAGCTATCTCGGCTTCATCCAAATTGCCGCCGCTCGCATCTGGACTAAAAAGTTTGTCAACAGAGCCTAGGTCGAGACCATATATATCCATCCAACGCCTATGCGGCCACACGCGCTTCCTCCACTTTATGCCCTAGACCCGCTTGCCCTGCTCCATCTTGCGGAGGAAGGCACCGGCGCTGTCGCGATAGGCCTGCTGGGTTTCGGGCTTCATGCGCCCCCAGGTGCTGTAGATCGGACGCAGCCGCTGATTGGCCTTCAAGCTGGCCTCGTTGCGGCCGAGAAAATCCCAATACAGATAGTTGAACGGGCAGGCCGTCGCGCCGGTTTTGGTCTTCACGTCATAGGCGCAGCCGCTGCAATAGTCCGACATCTTGTTGATATAATTGCCCCCGGCCGCGTAGGGCTTGGACGCGAACACGCCGCCATCGGCATAAAGCGCCATGCCGACCACATTGGGGGCTTCGACCCATTCATAGGCATCGGCATAGACGATCAGATACCATTCCTGCACCTGCCCGGGGTCCAGGCCGGCCAGCAGGGCGAAATTGCCGGTGATCATCAGCCGCTGAATATGGTGCGCATAAGCGTGCTCTCGGGTGGTGCGCACCGCCTCGGCAAGGCAGCGCATGTCGGTCTCGCCGGTCCAGTAGAAGTCCGGCAGGGCGCGGCTGTGGTTGAAATGGTTGCGCTCGGTATAGCCGGGCATATGCAGCCAATAGATGCCGCGGATGAACTCGCGCCAGCCGAGGATCTGGCGGATGAAGCCTTCCACCGCGTTCAACGGCGCATGGCCCTCATAATAGGCGCGCTCGGCCCGTCGGCACACGCTCATCGGGTCGAGCAGCCCGCAATTCAGATACATCGACAGCACGGAGTGGAACAGAAAGTCTTCCGCCGCCAGCATGGCATCCTGATAATCGCCGAAGCAGGGCAGTGCCCGGTCGATGAAGGCGTCCAGCGCGCGGCCCGCCTCGGCGCGGGTGACGGCGAAGCGGAACGGCTCCAAGTCGCCGAAATGGTCACAAAAGCGGTCGGCGACGAGGTCGATCACCTCTTGGGTGGTCTCATCGGGCCGGGTGGCGTACAGCTTGGGCAGGTCCAAGTCGCCGCCGGCGGGCTTGCGATTTTCGGTATCGAAATTCCAGCGCCCGCCCTCGGGCTCACCGTTTTTGGTCATCAACAGGCCGGCGCGCCGGCGCATCTCGCGGTAGAAGCTTTCCATCCGCAGCGTCTTGCGGCCGTCCGCCCAATCCCTGAAGGCGTCGATGGAACACAGAAAACGATCATCGGGCAGGATCTCGACCGGTCGGTTGAAGCGCCTCTGCCAGTCGTCCATGGCGGTGCGCAGGCGATGTTCGCCTGGCTCGGTCACAAGGATCCGCTCCGGATTGAGGTCGGCGACCGCCCGAGCCACCTCGCGCTCCAGACTGCCCTGATTTTCGCGATCATTCAGCCGCACATAGCGCAGCGGCCAGCCCTTTTGCTCCAGCTCGGCGGCGAAATGGCGCATGGCGGCGAACAGGAACGCGATCTTCTTCTTGTGGTGTCGCACATAGGTGGCTTCCTCGGCCACCTCGGCCATCAGCACGACCGTGTGCTCCCGGTCACACGCCGCCAGCGAGGAAATCTCCGGCGTGACCTGGTCCCCCAGCACCAAACAAAGGGTTTTTATCGCCGTCACATACCGCCCCTTGCCCTGGTTGACACCGCCTTTCAGCCCGGCTCTCTTTCGCCATGGCAGCGTCCGCGTCTGATCCGTGCATGGCCCTGGATGCCGGCGTTCGCCAGCATGACGGGGAACGGTGGGTCCACACTCCCCCGTCACCCTAGCGAAAGCCAGGGTCCATGGCGCCGCAGGCTCGAACTTTTGAGCGCTAAGCGCCACGGTCCGTGGTCCTGGATGCTGGCGTTCGCCAGCATGACGGGGGGCGGCGGGTCCACACTCCCCGGTCACCCTGGCGAAAGCCAGGGTCCATGGCGCCGCAGGCTCGAACTTTTGAGCCCTACGCGCCGCCTTCCGTGGTCCTGGATGCTGGCGTTCGCCAGCATGACGCGGAGCGGCGGATCCACACTCCGCCGTTCCCCTGCCGAAAGCCGGTGTCCAAACTCCCTCGTCACCCTCGCGAAGGCCGGGGCCCACACTCCTCCGTCACCCCGGCGAAAGCCGGGGTCCATGGTGGCGACGGGCTCGGGCCTTTGAGCCCTACACTCCGCCGTCCGTGGTCCTGGATGCTGGCGTTCGCCAGCATGACGGGCAAGCGGCGGGTCCACACTGCTTCGTCACCCTGGCGAGCGCCCAGGTCTATTGCGCGAGACCTTTGCCGCGGAACAGCGCCCCTATTCCGCGGCGTTGGGATAGGGTTCCGTCGCCAGTTCCGGGGCGGCCAGGGGGCGGGCGGGATTGTCCACGGCGTCAAGCCCAAGATCGTCGGCATCGGCGGAGACGATCTCCAGATCCTTGAACTTGCGCGTGGCGGGCAGGACCTTGCGCTCCAGCGAGCCGACAAAGCCGTTATAGTGCTTCACCGAGGTGTCCAGGCTGCTGCCCAACCGGCGAACATGGCCCGCCATGGCAGCGACGCGGTCGTGCAGGTCGCGACCCAGGCGGGCGACCTCATGGGCATTCTTCGCGGCGCGCTCATTGCGCCAAACATGCGCCACCGCCTTGGCCAGCGCAAACAGCGTGGTCGGCGTGGCGATCAGCACCCGGGCGCGGAACGCATCCTCATAGAGCGCGGCATCATGTTCCCAGGCGGTGGCGGCCAGATCCTCCGTCGGCAGGAACATCACCACCGAGTCCAGTGCCTCTTCAAAGGCGCCGGCATAGCCCTTCTTCGCCAGGGCCTTCATCTGCGCGCGCACCTGCCTGGCATGCTCGCGGAACAGATCCGTCCGCCGCTCAGGGTCGGTTTCGTTGCGCGCATCAATATAGGCGCTCATCGGCACCTTGGCGTCGACCACGATGACCCGGTCGGCCGGCAGGCGGATCACCGCATCGGGCTTTTGGCCGCGGCCCTCGGCATCCTGCACCGCGACCTGGCAATCAAAATCGACATATTGCGCCATGCCGGCCAGTTCCAGAATGCGCTTGAGCTGCTGTTCGCCCCAGCGCCCACGCACGCCCGCGCCATCGCGCAGCGCGGTGGCCAGCCGCTTGGCCTCGTCACGCACCTGCGCCTGGGCCTCCGCCACCTGCTTCAGCTCGGTGCGCAGGCTGCCATAGGAGTCGGTGCGCGCCTTTTCGATCTCGGCCAGATTCTTGCGATACTGTTCCAGCGTCTCGGCCATCGGCTTGATCAGCTGGTCCAGATCGCTTTTGGCCATGGCTTTGTGCTTTTCGAAACTCTGACCAGCCAATGCCAGGAATTGGTCCCGGCTTTCCTGCAGCACGTGGCCGGCGACCAGCTTAAAGCGTTGGTCCAGTTCCGCCCGCTCCGCCGCCAAGGCGCGTTCGCGCTCAGCAATCGTGCGGCTCAGATCCGCGCGTTCGATGCGCAGGTCGGTGAGCAGCTCAGCCTGCTCGGCCAGCTTGCCCTCCAGCGGCGCCAAGCGCGCCGCTTCTTGCTCGGCAACGACCAGATCCTGGCGGGTCTCGGCCAACTCCCGCTCAAGGCGACCGCGGCCCCAGCGCCCGGCCACCAACCCGATCGCCAGCCCGGCCAGAAACACCATCATGGCGGCCAGGGCCAGGCTCGGGGCGGCGGTCGCGTCGATCTGATCCAGCCAGGGCATATGTTCTTGTCCTGTTCTCGTCGGTCTTTGTCAATCCTGCCATATTTGGTAGACGTCGTCCACAAAAGACCAGGATATGGGGGCGTCGGAGCGGTTCTTGATTTTCGCCCTGTGATCGGGATGATCGGGTGCACCGTGGCCGGCGGACCCTGAGCCCCGGCGCGGTCGTTGACCGCACCGTCCCACCCACGACGCCCCGAAGGGAGACTGTCATGCCGAATCTGCAGCTACCGGACCTGCCTTACGCCTATGACGCGTTGGCGCCTTACATGTCCGCAGAGACGCTGGAATATCATCACGACAAGCATCACCAGGCCTATGTCGATAAGGGCAATGGCCTGATCGAGGGCAGCGAGTTCGACGGCAAGGATCTGGTCACGGTGATCCGCGAAAGCTTCGGCAAGCATGCCGGCGTGTTCAACAATGCCGCCCAGCACTGGAACCATATCGAATTCTGGCAGTGGATGAAGCCCAATGGCGGCGGCGCGATCCCTGGCACGCTGGACGCCAAGATCCAGGAAGATTTCGGCAGCCTGGAGGCGTTCCGCAAGGAATTCATCGATGCCGGCGTGGCCCAGTTCGGCTCGGGCTGGTGCTGGCTGGTGGTTGACGGCGGCACGCTGAAGGTGACCAAAACGCCGAACGGGGAAAATCCTCTGGTCCACGGCGGCACCGCCCTGCTCGGCTGCGACGTCTGGGAGCACAGCTACTATATCGACTATCGCAACGCCCGGCCGAAATATCTGGAGGCGTGGTTCGACAATCTGGTGAATTGGGAGCGCGTGGCGGAGCTGTACGAACAAGCCGCCTAACCCGCCCAGCTCCGCGCCGGCGACAGGGCCAGACCGCCCCCCACCGCCGCGCTTCCTCGGTGACGAAGGCGTGTGGAGCCTGGCCTTCGGCCGGGGGACCCGAGAGTGTGGGCCCCGGCCTTCGGCGAGGAGGACGAGGACGCGTGGCCCCCGGCTTCCGCCAGGGGGCGGCGGAGTGTGGAGCCGCCCTCTCCCGTCATGCTGGCGAACGCCAGCATCCAGGAACACGGACGGCGGCGCTTAGGGCTCGAAGGCCCGTGTGCGTCCCCACCATGGACCCCGGCTTCCTCCGGGGTGACGGAGGAGTGTGGACCTCGGCCTTCACCAGGGTGACGGAGGAGTGTGGGCCCCGGCTTCCGCAAGGGTAGGAGGAGTGTCGACACTGGCTTCCGCCAAGGGGGCGGCGGAATGTCGAGCCACCGCCGTCCCGTCATGCTGGCGAACGCCAGCATCCAGGCACACGGACGACGGCGCTTAGGGCTCGAAGGCCCGTGTGCGTCCCCACCATGGACCCCGGCTGCCGCTAGGGAACGGAGAAGTGTCGACACCGGCTTCCGCCAGGGGGGCGGGAGTGGTTGAGACACCGCGGCGCCGGCGGCATTGGAGGGGTGTGTGGGCTCTGGGCTGTGCTCAGACCTCGGTCTGGCTTTGCGGCGCGGTCGCGGCGTTTCGCCTAGGCGAGCAGTTCGATGGAATAGGTCTCGATCACCGTATTGGCCAGCAATTGCCGGCACATGGCCTCGACGCGATCGCGGGCGACGGCTGCATCGGTTTCGGTGAGGTCGATCTCGATCATCTTGCCCTGGCGAACCTCTTCCACACCGTCAAAGCCGAGCTGGCCGAGCGCCCGCGCAATCGCCTTGCCTTGCGGATCCAGCACACCCGGTTTCAGCGTGACATGAACTTTCGCCTTCATCCGCCTGATTTCCTTCACTTTTGTTCCTGCCGTGCGTCGGCAATATCACGAATATCGGCCGATGGCAGCACACCCAGCCGTCGCGCCACCTCCTGATAGGCTTCGATCTCGCCGCCGAGGTCGCGGCGGAAGCGGTCCTTGTCCAGCTTCTTGTGGGTCTTGGCATCCCACAGCCGGCAATTGTCCGGGCTGATCTCGTCGGCCAAGATCAAGCGCACATCCTCGTCGGTGTAGAAGCGCCCGAATTCCAGCTTGAAGTCGATTAGACGGATGCCCACGCCGGTAAAGAGGCCGTTCAAGAAATCATTGATGCGCAGCGACAAGGTGACAATGTCGTCCAGCTCCTCATCCAGCGCCCAGCCGAAGGCGAGGATATGCTCCTCCCCCACCAATGGGTCGCCCAGCGCATCGGACTTGTAATAATATTCGATAATCGCCCGCGGCAACGGCATGCCCTCTTCCAGGCCAAGACGCTTGCACAGGGAGCCCGCGGCGACATTGCGCACAACCACCTCCACCGGCACGATCTCCACGGCGCGGACCAACTGCTCACGCATGTTCAGACGCTTGATGAAGTGGGTGGGAATGCCGATGGCTTCCAAGCCGGTGAACACATGCTCGGAAATGGCGTTGTTCAGCACGCCCTTGCCTTGCAGCGTGGCCTTCTTGCGCGCGTTAAAGGCCGTGGCATCATCCTTGAAATATTGGATGATGGTGCCGGGCTCTGGGCCCTCATACAGAATCTTGGCCTTGCCTTCGTAAAGTTGCCGGCGGCGGCCCATAGGCGGCTGTCCTTCTTCTACCGTCTTGCAAACACTGCGCCCGGCGCCGCCCAGCGGGCACCTTAGGCATTGACCTTATCCCAAGGGCTGGCGGCGAACAACATCCAGACGCTTGAGGGCAGCGGGCAAGTGGCGCTAGACGCTTATCCCATCGACGATGCTGCTAGAAAGGATCCGCCAGTGACCAATTTCGATGACCGCGAACGGGCGTTTGAGACCAAATTCGCCCGCGATGAGGAGACCAAATTCCGGGTCCGCGCGCGGCGCGACCGTCTGGTCGGGCTGTGGGCCGCTGAGAAGCTGGGGATGAGGGGCGAGGCCGCCAAGGACTATGCCGCCACCGTGGTGAAGGCAGATTTCGAGGAACCCGGCGATGAAGATGTGATCCGCAAACTTTTGGCTGACTTTCAAGACAAAGCTGTGCCGATGGACCGCGAGACCCTTCTGGCCGAACTGATCCGCCAGGAAGGCATCGCCAAACAACAGCTGTCAGCTCAGGAATAAGGGGCCACAGCCCGTAGCAGCATATCGGCGCAGCGTACCGGCGCAGCGTATCGGCGCGGCGAAGCCAGACAGGCCGCGGTTTGTACCGGGAACTCCTGGCCGCGTGGCGAGTTCTCAGCGGACCGATTCCCTTTTTGCGGAGACGTTCCGATGCCCAATGCTTTGGACCTGTTGAAACAGGACCATGACAAAGTTCGCAAATTGCTTGCTCAATTGACCGATACAACCAATCAGGCAGAGAAAACGCGTCAAGATCTGCTGGCTAAGATCAAGCAGGAAATGAAAATCCACACCCAGCTTGAAGAAGAAATCTTCTATCCCGCCTTTAAGGAGGCCGATGGTCAAGCCCATGCGCAGCTCTACTACGAGGCGCTTGAGGAACATCACATCGTCGAGGAGGTGGTGATCGAGGATGTGGAAGGTAGTCAGACCAAAAGCGACGCCTTTGCCGGCCGCGCCCGGGTTCTGCGTGAGCAGATCGAACATCATGCCAGCGAAGAGGAAAAGGACATCTTCGCGAAGGCGCGGGACGTCTTCTCAAAAGACGAATTGGAGGAACTGGGCCGGCGCATGGAAGCGCGCAAGAAGGAACTGCAAGGCTAGACCATCATGTTGCCCGGCCCATGAAGACGGCGGGCCTCATCCGATCAATCGCGACGGCGATTGATCGGATGACCAGGCCCTGAGCGCAACCGCAGATTGTGGCCCGGCGGCCAAAGGGGCCAAGGGACCGGTCGGTCGGCCGGACCATCCCGTCAAGCTCTGCAGTGCCGCTGGGAACCACGCAGCCGGACCGGCCGTTGCCCCAGCGCCTGTTCCTCACCCGCTTTGCTGGAGGCCGCCGATGTTCAAGTCCCTCGCCGCACTTCTCGTGCTCGCCGTGCCCGCGGCTGCGAAAGTGCCGACACCGGTTGAGACCATCGGCACGGAAGCCGGCAATATCAAGGTCACCGAAGTCGCCGGTGGGTTCAATCATCCCTGGGGCATTGAGATCCTGCCCGACGGCCGCGCGCTGGTGACGGAAAAACCCGGCCGTCTGCGCCTGATCAGCGCCGATGGTCAGCTCCAGAAGGCCCCGATCGGCGGAACCCCGCAGGTGTGGGCGAACGGCCAAGGCGGCTTGTTGGACGTGGTGGCGGATCCGAATTTCCAAAACAATCAGCTGATCTGGCTGAGCTTTGCTGAGCCCGGGGACGGCGACAGCGCCGGCACGGCGGTGGGCCGCGGCCGCTTGGCCGATGGCCGGCTGGAGGATTTTCAAACCGTGTGGCGTCAAACGACCAAGGTGACCGGCCCCAACCATTTTGGCAGCCGCATTGCGTTTGAAGATGATGACATCCTATTCGTCACATTAGGCGACCGCTACAAATTCCAGCCGGCTCAGGAGCTGTCCAACACCTTGGGCAGTGTCATCCGCATCACCCGCAAGGGTCAGCCCGCCGAAGGCAATCCGTTTCTGGATCGCGACGACGCGGAACCGGAAATTTTCTCCTACGGGCATCGCAATATTCAGGCCGCCGCGCTCAATCCCAAGGACCAGACGCTCTATGTCGCGGAAATGGGCCCGCTGGGCGGGGATGAACTGAACAAGATCAAGAAGGGCGTCAATTATGGCTGGCCGGTGGTCAGCTGGGGCACCGATTATGATGGCGAAGACATCCCCGATCCGCCGACGCATCCGGAGTTCGAAGATGCCTTGGCCGTGTGGACCCCGGTCATTGCGCCATCCGGGATGATCTTCTATCAGGGCGACGCGTTTTCGGCCTTTCAGGGTGACGCGCTGATCGGCGGCCTGGTGTCGCAAGGTTTGTCCCGCGTGCGCATCACCGGAGACGATGCCCTGGCGCTGGAACATATACCGCTGGGCCAACGCATCCGCGACGTGGCAGAGGATGCCCAGGGCCATCTGTATGTGCTGATTGATCGGGCCGATGGCATGGTATGGAAACTGCAGCCACTCAGCGCGGATGCCAGCTGAGCGGCGCCATGCCGCACTCGGGCCGACTGAACGCCTGAGGCCGTGCATCCGTATCACCTGCTATGACTGCGTCTCTGACCACCTATTATAATGGCGCCTGCCCGATCTGCAGTGCGGAAATCGGCCATTATCGTGCCGAGGCTCAGCGTCTGGGCCGGACCGATCTGGCCTGGATTGATGTGTCTGAACATGCCAGCGCCTTGGAGCATCACGGCCTCGGGCAGAACTGTGCCTATCGCCGGCTATACGCCGAAACCGCTGAAGGGCGGCTCTTGGTGGGTGTGGATGCTTTCATCGCGATCTGGCAGCAATTGCCCCGGTGGCGCTGGCTAGCCCGGGTCACGCGGGTTCCGGTGATCCGCCCAGTGGCTAAGTGGGCATACGAACATGTCGCCGCGCGGGCCATCTATCATTGGAACAAGCGCCGCCTGCGTAAACAGGCGCGGGCCGCCTGAGGCGCCCGACGCTCTAACCGCCGGTCGCGGACGCTGGTGCTGCAACGGTTTCTCAGCGCGCCGACCTGTGCTCCGGCCGGACTTTTGGGCATGATCCGAGCTTGTTGTCGACGGATCAGATCATGCTCGCCTTCGCGCCCGCTCCCGTTTTGGAAACATCCCGGCTCATCCTTCGCGGCTGGCGCGCAGAGGATGTGCCCGTCTTCGCCCGGCACAATCAGGATCCAAGGGTCATGCGCCACTTCGAGCGGCGCTACACCGCAGACGAAACCGAAGCCGCCGTGGCGCGCTATCAGGCGAGCTTCCGCACCGACGGCTTTGGATTTTCGGCGGTGGAGCCCAAAGCGGGGGGCGGCTTCATCGGCCTGGTCGGGCTGGCACGGGTGCGGTTTGCCGCCGCCTTCGCCCCCGCCGTTGAGATCGGTTGGCGGCTCGATCCGGACTGGTGGCGCCAGGGCCTGGCCAGTGAGGCGGCGCTGGCCGCCCGCGATTTCGGCCTTGCAACGGTCGGTCTGGATAGAATCGTCGCGCTGACCGCGCAGCAGAACATGCCGTCACAGGCCGTCATGCGCAAAATCGGCATGTGCTATGATCCGGCCAGCGATTTCGACCATCCCGATGTCAGCGAGGGCCATCCGCTGCGCCCGCATGTGCTCTATCGGATCAGCCGGGCTGATTGGCAGGGCCTTCGAGCCTAATCCCGCTGCACCTTGGCGAAATCGGTCCGGTCGCGCTCCAAATCGTCGGTGGTGCGGTTGCGGTAGCGTTCGATCGCCTCTTCCAGCGATTTCTTCAGCTTCGTGCCCATCTCGCCGCCGTCGCCGGACACCCGCCCGGAAATCACCGCACGCATCGCGTCGACATGCGCCTTGACCAGTTCGACCATGCCATCGGTGATCTCGCCCTTGGTGGGGGTTGTGAAGTTGTGCAAGCTTTCAGCGAAGCTGGTGATCAGCGGATAGCCGAAGGTCCCGCCCTGGCCCTGCATGTCATGGGCGATGTCGTGCATGTTGGAGAAAAATTCGTGGCGCTTGTCAGGCGTATCGACGCAGCGCCCATGCCAGGTGGCCAGCTTGCCGATCAGGCCGGAGACCCAGTCGGGATAGTCCTCCGCCATCTGTTCAAACGCCTCCTGGGCGGCCTGCAGCGCCTCCGGAGACAGGGTCAGCTGGCCCTGCACGCCCAACCCGCCGGTCTTTTCCTTCAACCGATTCTTGAACCGGTAAAAGCGCACCTGCACTTTCGGCTTTTTGTCCGGCTCAGCCATAAATGACTTCCACTTCCGGGCTCTTGTCGGTCAGCTTACGGCGCTCGGAGAAGTCTGCGAACAATTGCTGACGCCTGCGGTCTGGCCCGAAATAGGTGCGCGTGTGCACGAACTGCCGCGGGCGCTCGATGATCGAGATCAGGCGTTCCGCCAGAGCGGTCACGGTGAATGGCTTATAGGTGAATTCCGTCACCCCCATATCGCGCGCCTCGGTCACCCTTTCCCGGTCGGAATAGGCCGTCATCATCACAAATGGGATAAACCGGTCGGGACTTTCCTTATGCCGCCGGATCCATCTCAGCAGCATCATGCCATCAACCGGCGACATCTCCCAATTGGAAAAAATGATGTCGATGCCCTGAACGCCTGCCAGCATCGGATCAACCGCGATCAGCTTCATCAATTCGATGGCTTCGCCGCCATGTTCCTTGGCAACCACCTGACCCACGCCGATCAGCTTCAGCGAGCTGACAATCAAGGACCGCACAAACATGCTATCCTCCACCACCATGACGGTCAGACGTTCCAGATCCAAATGCGACATGCTGTATTCCCCTCCCGGGCCGTATCGGGTGTCGCCCGCCGCTCCGATCTACGCAGCGGACAACAACCTATGTTTGATCTCGGCCGTGACCAGATCATGTTCCCGCTGCACCCGACTGAGCGCGGCGTGCGGTGCTTGTTCCAAGCCGGCCTGTTCTGCCGCGGCCGCCGCCTCGGCCAGAGACCAGGCACCGACCGAGCGGGCCGCCCCCTTCAGCCGGTGCGCCGCCGCAGCAAAGGCATCCGGCGCACGCGCGGAAGCCATGCGCTCCAGGCACTCCTGTGCGCTGCTTTTGAAATTCTCTAAAACACTCTGCATGAGCGCCTCGTCCCCTTCGGCCATGAGGGCAAGATGCTGCAAATCGAGGCGCTGGGACATGCTCGCTTTGGCCTGCCTTTAGTCTGGTGGACGCGCGGTGACCATAAGGCCGCCGGGGTTAACGATCTTTAGACAAGACGATGGTTAACCTTCAGTTTGCACGGCCGGACCAAGCCCGGTATTGTGTTAAAAACAGGGGGCAACAGCATCAAGCCGTCGCCAAGCAGGCCATGGTGCGGTGCGGGATGGAAATCATGAAGCCCACGATCACCTTCGAGGCGCCCCAAGGGCTTGACCCGAAGCAGTTGAAGCGCCAGGCCCGCAAGGAGGCCCGCGGCCGCGGCACAGCGCGGAAAACCCAGGCACGACCGCGCGTCTTGCTGTTCGCCGGGCTGGCGTCGCTTGCCTGGCTGGCAGCGCTGGGCGGCTATGGCTATGTCCAGGCGTGGCAGCCGGCCTGGCAAGACCCGCAATCCCTTGCGCCGTTGATGACCCTGGCGCTGGCGCCCCTGTTGTTGATCTGGCTGATTGCGGCCAGCGTGAACCGGCGCAGCCTATTCCAGGATGACCGTGAAAAGCTGAAGCATGATTTAAACTATGTGTTCAGTCCGGTCGATGCCGCCGAGGCGAAAGTGAAGCTGACCTTGGCGCGCTTTTCCAATTCGCTTGAGCAGTTGGATGTGGCGGCCAGTGGGGCGACAGACCGGGTCGGTCGGCTGGAATCCCAGCTCAAGGAAGAAATCGTCAATTTGTTCGCTGCCACGGCGGATGCTGATGCGCGGGCAATTGCCTTACGCGACAGTCTGCGTCGAGAAACCCAGACCCTGGCCTCGGTCAACCAGGAATTGGCGCAGCGGGTGGAGCGCTTGGAGCAGCAGTTTGCCGCGGTGCATGCGCGTGTTGAAGACGGCACGGCCAAGGCCGAACGCGCCGTGGCGCAAGGCACCGAGGCGCTACAGGCCGGCTGCACACGGCTGAACGAAAACAGCGCGGCACTGGAGGCGCGGTTGGAGGAGCTTGCCGGCAAGGTCGCCTCAACCGAAAGCGGCGCGGAGGCGATGGTCACCACGTTGGAAACGCGGCTGACTGGCCTGTGCGAGACTTTGACCGGGCGCATGAGCGATCTTGATCAGCAGGCGCGCGCGCTGGACGCGTTTTGCGCCGGGCTCGGCGGCCGGCTGACGCGCACCGCGGAGGATATGGCTGCCGCAGCGCAGACAGCGGCCACCGCCGTCACCGGCCTGGGCAACAATCTTGATGAAAAGGGCGCAGCCTTGACACGTCAAGCCGAAGACGCCATTGCCCAGGCCCGCGCCGCGGCGGACGCTCTGGTCGCGCAATTGGCCGGTGCCCGACGCGCCATGGCCGGTACACTGCAGGCCGCCGAAGCCGATATCGACGCCTTCACCGCCGATTTAGACGCGCGCTTGGCAGCGGTGCCCGATCGCGTCGACGCAGCGCTTGATGCGGCACTGGTGCCGCTGGCCAATGCCCAGACCGTGCTGCAAAGCCAAATGACCGCCCTGGCCGAGGCCGCCGGCTCAGTTGAGCAGCGCCTGGGCAGCCATCACGAGACGCTGCGTGAGACCGCCGGCCGCCAAGCCGACGCGGTGGCGGCGCTGGAAAGCCGGCTGACGCAACAGATCGGCGCGCTGGATATGGCCGCCCGCGATACCTTGGAACGGCTCAGCCATGCCGGGACCCAAATCGACACCCGAACAGAGCAACTCAACACGGTATCCCAAGCCCTGACGGATCAGCTGAAACAGCAGGAGACAGGCCTGGGCGCCCAGGCTGACCGGCTGCGCGGCCTTGTTGAGACGGCCGGCCAGAGCTTTCAGCAAATGGCCGCCCGCGCCGATGAGGCCGTGGCGCTGCTAGCCGCGTCCGACGCGGACTTAAAGCGACACCTGGCCGCACTGGGTGAGGTACACACCGGCGCCGGGCAGATCTATGAGGGCCAACGCCAGGCCATGGCCGCCCATCGCGCCGCGCTGGAGCAGGATCTGTCCGCAGGCCATGCCCGCCTGGACTCGCTCATAGCCAGCTTGGCGGAGCAACAGGCCAAGTTGGCCGAGGGCGCGGGCAACGGTGCTGACCGGTTGACCGACCTCAGCGCACGGGTCGCACACCAGGTGGCCGCGTTGGATCAAGCGCGGGAACAGGTCGCCAGCCGCCTCAGCACGACCGCCGCGGAGTTGGCTGAGAGCACCGCCGGTCTCACCCAGGCAACCGATCATCTGGTCGGCGAGGCGGAAACCGTGGCGCTTCGGTTGCAAGATCGCCTGACCCGCACAGTGTCGCGCGGAGTGCAGGCCTCGGGCCAGGCGCTGGATCAATTGGCGGATATCTATCGCGCGCGGTTTGCCCGCCTGTCTGATGAAACCAACCAGCATTTCGCCGGTGCCAGCGACGCCTTGATCGCGGCGGCCAAACGCACTGAGGCTGCCGGGGAGGCGCTCAGCCAGAGCCTTGCCAAGCGCTCAGACGATCTCAGCCAGACAGCAGAGCAGTTGGATGGGCGTCTGCGCCGAATGCAAGAGTCGATCGCACAGGCGATGCGCACACCGTTTCTGGAATGCTCGCAAAAGATCTTGGAGCGGCTGGCGTCAGACAGCATCGATGTCGGCAAAGCCTTGTCGGAGGATATCCCCGACGATGCCTGGGCGCGCTTCTTGAAGGGCGACAAGAGCCGGTTCGCCCGCCAGGTCAATAAATTGGGCGCCGGCCGCCTGCGCGACCGGGCGCGCCAGCTTTACAGCCAAGACGCCGATTTCAAGGCGGCTGCAACCCGCTTCATGGCCGATTTTGACACGATGATGGGCCAAGCGATGGCGGAGGATGGCCGCAATGCCCTGGCGGTCACGCTGATCTCGTCCGATCTCGGCCGGCTCTATGTGGCGCTGACCCAGGCCGTGCGCCGGCCCCATTAAGGGGTCGAGGTCATCCGGCCGGGGTCAGCCGGAGACGGGCTCAGCCAGATCGGTGCCTTGCTGCTGACTGGCCCACATGGCGGCGTAAACGCCATCGACCGCCAGCAGCGCCTCGTGGCTGCCGCGTTCAATGATGCGGCCATCACGCAGCACCAGAATTTCATCGGCCTTGACCACGGTGGAGAGGCGGTGGGCGATCATCAGCGTGGTCCGCCCCTGGGCCACGCGATCCAGCGCGGCTTGGATCTCCCGCTCCGTGCCGGTATCCAGGGCGCTGGTGGCCTCGTCCAGCAGCAGGATCGGCGGATCTTTGACAATGGTCCGGGCGATGGCCACGCGCTGTTTTTCCCCGCCGGACAGTTTCAGGCCGCGCTCACCCACCATGGTGTCAAAGCCATCAGGCAGGCGCGCAACGAAGCCATCGATCTGGGCCAGGCGCGCGGCTTCAGCGACGCGTTCAACAGGCGCATCCGGCCGGCCATAGGCGATATTGTAGCCGATGGTGTCGTTGAACAAGACGGTATCCTGCGGCACGATCCCGATCGCCCGGCGCAGGCTGGTTTGCGTGACCTGGCGGATATCTTGCCCGTCGATCAGAACCTGACCCGCGTCGATATCATAGAAGCGATACAAGATCCGCGCGATGGTGGATTTGCCGGCCCCGGACGGCCCGACGATCGCCACCGTCCGCCCGGCCGGAACGCTGAAGCTGATGCCCTTGAGGATCGGCCGGCGCTCATCGTAGCGAAACCAAACGTCGCGAAAGTCGATGCGTCCGCCGGTCACGGCCAGATCGCGCGCGCCGGCCCGGTCGGCGACCTCGCGGTCTTCGTCCATCAGGCCGAACAGCTGCTCCATATCCACCAGCGCCTGCTTAATCTCGCGATAGACAAAGCCCAACAGGTTGAGCGGCACAAATAACTGGATCAGCAGACTATTGACCAAGACGAAGTCGCCGAGGCTGAGATCCCCGGCGATCACGCCTTGGCCGGCCAACAGCATGGCAGCGGCCAGCGTGGCGTTGACGATCAGCGCCTGTCCCGCATTCAGGAAACTCAAGCTGCCTTGAGAGCGCACCGCCGCGCTCTGATAGCCCGCGATCGCCTGGTCATAGCGCTTGGCTTCGTGAGCCTCATTGTTGAAATATTTGACCGTTTCATAATTCAGCAGGCTGTCGATGGCGCGGGTGTTGGCGCGGCTGTCGCGTTCATTCATGGCCCGACGGAATTTGGTGCGCCATTCTGTCACAAGCGCTGTGAAGCCGACAAAGGCGACCACGCCGGCGATCAGTACCAGCACCATCGGGGCGGCGAATTTGCGCGCAAAGATACCGATGACGAGGGCCAGTTCCAGCAGCGTCGGCAGAATGTTGAACAACATGAAGCGCAGCAGGAAATCGATCGCCCGCACGCCGCGTTCGATCGCCCGGCTAAGCCCGCCGGTGCGGCGCTCCAAATGAAAGCGCAGGGACAAGCTGTGCAGATGGCCAAAGGTCTCAAGCGCGACCTGCCGGGTGGCATGCATGCTCACCTTCACAAAGATCGCGTCGCGGATCTGCGCCAGCGCCACAGCGCCGAAGCGCGCCATGCCATAGGCCAGCAAAAGAAGCGCCGGCACCGCGACCGCTTGTGCCGTCTCCCCCGCCAGGCGGTCGGTTGCCTGGCTGTAGAAGAAGGGCGTTGCCACCAGCACCGCCTTGGCCAAGGCGATCAACCCACAGGTGATGACCACGCGCATTTTCAGACCAGGACGGCCGGCGGGCCACAGATAGGGCATGAACCGCCGCACCACACGCCACTGCCCGCCCGCAGACAGGGCGGGGCTTGCACCGGCGCTGCCCAGGCTTCGGGGCATCAGCGAAGGCCCTTCCTCGGCTGTCCAAGATCGTTTCTGAAACGCATCGATGCTCTTTACGCGACGTTAAACCCTGCCCCGGCACAGTCCGCTGTGTTCAGCAGCCCCTATCCCGTGCTGCGCTTGTCATTACCGCGCCGCGGCGCGGGCTTGTTTGGATCGGTTCATGGCCTCCACGACCCCGGTGTCGTCCCCGCCGACGCGACTGGACGACCGGCTGGAACATGCCCATCGCCAGTTGGCGCAACTGAAGGAAGGCGACGGCTGCTTTCACTGGCACGGCCTGGCGCTTCAAACCAAGCTGGCTGCCGAAAGCGGCGGGTGCCTGCTCAGCGTCACCTGCGATTTGGGGCGGCTGCCCTTTTCGGTGGAAAGCCGATCCAGCCGTGACAAAGCCGTCCGCGGCTATTTCGCGCTGAAGCAGCGCTGCAGGACCGGCCTGGAGATCGCCATTACCCCGGACAGCCGGATCGTCTGGACCATGCGCACGCGCCTGCCCGACGACGCCGGCATGCACGGGGTCTATCACGTTTTGGCGCTGGTCTTGCTCGATCAGGGTCAGGCCCTTTTGGACCTCGCCGCGCATCTGCGCTGAGCCGGCCATTCAGCTATCGTCTGCACTGTCAGGCAAGCGGAAAACCTGATTGGGATAGATCAAGTCAGGATCGGCAATCTGCTCGCTATTCTCCCGGAAAATAAGGGTATATTGCCGGCCGGTGCCGAACAATTGCCGCGAAATCTCCCATAAGGTATTGCCCTCGCGGATCCGAACGCCCTCTTGCGCCAAGGCCGGATCCAGCGCCTGCCCGGCGGTAAAGGGCTGTTCGATCCGATAGTCCACGCCGGTCTCCCCCAAAACCTGGTCAACCCGCAGCACATGCTCGCCCGGGCGCAGCGGCTGCTGCCCGGCAACCTGCCAGCGGCCGTCGGCATCTGCCTCGGCCGCACCGACGAACCGATTATCCAGATAGACCCTTACCGATGTCCGCGGGGCGGCGCGTCCGGCAACCACCGGCGGACGCTCCGGCCCGTAATCCACTGTATCGACGCCCAGCGCACGCGCCTGCGCGCCCGGCACACCGGGCCGCTGCAACACACGGCTGGCCCCTTCGCCTTGCTTGGGGCTGAGCACCGCCACAACGCCGGAGCGATCGGAGGCAACGAAGCCGTCGCCGGGCGTTTCGGGCACATTGATGACCACCACATTGGTCGATGCCACGATGCGACCATCAGGCAAGATTGCCCGCACGCTCAGCTCTGCGGTGCCGGGATTGAGCGGACTTTCCAGCAAAAGCACCCACTCGCCGCGGCGATCGGCGGTGACGGTGCCGACCACCCGCTCGCCTTCCAACACTTCGACCTTGGCATTCGGTGCTGCGCGCCCGGCAATGACACCCGTGCCGGTCCGGCTGATGCGAACCACATCGAAGCTGGGTTCCGGTAAGGCCGGCGGCGGTGTCACCGCGGCGGTTGGAGCCGGCGGAGCCGCCACGCTCTCCTGCGCCGGTGGCTCAGCCGGCGGGCCCGGTCGCAATACCAGCCACACGATCACGGCAAGCACCACGGCGGCCCCGGCAATGACCGCTGCCAAGGGGATCCGGCGGCCGGCCGAGGGCGCACGGTCTTGATACGGGTTTGGCTGCACAGACACTCCGATCCTATTCCTGGCGCCGAGAACGGCCGCGCACCGTCATGATAAGACCATGCTTTGGCCTGTTCCGCCAGCGTGACCACCATGGTAACGCTCTGCGCCGATTATGTTCAAGGGACGTACGCCGGTGATTGCACCCCGCCTGCCCCGCGCCCAGCCCCGTGTGCTGCATAGCGTGTGCGTCTATTGTGGCGCGCGGACCGGCGATGACCCGCGCTTTGCCGCGGCCGCCCGTCGCTTGGCGGATCTTCTGGCCGCGCATGGCGTGCGGCTGGTCTATGGTGCCAGCTCCATCGGCCTGATGGGCGTGCTGGCCGAGCAGATGATCGCCCAAGGCGGCGCGGTAACAGGGATCATCCCACGGCATCTGGACACCGCGGAAGTTACCAATCGCGCGGTGCAGGAACTGGTTTTGGTCAACAGCATGCATGAGCGCAAAAAGCTTATGTTCGACCGGTCCGATGCCTTCGTGATTCTGCCCGGCGGTTTCGGAACCCTCGATGAACTGGTCGAGGTGGTCACCTGGGCACAGCTGGGCCTGCACGACAAGCCGATCATCCTGGTCAACCAGCATGACTATTGGCGCCCGCTGCTCGACCTGATCGGCCATCTCATCGACAAGGGCTTCGCCGCCCCGGAAACCGGCCGCCTGATCCGCGTCGTCGACGATGTAGACGACGCCATCGCCGCGGCCTTGGAAACCGGCGGCGGGGCACGAACGGCATTTTCGGAATTGTTTTGACAGGCGCGTCAAATGAAGCACCCATCCTGCGGGCAATGCACCAACCTAAGCCGATGACGACCCAAGCGCCCGATTAGGGATCACAGCCACGTCTAGAGGGGCGCTGCCTTGACGGCCCGGGTACTGCGCTCCCCGTCTTGCCTTTCCGGTCCATATGGCTAGGGTGCGCGCCGACTGCCGGGGGGCGTTCGGCGGTATCGTTGCGTGCCCCTGGTCCTGCCCCGTTCGATCCCACCCCGTTTGGCAAGAAAGGTCGCGTCCATGGCCAAAATCAAAGCGAAGAACCCCATCGTCGAGCTCGACGGCGACGAGATGACCCGGATCATCTGGCAGTGGATCCGCGACCGGCTGATCCTGCCTTATGTCGATGTCGACCTGCTTTATTATGATCTGTCCGTGCAGAAGCGCGACGAGACCGACGATCAGATCACGGTGGACGCCGCTGAAGCCATCAAGACCCACGGCGTCGGCGTGAAATGCGCCACCATCACGCCGGATGAGGCACGCGTTGAGGAGTTTGGCCTGAAGAAGATGTGGCGCTCGCCCAATGGCACCATCCGCAACATTCTGGGCGGCACGGTATTCCGCGAGCCGATCATCATCCAGAAGGTGCCGCGCCTGGTGCCGGGCTGGACCCAACCGATCATCATCGGCCGCCACGCCTTCGGCGACCAGTATCGCGCCACTGATTTTCTGGTGCCGGGCAAGGGCCGGCTGAGCCTGCGCTTCGAGCCTGAGGGCGGCGGCGACGCGCAGGAATGGGAGGTGTTCCAGTTCCCCGACGCCGGCGTGGCCATGGGCATGTACAATCTGGACGGCTCGATCCGCGATTTCGCCCGGGCTTGCCTCAATTACGGCCTGATGCGCGGCTATCCGGTCTATCTATCGACCAAGAACACCATTCTGAAGGCCTATGACGGGCGCTTCAAGGATCTGTTCCAGGAAATCTATGACGCCGAATTCGCCGATCAGTTCAAGGCCAAGGGGATCAGCTACGAACATCGCCTGATCGACGATATGGTCGCCGCCTGCATGAAATGGTCCGGCGGTTTTGTCTGGGCGTGCAAGAATTACGACGGCGATGTGCAGTCCGACACGGTGGCGCAGGGCTTCGGCTCGCTGGGCCTGATGACCTCGGTTCTGATGACGCCGGACGGCCAAACGGTGGAGGCGGAGGCCGCCCACGGCACCGTTACCCGCCACTATCGCCAGCATCAGAAGGGCGAGCAAACCTCGACCAACCCGATCGCCTCGATCTTCGCCTGGACCCGCGGGCTGAAATATCGCGGCAAGATGGACGACACGCCGGAACTGGAGGCCTTCGCGGAGAAGCTGGAGGCGGCCTGTGTGGAAGCGGTGGAGGGCGGCGACATGACCAAGGATCTGGCGCTGCTGATCGGGCCGGAACAGAACTGGCTGACAACGCAACAGTTTTTTGAGAAGATCGTCGAGCGCCTGGAAAAGAAAATGGCGTGACGGCTTCGGCCGTCGGATAGCGACAGGAGGAAACAAGATGCGTGTCAGCCTTTTTGCGGCGGCTGTGGCCGCGGCTTCAGCCTTGCCCGCCCAGGCTCAACAGGAGCCACTGTGGCCGCGGGCCGGAAAATTCGCCTTTTCCGTCATCGGGGGGGCCGAATTCACCCTCGCCAATGATTTTAGCGCCCCGTTGAATTTCACCACATCGCTGCCCGCACTGGTCGATGGCTCCGTGGTCACCATCGAGGGTGTTGACGTCGACCTGGTTAGCTTCGGCTTTGACGGCATCTATGGTGCCACCACCGACGCCGGCTTGGAAGTCAGCTATGGCCTCACCGAGGCGATCGAACTCTATGTCGCCGGGCAATTTCAAAACGCCACTGGCGGCTTTTTGGTCATCGGCAATATCACCGGCGATCCCACCCCTGGCGTTGCCGGCGGCGGCGTGGCGGCGCCGGTCACAGCCTCCCTGTCCCGGTTCCGGAGCTATAATGTCGACGCCGGCGCGCGGTATTATTTTCTGGAGGATCGGCTGCGACCGTTCATCGGCGTGCATGGCGGGGTCCAATTCGTCGAAGGCATCGACCTCACCTTGTCGGCGCCGAACCCGTTTGCTTCCGCTGAGGCCCCGTTTCCGCCGCCCTTCGCCTTTGAGGACATTCAGATTTTCGAAGCCTCGACAGAGTTTTTCGGCGGCGTCGATGTGGGCTTTTTCTATGCCTTCGCCGATAATTGGGGCTTCGCGGTAGAGGTCGGCTTCCGCTGGACCTCCGAGCCGGATGTGATCGAGGGAGCCTTTCTCGGAACGCCGTTCGACGACCTGGCCGTCGCCGACTCTCGCCTGTCAATTCCGATCGGCGCGCGGCTGCAGTATCGCTTCTAAGGGAGACAGCTCATGCGCTTGGCTTTGAGCCTTTTGTGTGCACTTGTGCTGACGGGCAGCGCGTGGAGCCAGGCCATGTTCTGGTCCAGCGAACCGTTCCGCGACCAGGATCTGCCCTTTTCCGAGGCCGTCAGGGTTGGCGATACGCTCTATCTGGCCGGGACCTTGGGGGTCAATCCGGCAACCGTTGACCTGGTGCCCGGTGGTATCGAGGCCGAGACGCGACAGTTGATGGACAATATCGGCGCGGTTTTGCACCAGATGGGCCGTGACTATCGCCATCTGGTCTACTGCACGGTTTTCATGGCCGACATGGATGAATGGGACGCGATGAACGAGGTTTATAAAACCTATTTCGAGCCGGGCAAGTATCCGGCTCGAGCCGCTGTCGAGGTGTCTGGCTTGGCGTTGGATGCGCGGGTGGAGCTTCAATGCATCGCCACCTTGTTGGGGGAATAAGCCAAGCCCCTTGATCGTGTTGGTGTCGCCTTGGGCGGCGCGGCCGGTCGGATCCTGCTCAGGTCGGATCCTGCTCAGGTCGGATCATGCCTTTGATCGCAAGAGCCGGGGACCGCTGCTTGCCGGCTCTTATGCCGTGCTGACCAGCACCTTGCATTCGTCTGTTGGTCTGCGCAGGGCTTCGAAGCGGTGCGGCAGATCATCCAGGCCGATTTCATGGGAGATCATCGGGGTGGGATCGATGCGGCGGGCGGCCATCAGTTCCAAGACGATCTCGAAATCTCGCTTGGTGTAACCCAACACCCACTGCAGGCACGCCTCCTTGGCCAGCGCCGTCAGCGGCACGAAGCTTTCGGCTTGCGTGCACACGCCGCAGACCATGATCTTGCCCTGCGGCGCGACCGCTTCAATGCATTGATGCAGCATGCCCGGCACGCCGACGCATTCCAGGATCACGTCCGGGCGACGACCGGTGCGCGCTTCAAACGCCGCACCGGCATCGCCCGCGCCCGCGTCGATCACATCGTCCGCGCCCATCTGCAGCGCGATCTTGCGGCGTCCGACGGAAAAGTCGCTCAACAGCACGCTGCGGGCGCCGTAATGCCGGGCGAATTGGGTGCAGGCCAAGCCGATTGGGCCGCCCCCCAAGACCAGCACCGAGGCACCCGGGCGCATCGCCGCCTTGTCGATGACATGATGGCCGACCGCCAGCGGCTCCGCCGTCGCCCCCATGCGCAGGTCGACATCCGCCGGCAGCCGCAGCACATTGCCCATATCAACCCGCACCGCCCCGGCATAAGCGCCTTGAGCCTCCGGGCTGAAACCGATGATGGTGTTGTTCGGGCAATGGATACCCATCCCTAGCCGGCACTGCCCGTCGCACGCCCCGCAGGCCTGGATCGGCACCGCGGTGACCCGTTCGCCGATGCGCCACTCCGCTGCCGCGACCTCGCCCACCGCCGCGATGGTGCCGGAGAATTCATGGCCTAGGATGGTGCCGGCCGGCACCACCAGATCGCCGGGCTGGGTGGCATGCAGGTCCGACCCGCAGATCCCGCACCAGTTCACCTGAATGATCACGTCTCGTGGTCCCGGCGCCGGGGCCGGTCGTTCGGTCACGCGCAACGGCTGACCGATCGCCTCGAAAACCGCCGCTTTCATTCTCGTCTCCCCGATGCGACCGGCAGCCGTCGCGGCACCCTCACCGCTCTTCCCGTGCCACCGGCAAACTGTTAGACAATATTGTTTGACCGAATTGTGCGTCTGTCAATGGCGCACAGGTCGGTCAGGCCCATTGGCGCTGCTTTCAGGGGACAGGCGTGGATTTCACCTACTCCGCACGGACCAAAGACTATTTGGCCAAGGTCGAGGCATTCATGGCGGAGCATGTTCTGCCCAATGAATCCGTCTATTATCAGCAGATCAATGCCGGCGAGGACCGCTGGGCGATTCCGCCGATCGTGGAGACCTTGAAGGCGAAGGCGAAGTCCGCGGGCCTGTGGAACCTGTTTCTGCCGGACAGCGAAGACGGCGCGGGTTTGAGCAATGTGGACTATGCCCCCCTCGCCGAGGCCATGGGCCATAGCTGGTATGCGCCGGAAATCTTCAACTGCTCCGCGCCTGATACCGGCAATATGGAAGTCCTGGCGCGCTACGGCAGCGACGCGCAAAAGCGCAAATATCTCGCTCCCTTGCTGGCCGGAGAGATCCGCTCCGCCTTCTTGATGACGGAACCGGAGGTCGCCTCCTCCGACGCCACGAATATCCGCTGCGAGATCCGCCGCGACGGCGATCATTATGTCATTAACGGGCGCAAATGGTGGAATGGCGGAGCGCCGGACCGACGCTGCAAGATTTTCATTCTCATGGGCAAGAACGATGCGGATCATCCCGACCGCTACCGCCAGCAGTCGATGATCTTGGTGGAACGGGACACGCCCGGGGTCAGCGTCGACCGCAATCTGCCGGTCTATGGCTATGACTATGCGCCCCACGGCCATGGCCAGGTCACCCTGAAGGATGTGCGGGTGCCGGTGGAGAATATGATCTTGGGCGAAGGCCGCGGCTTCGAAATCGCGCAGGGCCGGCTGGGCCCCGGCCGGATCCATCATTGCATGCGCACGATCGGCGCCGCTGAGCGTGCCCTGGCGCAAATGGTTCGCCGGTTGAGCAACCGCGACGCCTTCGGCCGCCGCGTGATCGATTTCGATGTTTGGCAGGAGCGCATCGCCGAGGCGCGGATGGACATCGAAATGGCGCGCCTGCTGACGCTGAAGGCGGCCTTTATGATGGACACCGTCGGCAATAAGGAAGCGCGCGCGGAAATTGCCATGATCAAGGTGGTGGCGCCGAACAAGGCGCTGAAAATCCTCGACGACGCGATCCAGGCCTATGGCGCGTCGGGCGTGTCCGACGACCCGGGGCTGGCGCGGCTGTGGACGTGGATTCGTATCCTGCGCATCGCGGACGGACCCGATGAAGTGCACCGGCGCACCATTGCCCGCTTGGAAGCGCGCAAACACAATATCTGCCTCAGCTAACGCGGCGGCAAAAGCAAGAAGGGAGGGCTGACCCAATGGCACGCCTCAACGGCAAGACCGCGGTGATCACCGGCGCCAGCACCGGCATCGGCCGCGCCACCATGAAACTGTTCGCCGCGGAAGGGGCCAAAGTGTTCGGCATCGCCAGGACCGAGGCGCGCCTGCAAAGCGTCACGGCAGAGGTCGCAGATGCCGGCGGACAGGCCGATTTCGCGGCGGCTGACCTGTCTGACCCAGATCAAGCAGCCCGCGCCATGCAGACAGCGGCCGAGACGCTTCAGCGCATCGATATCCTGATCAATGCCGCCGGGGTCGGCTACAGCTATATGGCCGTGCGCCCGGGCTCGATGAATGCGCTGCACGACACCAGCACCGAGGATTGGCACGCGGTCATGGCGATCAATCTGGACAGCGCCTTTTATACCAGCCGGGCGGTGATCCCGGCGATGCAGGCACAAGGCGGCGGGGCCATTGTCAATGTTGCCAGCATCTCGGGGTTCATGGGCCTGCCCGTGGCACATGCCTACGGCACCTCCAAGGCCGGCATGATCAACCTGACCCGGTCCCTGTGTGTTGCCTATGCCAAGGACGGCATCCGCGCCAATTGCCTGTGCCCGGGCTTGACCGCAACGCCGATGGTGGAATCGGTTCTGCCCCTGTTCGACGATCCCGCACAAGCTGAGGCCCTAACCCCGATGCGCCGACCCGGCACCCCGGAGGAAATGGCACACGGGTGCCTGTATCTGGCCTCAGACGAGGCGTCCTACTGCAACGGGGCGGTTTTGGTCATCGATGGCGGCACAACCGCCAGGCAGTGAGACGTGAGAGCCGAAATTTGCTTGTGCACTGCGGCAAGACAATATTGTAGGAGAATGCCACCGCTCAGGTCTGTAACAACAGGAAAGATCGTGCATGATGATCCCCGCCCGCGTCTCCTATCTGGCCGATGCAGCGCAGCACCGCGAGGCCGAGGCCCAGCTTGGTCGAAGAGAGATGAGTTCATCCGACCTTGTCGTCAAAACCATCAAGGATAATCTGCGCTCTGGTCGCTATGTCCCCGGTCAGCGGCTTGTGGAAACAGATTTGACCGCTGAACTCGGGGTCAGCCGCGGTCCGGTCCGCGAGGCGCTGAAACGCTTGGCCGCGGAAGGCATGGTCAAGCACACCCCCAATCGCGGCGCACAAATCCGCCGCCTGACCCTGCGCGAGGTCAATGATCTGTTGGCGGTGCTGGAGCCGTTGACCGGATTGCAGGCCCGCTTTGCCGCCCAGCGCATTGAAGAAGGTAAGAACCGGGACATGGTCCGCGCAGCCCTAGACCGCTTGCTCAGCTTTCGCAAACGCGGCGATACCATCCCGTTTCTGGAAGCCCGGCGCAACTTCTACGACACGCTGCTGGCCGCGGGCGGCAATGAGGAACTGAAGCGCATCATCCCGCTGATGCAGATTCACATCATCCGTCTGCAATTCAGCGACTATCTCGTGGGGCGGGATCGCGAGCGGCGCTTCGATGAATATGAAGGCTTCGGCGCGGCGGTGATTGCCGGTGAAGCCAAACGAGCTGAACGGCTGGCGCGCATTCACATCCGACGCACGCGGCTAGCTCTGAACAGGCTGTCACCAGACGCCTACGCGCGCGAGTGACCGCTGCCAAGCACCGAAGGAGGGAGGGAGCACAATGTCGATACTCATCACCGGCGGGTCGAAAGGCATCGGCCGGGCCATCGCGGAGGCCTTCGCCGGGCCCGACCGCACGGTCTTGATCAATTTCCGCAGCGATGAGGCAGCCGCCCAAGCGGCCCTGCAAGCGGTGACTGCTCAGGGGGCGCACGGTTTTCTGATCCAGGGCGATGCCGGCACACCGGCGGGATGCGCAGAGATCGCCGGGCGCGCGGCGGACCTGGTCGACAGCCTGGACATTCTGGTGCACTGCGCTGTGGATGCCTATGCCAGTGCCGCATTGGAGGCCGATGCGGAGCGCTTCGCCCGCGCCGCCGTCACCAATGGTGCCTCGATCCTGTTTCTGGTGCAAGCCTGCCTTCCGATCTTGCACCGCGGCAGCAGCGTGTTTTTTCTGTCCAGCCGCGGCAGCAAGGTGGTCGTTCCGCGCTATGCCGCGATCGGGGCGGGCAAGGCCATGTCGGAATGCCTGGTGCGCTATCTGGCCACCGAATTGGCGCCCCGCGGCATCCGCATCAACTGCCTGTCGCCGGGCATTGTCGAAACCGAGGCAGTCCGCACCCTCTTCGGCGACCAGGCACCCGAGCTGGTGGAGCACGCAGCCCAGTCCAACCCCTCCGGCCGCGGCGTTCAACCGCAGGACTATACCGCCTTGATGCGCTTTCTTGCCTCCGATGAGGCCGCCTATATCACCGGCCAGACGATCGCGATCAATGGCGGCGCCAATCTGATGCCGTAGCGCATAAAGTTGCCCGCCCGAGACGCGCCCGAGACGCGTTCTTGACGCGCTCAGCCAAGCCGCTCGATCAGGGTGGCATTGGCCATCCCGCCGGATTCGCACATCGTCTGCAGCCCCCAGCGCCCGCCGGTTCGCTCCAGGACGCGCAGCAGATTGGCGGTCAAGCGGCCGCCTGAGGCGCCGACCGGATGGCCCAGTGCGATTGCCCCGCCATCGACGTTGACCCGCTGCAGATCCGCCTGCAACGCCTGCCCCCAGGCCAGCACGACAGAGGCGAAGGCCTCGTTCACTTCCACCGCGTCGACATCGTGCAACGCCAATTGCGCACGGCTCAGGCATTTGCGCGTCGCCGGGATGACGCCGGTCAACATCAAGATCGGATCATCGCCAACCACGGCGAAATGGCTGAGCGCGGCCCGCGGCGTCAGCCCCAGCCGCTGGGCCACGCGTTCCTCGGCCAACAGCATGGCGAAAGCGCCGTCGGTCACCTGGCTGCTATTGCCAGCGGTCACCGACCAAGTGATGTCAGGAAAGCGGTTCACCAGGGCCGGGTCTCGGAAGGCCGGCTGTAAACCGGCCAGCTTAGCCAAATCGGTGTCGCGGCGCACACCTTCATCTTGATCAACGATGCCGGCATCGGTTGGGATCGACACAATGTCCCGTGCGGTCTCCCCGCGGTCTTCCGCTGCGGCGGCGCGCTGGTGGGATCGAAGGGCATAGGCATCCATCGCCTCACGGCTAAGGGTCCACCGCGCCGCGATCAGCTCAGATGAGATGCCCTGTCCGACCAGCCCGTCGGGAAACCGGCGGTGGTGCAATGGGCCCAGATTGTCCAAGCCCTGCCGGTTCGACTTCATTGGCGTCCGGCTCATCAGTTCCACGCCGCCTGCCACCACCAGATCATAGGCGCCTGCGACGATGCCGGCCGCCGCGAAATCCATGGCTTGCTGACCGGAGCCGCACTTGCGATCAAGCGTCACGCCGGGCACCTCGATCGGCCAGCCGGCCGCCAGCACCGCCTGGCGAGCGATATTGGCCGCTTGTTCGCCGACCTGAAGGACGCATCCGGTGATGACATCCTCGATCAAGGCCGGGTCGACGCCCGTGCGCCGGATCAGACCGGTCAGACAATGCGCGTAAAGGTCCACCGGGTGCAGCCCTGCCAGCGCGCCGCCGGGCCGTCCTTTGCCGAACGGCGAGCGGACGATATCGACGATGACGGCGCGGCGGGCGGGCATGGCCGTGGCTGCTCAGCGCCGCAGGGTCAGGTCAAGCCCGTCGGTGCGCAATTGCACGACCGGGGCCTTCGCCACCTGCATCAAGCGGCGCGCTTGCGCCAATTCCGGCGAACTGATCAGGGGAAAATCGCGGCGCACCGGGCCGGCGGCTCGCATCTTTTCCAGATCCGCTTCCGGCACCAGCGCGCGCAGGATCAACTCGTCATCATTGGTGGTGCCGTAGCGGGTTCGCAACTCCTCGATCGTTGGCTGTTCAGGAGGCGACTGCAGCACCGTTTTGGCGCGCGGAGAGGCCATGATCCGATCCAACACGTCCGCATCGATCGGGGCGACCGGGTCGCCGTAGAAGCCCGCAGCATATTGCACGACCTCATCCGGCACGGTCTTGTAACGCTCTCCGGTCACAATGTTCAAAACCGCCTGGGTTCCCACCAGTTGGCTGAATGGCGTGGCCATGCCCGGATAGCCAAGCTCCTTGCGAACTTTAGCGGTTTCGGTCAGCACCTCGTCCAGCCGGTCGGACATAGAGTGCTGCGCCAGTTGCGCCTTCAGGGTTCCGGTCATGCCGCCCGGGATCTGATGCTGGGTCGACAGCACATCATATTCGGCATATTGGTTCACCAGAAAGCCGGCGGCGCGGCCAACCTGCTCAAAATGCTTTGCAACCGGGCCAAACCGAGCACTGTCCAGATCATGGGTGTGCCCAAGCAGGTCCAGATTGCGCGCCATGATCTCCGTAGACGGCACCGATGGCCCGTTGGCCATGGGCCGGCTGGCGGTGTGCAAAATGCGGACGCCGAAGTCCACCGCATCGAGATACGCCTTGGCCGATTGGCCGAGCAGATTGTTGGAATGAAATTCGATCGGCTTGCCGTTGGCCTGCTCCACGATCGCCGGGACCAAGGTGTTGAGCCGCTCCCGGTCCAGCACACCGGCGGTATCGTACAGCAGCAGCGTGTCGACATGCGGACTGGCGGACAATTGCGCCGCCTTGTCCGCGTAATAGGCATCCGTATGCACCGGCGACAGCGTGAACATGATCGCGCCGGCGACCTCAGAGCCGAATTCCTTCGCCACCTTGGCCAGCCGCAGCATTTTGTCGATATTGAACAGGACGTCATAGATCCAGAACGAGCGGCAGCCATGCACATTCAGTTGCCGCATCCAAGCGTCCATCAAGGCATCCGGCGTGACCCCGAAGGTGACCGAGGCGTTGGAGCGCATCCCGCCTCGCAACGGCGTGCGTGGCATCGCCTCGACCAGCAGGTCCAGACCCTCCCAGGGATTCTCGCGGCGCCGCTTGATCAAGACTTCAAACAGCGAAGAGCCGGTCAAATCAATCACCCGGAAGCCGGTCTGGTCGATCTGGGGCGCCACCGGCAGGGCCATGCCCGCCTGCATCTGCATGCCCCAGAGGCTCTGCTGTCCGTCGCGCAGGGTCTCGTCGATAAACTCAATATGCGCCATCAGCGGCCTCGTTTTGTTGGTCAAAGGCCGGTAGCAGGTGCTGCTCCAGCCAGCGGGTGTTGATGCGATTGGCCTGAAAATCGCCATGCCGAGCGATGAAGCGCTGCAACGGCAGATTGGTGGTCAGGCCTTCGATGCGGAACGCGTCCAATGCCTGGCCCAAGCGCGCCAAGGCCGTCGGCCGGTCCGGCCCGCTGGCGATGAGCTTGGCGATCAAGGAGTCATAAAAGGGCGGCACCATGGCCCCGTCGGTCATATGCGTGTCCAGCCGTATTCCCGGGCCGGAGGGGGCCCGCCACTGGTCCACGCGGCCTGGTTGGGGCAGGAACTGCCGCGCCGGATCCTCCGCATTGATGCGCATTTCCACAGCATGGCCGGACAGATGGATGCTGTCCTGGCTCATCGGTAGGGTGTGCTGCTCCGCCACGGCCAACTGCAGGCCGACCAGATCGACCCCAGCAATTTCCTCACTGACCGGATGTTCGACTTGAATTCGCGCATTTACCTCTATGAAATAGAAGGCATTTCGGTCGACATCATATAGAAATTCCACGGTGCCGGCATTGCGGTATCGGGCGGCCGTGACAAGATCCAGCGCGGCACGATGCAGGCGCAGGCGCACATCCTCCGGCATGATCGCCGCGGGCGCCTCTTCGACGATCTTTTGATAGCGCCGCTGCACCGAGCAGTCGCGCTCTCCAAAATGCACCGCCGCGCCCTGCCCGTCGCCCAGGACCTGCACTTCAACATGACGGGCATTTTCAACATAGCGCTCCATGTAAAGCGTGCCGTCACCGAACGCTTCGGCTGCTTCGTGGGACGAACGGTCGAAGGCGGCTGTCAGGGCGTCGGGCCGGTGCACCACCGTGACGCCGCGGCCACCGCCTCCGGCCGAGGCTTTCAAAATCACCGGATAACCCAAGTCATCGGCGGCCCGGAGCGCTGCCTTAGGGTCGTCCAGACGATCGACGCCGGGCACGATCGGCACGCCAGCGCGCTCAGCGGCCGCTCGGGCCGCCAGCTTGTCGCCCAACAGGTCAATCGTCTCCGGCTCCGGGCCGACAAAGGCGATGCCGGCCTCGGCGCACAGCCGCGCCAGCTCCGCCCGCTCCGACAAGAAGCCGTAGCCCGGATGCAACGCGTCGCAACCGGTGGCCGCGGCGGCATGCACCAGCAGCCGCGCGTTGAGATAGCTGGCCTTGCTCTGCGCCGGTCCGATAACGACACAGCGGTCGGCCTGGCGCGCCGCCAGACTGTCGCGATCCGCCGCGGACACCGGTTGCACCACCTCCAGACCATAGGCGCGGGCGGCGCGCTGGATGCGCACCGCGATTTCGCCGCGATTGGCCACGAATAGACGCTTGAAGCCCATCTCAAGCCTCGGGCTCGACCCGGAACAGCGCCTGGCCGAACTCCACCACCTCACCGTCGGACACGCAAATCTCCCGGATCGTGCCGGAGACCTCGGCGCGCACGGCGGTGAACAATTTCATCACCTCGATCAGGCAAACCTCGGTGTCAGCCTCGACGCGTTGCCCGATATCGACATAAGGCGGCGCGCCGGGCTTGGGCGCCCGGTAGAAGGTGCCCAGATTGGGGGCGGTGATGGCAACCAGTCCATCTGATTGGGGTGCCGAGGCGGCTCGGTCGACCGGATCAGCGGCCGCTGGGCTTTGTTCGGCCGGCTGGGCGGTTAAGGCGGGCGCTGGACCCGCGTCAGGCGCTGCAGCAGCGCTCGCCGCCGGCCGGGCTGCACCGGCGTCCTTTGACAGAAACAGGTCGATATCGGCAGTCTTGATATGCGCCTCGCGCCAATCCGAGGCCTCGAACGCGTCGATCAACGCTTCCACATCGTGCAGCCGGTCCGGCTCGTCCATTGTGCCCTTATCCTATCCCTGGTCCTGTTCTGATGCTGCTCTGGTCCTGGCCTGGTCCTGGCCTGGTCCTGGCCTGATCCGGGCCTGATCCGGGCCTGGTCCAGTCCGGCGTCAGTCGCTCCGGACATTGCCGGTGATCCTCAGCAGGTCTTCATGCAATTCGAACCAAACGGTGTGGTAGCTGCCTAAGCTGGCGTCGGAGACCCAGGCGATCTCGCCGTCTTCTGCCCGTTCCAGCGCAGCGAGCAGGCGTTGCTGGTAGCGGCTGAGGCGCGGCAGACTCTGGGCCAGTTGCTCCAGGACTGGCTCGACGCGTTCGTGCACATCGCCGAGCCGGTCGATCACCGCCTGGTCATAGGCCTGGTCGCTATGATCGTTGGTCACCGATTTGCCGCCGACCTCCATGACCTGCCAGTCTGTAATCACCTGCTTCAGTTCGGTATTGATGGCCTCGAAGCGGTCATAGGCCGCCACAAACGCCTGATCGCCGCGTTGCTCCGCAAACATGGCGGAATAGCCACTTTTCAGGGCCACCCGAGCCGCCGGCGCCAGAGAATATTTGCCCTTCGCCTGCACCACGCGCCCGTTTTGGGCGGCGGTGTTTAGCGCCGCTGCGACCGCATCGGCATCCAATTGCAAAAGCTCAGCCACCTCAGACGCGGTGCCATGCTTTTTGATCGCAACACCGTGCAAGACCAGCATCGCATCGGTCATGGCTGGTCTCCATGGGGCTGCCGCGCCAGTATCCGCGCGCGCACTTCCCGACGCAGGATCTTATTGGCTGGGCTTTTCGGCAGTTCGTCCCAGATCTCCAGGGCCTTGGGCCTTTTATAGCCGGCCAGCTTGGGCCGAACCGCCTGCAAAACCGCGTCCCCGTCCAAACCGGGGCGGCCGGCCACCACCGCATGCACCCGGTCGCCCCAGGTCTCATCGGGTAAGCCGATCACAGCGGCCTCGATGACACCATCGACGGCCAGCAACGCATCCTCGATTTCGCGCGGATAGACATTGTAGCCGCCGGAAATCAGCAGATCATTCTTGCGGTCGACGATGTAGAAGAAGCCGTCTTCGTCCATGCGGCCGATATCGCCGGTGTGCAGCCAGCCGCCGCGAAACGTCTCAGCGGTGGCTTCCGGGCGGTTCCAATACCGCGCCATCACTTGTGGGCCGCGGCAAACGATCTCGCCCACCTCGCCGGGAGGCAGCGGCCGGTCCTCTTCATCGACCACGGCGCATTGGGCAATCGTGAAGGGCCGCCCGCACGAGCCGATACGGTCATGCTCCTCCGGCTTCAGGCACGTGATCACCATGGGGCTCTCCGCCTGGCCATAGGTTTGTGCAAAAACCCGCCCAAAGCGGGCTTCCAACCGTTCATAAAGGCTCGGCGCGATCGGCGATGCGCCGTAAGCGATGCGCCGCAAATCCAGGGTCGAGCGCTGCGTGCGGTCCGCCTCCAGCACCATGGCCATCATCGTCGGCACCAGAAAAGTCAGATTGGCCTGCTCCTCGTCGGCCAGCTGCAGAAAGGCTTCGGCATCGAATTTCGGCATGATCAACGAGCGAGCGCCGCGCACCAGGGCGGGCAGGAAAAAGGCGCCGGAGGCATGGGCAATCGGGGCGGCATGCAGAAACGTGTCGCCGGTGCGGATGTCTGGCACCAGATCGGTTAGGAACGCCGACAGTTCGGACAGTTCGCCCTGGCTGGTCAAGGTAACCGCCTTGGGTTGCCCGGTCGTGCCGCCGGTATAACCCAGGCGCAGCGGATCGGCCAACGCCCGCTCCACGGCACAGGGTTCCTGCGCCCCTGCCGCCATCATATGGTCCAGCCGATCCGGATCGATCAGGAACTCGGCGTCCAAGCCCTCAACACCGCCATGGATGACCGCGCGTGCACCACTATCGTCTATCTTGTACTGATGGCTTTCCCCGGTTTCGCGCACATTCATGCTAACGCGGATCAGACCGGCCTTGGCCAGGGCGTAATAGGCCACCAGGCAGGCAATCGAATTGGGCAGCAGAACCCCGACCCGGTCCCCAGGCCGCAAGCCTTGCGCCAAAAGCGCGTTGCCGACGCGATCGGTCAGCGTGTCGAATTCGGCAAAGCTGACGGTGCGGCTGCCTTCGCTCAAGCACGGCAGATCCCGATAGTAGCGCCCGGAGCGGCGGATCAGATCGCCGATCTGCATCAGTGCGTCCGCCTCAGCCGCGGTGCCGGGCGCGCAGCACGGCGATGGCGTCCCGCCTTAGCCCCGCGCCCTGGCCGGCCAGTGCCGGCGCGGCGGCTTGCTCGGCCGCATACATGCGCTCAGCTGTCTCGGTGTCGTGATGATATTTCACCCAGGTGTCGCACAAAAAGCGGACGTCCGCCGATTGCGCGCTTGGCTTGAAGGCGCGCGCCCGCTCGTTCAGGCCAGCCAGATCGAGCACGCCCTGCGTGGTGCGGTAGCGGTCCTGCTTGCGCGGCAAGACGCTGTGCCCCGGCGCCAAACCGCCGACGCTCAAGGTGAACGGCTCGCCGGAGAGGATTGCATAGGGAATATGGCTGTACATGCGCTTCGGTGCATTGGCGTGCTGCATCATGGCGTAATCCTGGATCTGCTGTGTCGGCAGGGACACCAGCCCGACCAGTTCGCCGAGCACGTCGCGGCTATATTCGTCATTCAGAAGCGGCCGGAACCGCTCCGCGCGGCGGTCGACCAGCATCCAGTCTTCCATCTCGTAGACGCCGGCGACATGGGACAAATCCTTGACGATTGCGAAATAGGTGATGGCGCCGGCATCGATCATCTGATCACGCGACCAATTGGCGATGCGCTTCCACAGCTTGGCCGTGGCGTCTTTCACCTGTTCGGTGAGCCGATTGAAAGTGCTGATGAGCTCTTCGCGCGAGCCCATGCCCACCGGCACATGGCCGTCACTGAGGATGTCGGAGGTATAAAGCCCGACGGCTGCAAGATTTTCAGAGCGGAATTCCGGTTGGGATTCAAACGAGCCCCAGTCGTCGACCAAGTAGAAATGGCAATCCTTCACGGCCATGGTCACGGTCAAATTGTTGTACGGCATGTCCGCGGCGACCTCGTCCAGCCAAGGGAAGTCGCTCTCAGCCAAGTCCATGAAGTCCCGCACCAGCAATTCGTGGCTGTCGTCAAGCTTGTAGGGACCGGAATTGTGCAAGCTGATGCGGCTTTCGCACGAGATTAGAAACCCATATTGCGAAGCGGCCGCCATGAAGGCATGTGCGGCGGTGTGCAGGTCATCGCCGGGCGCGCAATCATACAGATTGGCATGGAACATCTGCAGCCGGCGTTCGGTCAGCACCTGAGCGCGATGGCCGAACTGCGTGTTGGTAAGATGCCCGTCATTTCGCTTCCAGGCGAGCAGAAAGCGCTTCCAGAAATCCATCACATAAACGATGTCGTCGACCGCATCGGTCGGCCGCAGCAGGCCCATATTCATCAGCCATTCGCGACCAAGCAGATAAAAGCACGGCAAGCCCCAGCCGACTGCCGGGTTTTGGATCTTGATGCCCATATTGCGGGCGCGGTCGCCGATCTCCTCGGCCGGCATCCGCGCCTCGATTTTGCGCAGAAGCGCCGGATAGCGATAAAACGCCATCAGATAGGACAGCAGCATGTAAGACGGGACAGGAAACAGCTTGGATTCC
Organism: Rhodothalassiaceae bacterium; assembly: GCA_050331575.1. GTDB lineage: Bacteria > Pseudomonadota > Alphaproteobacteria > Sphingomonadales > Rhodothalassiaceae > JBHJGS01. The sequence goes on along the minus strand of JBHJGS010000032.1, from coordinate 17,274 downwards.
TGAACCGTGCGCGTGACGCACAGCCAATAGGATTCGTCGACGCACTGCTGGATCAGATTGTTGGTTTCCAGCAATTGAGCATAGCTCGGCACAGCACCGATGGTCCCCGGCTCTTGCGCTGCATCAGTGTGATCAGGATCCCGCATGAAGCACCCAAATTTTGGCAGGCATATCCAGGCCTTTTTGGTAGGCCTCGGCGGTTTTGGCATCGGCGCTCGATTCCATCTCGACCCGGTCGCCTTCTTTGATGCCCGTGATCTTGGCGTTCATCAGGCAGGGAATGCCATATTCGCGGGTAAGAATGCCCAGATGCGACCGCACGGATCCGCCGGCGCACAGCACGCCCTTGAAGCCTTCCAGCACCGGCGCCGTCAGCGTTCCGCCGGAATCGTCGATGATCGCGATGGTGTCTGGCGGCACACCTTCGTTCAAATACTGCATCACCCGCTCAGAGGTGCGCACATAGCGCGCGATACCGCTGGTGTTGGCGGAATGTTTGACAACATTATCGCCCACGCCGCGCAGTGCCCGGCCTTGCCCATCGGCCTCCTGGGTCGGCGCGTCGGGATGGTCGAAACTGAAATCCTTGTCTGCGTCGCCGCCGTCAGGGCCGGGCTTATAGATCTCCGGGCGCTCCTGAACCGATACCACGGCGGACCAGTCAAATCTGTGGCCCTCCTCCACCAGCGCGGTTTCGGCCGCCTGCAGCTCCTCTGCGATGATCAGATCGTAGGAGGCATCGAACACAAGCGCCTGCCAATCCAGCCCGCTTTCAGCCCATTTTTTGCGCACAATGTCCTTGATGACGGCGTGAAAAGCTTCAACCACCGGTGAGGCCGCCGGGCCGCCATATTTGTCGGTATCGACATATAATTTGCGCATGATCCCTCCCCTCAACTGCGGCCGGACACTCTTAGCGGTACCCCAACCGAGGGGTCGGAGTGTGGCGGGGCCCGGTTCGGCTGTCAATGTTTATGAGACAAAATTGTCTGACAATATTGCTCAGGGGCGATCGCCAGGGGCATCCGCGTCAAGACACTGTTGCCGCAGCGTCGCCTTCATCACCTTGCCATTGGCATTGCGCGGTAAATCCTCGACAAAGCGGTAAAGCCGCGGCCGCTTGAACCGCGCGAGCGCGCTCAAGCAGGCCTGGTCCAAGGCCTCCGGACTGGGCGGCGCGTTAGGATCCGCCGGCACCACCGCAGCAGTGACCCGTTCGCCCCATTCCGCATCGGGAAGGCCCAGCACCGCCACGTCCGCAACGCCGGGCTGGGCCGCCAGGATCGGTTCGACCTCTGCGGGATAGACATTCAACCCGCCGGAGATGATCAGGTCCTTGGCGCGGCCGACCAGCGTCAAGATCCCGCGCTCATCCATGCGCCCCTGATCGCCGGTGCGCAGCCAGCCGTGCGAGAGGGCCTCCGCACTGGCCTGGGGTCGGCCCCAATATCCGGCCATCACCGTTTCACCGGCAACGCACACCTGCCCCACCGTCTCGGCCGACACGGCGCGGCCCTGCGCGTCAAGGATCCGGACAGCCATGCCGGTGCGGGCAAATCCGACCGAAGCCAGACGCTCCTTATCAGTCTGCGCCACCGCCTCGGCAACCCGCTCCTGCGGCATGTGGGTAATGGTGCAAGGGCTCTCGCCCTGGCCATAGCCGTTCCACACGCGCGGTCCGAACAGGTCGACCGCGGCGATCAGATCCTGCGGCAGCACCGGCATGGCGCCGGTGAGCACCGTGCCCATGTGTTGCACGGGCGCTGCCCGCAGCGCGCCGTCGCCGACCATCCGGCGCAGCAGGGTCGGCGCGGCAAACAGTGTGAGCCCCGGCACATGCGCAATGAGCGTGCGCAGTTCCGCCGCGTCATAGCCGCCGCTGGCCGGGAGGACGTGATGTCCCCCGCGGGCGATGAAGGACAGGCCGAACAGACCGCAGGCATGGCTTTGCGCGCCCAGATGCAAAAACGCACACGGGCCTTTCAGGGGCTCCACATCGGCAAGATAGCTCAGCGCCATGGCCATGAGATTGCGGTGGCTCAGCATCGCGCCTTTGGGCTGCCCTGTGGTTCCGGAGGTGTAGAAGATCCAGGCGATGTCTTCCGGCCGTGTCGGGCGTCGCGGACCGGGCGGGCCTGCCACCATGGTGGTAAAGGCCGCATTGTCCACTGCGGCCAGCGGACAGGACAGCACAGCGCTCAAGGCATCGGTCAAGGCGCCGCCGGTGACACACAGCGCCGCCGATACATCCTCAGCAATGCTTGCGATCTCGCGCGCGTGCAGCCGCGCATTGACCGGCACCGCGGTGAGGCCGGCGTGCCAACAGGCAAACAGCATCGTGAGATAATCCGGCCCATTGGGCATGGCGAGAAGCACTCGGTCGTGGGGCTGCAGCCCGCGGGCTTGCAGCGCTTCGGACAGGCCAAGCGCGTCCCGGGCCAGTGCGCCATACCTGCTGTGCAGCCGGTCGCCGACCGATACCGCCGGCCGGTCCGGCCACGTCCGCGCGCTATTGTCCAGCAGGGTCCACAAGGTCACCGCGCCGGTCCTTCCAAGATGGTGATGGCGATCGCCGCCTCTTCGATCCCGCGCAGACCGCCGCCATTCTCCGCCAGGGCCAGCCGCGCACCCGGCACCTGCCGCTGGCCACACACGCCGCGCAACTGGTGCACCAGCTCAAAAATCTGTCCAAGACCGGTGGCGCCGATGGGGTGACCCTTGGACTGCAAGCCGCCTGATGGGTTGAACGGGATGCGTCCGCCGAGCGCCGTCGCGCCCCTGTCAGCAAGCCTGCCGCCTTCTCCGAACCCGCAAAAACCGAGGGTTTCTGACTGCAGGATTTCGCCGAAGGCGGTGGCGTCATGACATTCGACCACGTCGATTGACTGCGGCCCGACATCGGCTTGTTCGTAGGCGCTTTGCGCAGCAAGGCAGGAGACGTGGCCGGCAAGGTCATCCGGGTCGGTGAGGCCGCCTGAGGCCATGATTGCAGCGCGCACCTTCACAGCCTGGCGCGCCAGTCCGTAGCGGGCGACCGCCTGCGGCGAACAGACCAATGCCGCCGCCGCCCCGTCGGATACCGCCGAGCACATCGGAACCGTAAACGGCCAAGCCACAGGTCGGGCCGCAAGGACCTCCTCGACGCTGAAGGCCTTTCGGAACTGCGCGCGCGGGTTGGCCACCGAATGCCGATGATTCTTCGCGGCGACCGCGGCAAGCTGGGCCCGCGTGGTGCCGAAGCGCGCCATGTGATGCCGTGCGAAGGCGGCATAGACGTCCATGAACACGCTGTGACCGGCGCTTTGCAGAGCATCGTTCGGGATCGGCATGGCGGCGGCCATCTTCTGAAGGGCGGCCAAGGTCTGCTCGCGGCGGTGGACATCCCAGCTACCGTCGAAGGCTGCCAGCGAGCGTTGCGGATCCTTATGGGTCATTTTCTCTGCGCCGACAGCTAGAACGATATCAGCGATGCCGGCGCGCACGTGAGCCACTGCCATATGCAAGGCTGTGGCGGCGCTAGCACAGGCATTCTCCACATTGATCACCGGCGCCCGGCCAAACCCGGCCTGGGCCAGGGCACATTGGCCGCGGATGGAGAATTGCCCCTCCATCGCGCCTTGAACCGCATTGGCGAACACCACGGCCTGAACCGCCTCCGGAGCGATGCCGGCATCGGCCAGAGCGTCGGCCGTGGCGGATTGGGCAAGCGATTGCACGGTGGCGGCGTCATGCCGGCCGAACCGCGTCATTCCGACCCCGGCGATGAACGCGTCTGTCACCCTGGCTGCTCCCGCGGATACCAATTTGTTTGACAATATTGTCTGTAAATCCTCAGACTGGCTTTGTCACGCGGACAGCTGGAGGGGCACCATGGTCGCGCTGGATCGCCATCGTCTCTTGTTGGTCAATGACGACGGCATCCATGCCCCTGGCCTGGAGCTGTTGGAGCGCTTGGTCACGCCTTGGGTGGCCGAGGTCTGGGTCATCGCACCGGACGAAGAGCGCTCCGGCGCCTCGCATTCCTTGTCCATGAGCATGCCGGTGCGCATGCGCCAGCTGAGCGACCGGCGGTTCGCGATCAAGGGCACGCCGACCGATGCGGTGCTGCTCGCCGTCCGCCACATTATGGCCGAGCCGCCGACGGCATTGGTTTCCGGCATCAATCGGGGCGCCAATTTGGCTGAGGATCTCACCTATTCCGGCACGGCTGCCGGCGCGATTGAGGGCGCCCTGCTAGGCATCCCGTCAATCGCGATCAGTCAGGTGCTAACAGATCCGCGCGGGCAAGCCCGGTGGGATACCGCAGAGCTTTGGGCTGCCCGTGTGCTGCGTTGGCTGCTCAGCCGTGCGGCCTGGCAGCCGGGCCAGTTCTTCAACGTCAACATTCCCGATCAGCCGCCTGAGGCGGTAACCGGCGTCCGGGCGACTCGGCAGGGCCGCCGTCCGCCGGGGTCGTTCCAACCACAGCGGCGCATTGATGAGCGCGGCGTCCCCTATTTCTGGCATCGCATCGCCTATACCAGTGGCGCCATCGAAACCGGGACGGACCTGGAGGCGATGCGTGACGGCGCGGTGTCCGTGACCCCGATGCAGTTGGACTTCACCGATCATGACGCCCTGCAGCGGCTGGGCGAGCTTTTGACCCAGGACCCGCCGCGTGCGGGCGCAGACGGCTAAGGCCGGAGCTGGCACGGATTACAAAATCCTTGCATTGTCCGACAACTTGTTACTACGATAATAGACGACGACCGCCCAGACTCCGTCGGCCCGTTTTTGCGCAGCGGTGATCGGGAGGCTGGCGTGTCCGTCTTAAAAAAGACGAAGGCGTGCGCGGACGCCGAGAGATTTCGAGCGCCGGACGCATGCCTCAGCATCCATGAGGAGGAAGACATGCCCTGTCGGTACCGCCACGCGACGGCCGCCTTCGTTTCAACGGCTCTTGGGCTGTGCAGCCCCGCCGTCCTCGGCCAGGAACGTGCATCCGAGCCACCCCAAAACGGCAATTCTGAGCAAGACGCTGATGACCAAAGACCCAAGAGCTCCGGCGCAGCGCTGATGGAGGAGATGGTGGTCACCACCACCCGGCGCGAGGTCAGTTCGCAAGACGTCGGTGTGTCCGTGGCCGCCTTCAGCCAAGAGCAACTCAGCGCCTTGGGCATCAACACCGGGGGCGATCTGACCGAGATCACGCCAAATTTCGATGTGGTCCGGTCCTATGCCGCCAAAGGCTTCAACAATCAGCTGACCATTCGCGGCGTGGGTCAGCCGGACTTCGGCGACAATACCGAAGCCACAGTGACCAGCTATGTGGATGAATTCTATCTCATTGGCGCCGGCACTGCGGACTTTCTGCTGCACGACCTGGACCGCGCCGAGGTGGCACGCGGGCCCCAAGGCACGGTGCAAGGGCGCAATTCCACCGCCGGCAGTGTCAACTTCTTCACGCATCTGCCGGAGTTCGAATTCTCCAGCGGCCTACGCGCCACGTACGGCCGCTTCGACCTGGTCGAGGTGAGCGGCCATGTCAATGTGCCGATTACCGACCGCTGGGCGATCCGCGTGTCCGGGGCGCTGGAGGAGAATGACAATTACATTGTCAACATCAATCCGGATCGGTTGTTCGACGGCCAAGGCGAGAGCGAATTCCACACCGTGCGTGTTTCCTCCTTGTTCGAGCCGACCGACCGCCTGCGCATCCTGTTGAAGTTCGAATTGGGCGACATGGGACCGGCGGCCGCGCAGATCGAGCAAAGCCTGCAGGTCGGCGTCAATCCGGCCGGGACCGAGACCATCCGCGTCGACACCGACATCTTCGGCAACAATGAAGAGAATATCGGCGCCGGCAGCCCCGACGTCGTCAATATCGACGGGCCCAACTCGATCGCGCACGAAATTCTTCACGGGTATGGCCGGGTCGATTGGGATCTCACCGACAATATGACCTGGACGGTGCTGGGCGGCTATCTCGACTCTGACAAGCAGGCGGTCGAAGATTGCGACGACAGCCTGTTGCCGATCTGTCTCTTCTCCAATCTGGCAACGTCGGAGCATTGGCTGGTGGAAAGCCGGCTTGATTACCGCATGGACCGCTTCCGGGTGATCTTCGGCGCCAACTATATGGAACAATTCATCGATTCCACGGCGGTTACGCCGATCTTCTTTGACGTGCCGACATCAGAGGCGGCCGGCTTTGGCGGCGCCTTGCTGGCGCAGTTCTTCAACGATCAGCAGGATCTGGACAGCTGGGCGGTGTTCGGGCAGGCGGAGTTCGACATTACGCCGCAGCTGACGCTAATCGGCGGCGTGCGCTTCACCCAGGACGAAAAGGTATTTGACGCGGAATTCGCCTTGGGTCCGGTGCCAACGGACACGCAAATTCCGCGCACCATTGAGGATTTCCTGACGATTCGGGACCTGATCCTAGCCGGCGACCCGTCCTTCACGATCTTCAATACCGAAACTGTCGGCGACCTGGCCACGCTAGAAGACAATGTCATCAATGCCACGCTCCAGCTGGACTGGCGCCCAACGGATAATCAGCTCTATTATGCCGCGTATCGGCGCGGCGTGAAATCCGGTGGCTTCATCACCGGCAATGTCGGGGTCGGCTTCCCAGCAGAGCAGCGCCCCTATGACGAAGAAACCAACAATGCCTACGAAATCGGCGCGAAGACCGACTGGATGGACGGTCGCCTGCGCGTCAACGGCGCGGCCTTCTTCTATGATTACAATGATCTGCAAAATACCGGCTTCATCGGTCTAACCAACGTGATCACCAACAATGACACCATCGTCTATGGCGGCGAGCTTGAGGTTTGGATGTTCCCGGTAGAAGGCCTGAGCATTATCGCCGGCCTGGGCTTTACCGAATCCGACGTGGAAGACATTGCCAATGCCCAAGGCGTGGTGGAGGATCGCACCTTGCCCTTGTCGCCGCGATGGTCGGGCAATGCCACAGTGCGCTACGAGCGCCCGCTTCTGGGCGGCTATGGCTTCGTCCAGGGATCGTTCCGGGGCCAGACCGAACGCTTCCGCGATTCCTTGAACAACCCATCGATCATTCTGGAAGGCTTCGATGTTTGGGACGGGCGCATCGGCTATGCAAGCGAGGACGGCGATTGGGGCGTGGAGTTCTTCTTGGAGAATATCTTCGATTCTCGCCATGCCATCACCCGGTTCGACCTGAGCGCGCTGGGCAATACCGGTGAGGTGGCGTTCAATCCGCCGCGCTGGTGGGGCATCAGCCTATTCTATAACTTCCGCTAAGGGCCGGACCTTGCCGGATCGGGACCCGCGCATCGCGGCTGAGGCTCGATGGACCATCGCGCTGGACGCAGCCCATCCGCCGCCGTCCAAGCAGGAAATCGGCGGCAAGGCCCATTCGATCGCGCAACTGGTAGCATTGGGGCTGCCGACGCCGCCTGCGGTGGTTATCACTACCAAGGCCTGTGTCGCCTATCTGCGTGACAACGCCTTGCCCGAGGGCCTGGCCGCGGAGTTGGCCGAGGCGGTGGCGCATCTGGAGCGGGTCTCGGGCCGTCGCTTTGCTGAGGGCGAGCAGCCGCTCCTGCTGTCGGTGCGCTCCGGCGCAGCGATTTCGATGCCCGGGATGATGGATACGGTGCTCAATCTGGGCATCAATGATCGCACCGAAGCTGCTCTGGCGCAGGAAACCGGTAACGCCGCCTTCGCCCGGGACACGCATCGCCGATTCCATCAAATGTATGCCAAGACCGTGCTCAAGGCGCCGGAACCGGACCTGCCGCCGGATGCCGATCCGGAGACCTGGCGCAGCATCATCCAGGATGTATCCGGCCAGACGGTGCCGGAAGATCCGATGCAGCAACTGCACCGCACCGTGGAGGCGGTGTTCAAGTCCTGGAACAATCGCCGCGCCCGCCGGTATCGCCGCCATCACGGGATCGACGATGCGATGGGCACGGCGGTGACGCTTCAGATGATGGTGTTCGGCAATCTGGGCCCCCAGTCCGGCACCGGCGTGCTGTTCAGCCGCGATCCGCTGACCGGGGCCCCGCAGCCTTACGGCCAGTATCTCGCCAACGCCCAGGGCGAAGATGTCGTCTCCGGCGCGGTCACGCCCGAGCCGCTCAGCGCCCTGAACCAACGCCTGCCCCAGGTTCATCAAGCGCTGCTGGACGCCGGCCGCCAACTGGAACACCGGTTCCGCGAAGTTCAGGATATCGAATCCACCGTGCAGGCCGGCCACTTATATCTGCTGCAGGCGCGCACGGCCAAACGCTCGCCCAGGGCCGCCGTCGCCTTCGCCGTCGCCATGGCCGAGGATGGCCTGATCGACCGCAGCGAGGCGCTTCGCCGGGTCACGCCGGAGCAGGTTCGCAGTCTCTTGCGATCGCATCTGGCCGACGGCGCGGCCGATCGTGCGGATAAGCTGGCCGAAGGTGAGGCGGCCTGTTCCGGGGTCGGCATCGGCCTGGCCGTGCGCGACCCGGATGAGGCGGAGCGGCGCGCCGAAGCGGGCGAAGCGGTGATCCTGGTGCGGCCATCGACCAGCCCTGACGAGGTGCATGCGATGGCGCTTGCCCAAGCGGTGATCACGGAACGCGGCGGCGGCACGTCCCACGCCGCGGTGGTTTGCCGATCCCTCGGCGTGCCCTGCGTGGTCGGCTGCGGCGCGGATGCGTTGAGCGACCTGCACGGCAAAACCCTGACCGCGGATGGCAAGTCCGGATCGGTCTTTCTCGGCGCACTGCCGGTGGTCGAGCCGAAGGAACAGGAAGATGCGGCTCTGACCACCTTGATCAGCTGGGCTCGCCCCTTAAGCCCGCTCCGCGTGGTCGCTGACCCCGACGCGGCGGGCGCACCGGTGACCGACCTCAGCAGCCTGCCCGGCAGCGAAGACCCAGATCGTCTTAGCGAGCGGCTTGCCGGGCTCCGTGTCGTCAGCGGCGGAGCGGTGGCCACCGACGCCGGTGTCCGCGCAGCCCTTGCCGCTGGGGTCAAGACCATCGTGGCGGAGCCGGTGCTGCCGGTGCTTCTAGCCGCCATCCATGCCGCAGCAGAGCAGGCCAAAGCGTCGGACTGAGGCGGCCCGAACAGACGGGTTGGCCGCTGCGTCGCGGCGGACCCTTGGCCCCACTCCGTCTTGCATGCTACTTTTCGCTTAAGAATTTTTGGGAGGGAAACGGGCCTTGCACGACGCGATCGGGCGCAGCACCCCTGTGCCGCGGGTGAGCATTCTTATGCCTGTCCACAACGGTGCATCGTTTCTGCGCGACGCTCTGGACAGCCTCCTCGCACAAAGCTTTGAGAGGTTTGAGCTCGTCATCGTCGATGACGCCAGCATCGATCGCACTCCGGCGATTCTGGCTGACTATGCGGCGCGCGATGCGCGCATACGGTGCCTGCGCAATCCCAGCCGGCAGGGCGTGGCGGTCAGCCTGAACCGGGGGCTGCAGGCCTGCCGTGCGGCCTTGGTGGCGCGAGCGGATGCTGATGATGTGTGTTTGCCGGACCGGCTGTCGCGGCAAGTGGCTTATCTGGACCAGCATCCGCACATTGGCGTTCTAAGTTGCGGCTTTGATCGAATTGATGCGACCGGACGCCTGCTCCGGACCGAAGAGCCGGTGCGCGGGCCGGACACGATTCGTTTCTGGATGATGTTCATGAATTGCCTGCCGCATTCCGGCGTGATGTTCAGAAAGCATCTGGTTCTGGCGGCGGGCGGCTATGATCCGGCGTTTTGGACCGCTCAAGACAGTGATCTGTGGGCGCGCATGCTGCCGCATACCGCCATGGACAATCTGCCAGGACCGCTCGTGCGATACCGTGTGCACATCAGCTCCATGGTGCGCACACGCGGAGCCGCCGGCCTGGCCCTGAGCTTGAGCGTACCGCAGCGGCAATTATCCGCCTATCTGGGTCACACTGTCACACTGGAAGAGGTGCGCGTGGCCGTCGGCTTGTTTCAGAGCTTCTCCGCGCTCAGCGCGCAAGAGGTTCGCGATGGCGCGCGGCTGCTCGCGCGGGTCGACCGGATTGCGGCCCGGCGCGAGCCTGAGGCGTTGATCACGGCCTATCGTACCCAGATTGTCGGCTCGCTGTTGAAACAGGCGCGCCGCAGTCGAAAAACCACAACAGCCGTGCGCCATTGCCTGTCGGCGCTGACCTGGCAGCCGAACAAGGCCACCTTGCAGCGCGCAGTTTGGCTTCTGGCGAAGCGGCGAGACGCCGCAGCCCCGCTGCGCGCCCCCATGCAAAGCAGCGGCTAGGGGCATTCTTCGAGCCCTCGCGAGCGCCAATCGGTCCGATCTTGCGCCAAGCCCGGTTCGCAAGGACAGGCGGACTGATCGCGGCAATCGTGTGCGGCGGGAACGTTGGCCGTCGCGGCGCGGTTCCTATCCCGTTGCGCTCTGCGTGCGCTTGGGTTTCGCTGAAAGAGGATGACAGGCTTGCGGTGCCGAACCCGCCTTTGTGTAAGCTTTCCGGCTGTGATCGCGGCTGTGATGGCGGCTGTGATGGCGATCGGGCTTGCCGGCTGTTCGTTTGAACCGGCGGCTCAGCGCCCCGCGGTCACCCAAGCCCTGCCCGAGGCATTTGCCCAGGCCGACGCGGCCGGTCCATACCGGCCGTCGGGCTGGTGGCGCAGCTTTCAGGACCCGACCCTGACTGCGCTGATCGATCAGGCGGTTCAGCGCAACTTTCAGCTGGAAGAGGCGATCGCGCGGGTTGAACAGGCCGCCGCACAGCGCCGGGTTGCCGGCGCCGGTCTGATCCCTGACGTAACGCTCGACGCCCAGGGGCAGTATCAAAACCAGCCGGCCGACGCCTTTGCCGGCGGCTTCGGCAGCGGCGGCGGTGGTGGCATGAGCGGGGACGGCAGCGGTGGGGTGCCGCCTGACGCCACGGCGGGCCAGGATCGCATCAGCTTCGACACCTATTCCAGCTCGCTGCAATTATCCTACGAACTGGATTTCTGGGGCCGCGTGCGCAATTCCATCAATGCGGCCGAGGCGCGGCTGGACGCCAGCGTCGGCGATCTGCAGACCGCCCTGCTCAGTGTCATCACCAATACCATCCGTGCCTATCTGGACATTGCCGCCCTGGAACAACGGCTGGATCTGTCCCGGCGCATCGTCGGCCTGCTTGAGGATCGGGCCCAGCTCACCGAGCGGCGCTATCAGCGCGGCTTGGTCGACAGCTTCGAGCTTTATTCCATCCGCGGCCAGTTGCGCCGGTTGCAGGCCAGCCTGCCGCAGTTGGAAAATCAGATCTATGCGGCTCAAGCGCGTCTGGCGGTTCTGATCGGCAGCTATCCGGAAGACGTGGTCGACCGGCTGGGCCGCGCCGGGCCGCTGCGCCTGCGTATCCCGGCCGAACCGATCCCGCCGGGTCTGCCGCCGGCGCTGCTGATCCAGCGCCCGGATGTCCGGGCCGCCTGGCTGCGGCTGGAGGCTCAACGCCGGGATGTCGGTGTGCAGCGCGCAGCGCTGTTTCCGCAGGTGACGTTGAGCGGGGGCGGGGGCTTGCAGGGCGGCAGCCCGCAGGGCCTGGTCGACCCGAACAGCTGGTTTGCCAATTTCATCGGCAATCTCACCGCGCCTTTGTTCACCGGCGGGCGCATCCGCGGCCAGATCGCCGCCGCCGAAGCCGGCCTGGCCGCGCAAGGGGCGGCCTATGCCCGCACGGTGCTGACCGCATTCGAAGAGGTTGAGACCGCGCTGAAGGACCATGAAACCGCCCTACGGCGCTATCGACTGCTGAAGCAGGAAAGCCGAACCGCGGAAGCCTCCGCTGACTTGCAGCTGCGCCGCTATCGCGAAGGCACTGGCAGCTATCTGGGCTTTCTGGATGCCCGGCGAAATTTTCTCGAAGCTCGGCGTGAGGTGGTCCAGGCCGAACGAGGCCTGGCCGAGGCGCGCCTATCGGTCCATCGCGCACTGGGCGGGGCTTGGGTCGAGGAGGATCTGACCGCGCGCGGCCAGGCCCTGATCAAGGCTGCTTTGGGCGAGACGGAGGCTGGTGATGGCTGAGATCGCCCACCGCCGCGAGGAGGGCGTGACCGCCGGCGCCGCCGCGCCCGCGGCCCCCGGACCCAAGCCGGACGCCACGGCCGAAGGCGGCTGGCCGCGCTGGGCTTATTGGGCCATGGCCGCGGGCCTTTTGCTGTTCGGCGTCGGCGGCGCCGTGGCGCTCTACCTGTTGCGCGACACGCCGGACCCGCAGCAGCCGCCGCCCCAGGCGCCTTATGTGGAAACCGGCATGGCGCGGGCGCAAACCGAGCCCTTGAAGATCATTGGCAATGGGGTGGTCCAGCCGCTCGCCGAAATCGGCCTGTCGCCCCAGGTCGGCGGCAAGGTCGTCTATGTTCATCCCAAGCTGGTCAGCGGCGGGGTGTTCCAGCAAGGCGAGGTACTGATCCGCTTGGAGCAGGAGGATTTTCGCAACCAGCTGCGCATGGCCCAAGCCCGTGTCGAGCAGCGCCAGGTCGAACTGCAGCAAGCCCAGGCGGAGGCGCGCATCGCCCGGCAGGAAGTGCAGAGATTGCGCCAGCGGCTGAGCGCGGACGGCGCTGGCGCAGCCGCAGGCGAGGATGGCGCCGAGCTGGAAGCCGATTTCGACGTGGCCGGCCGCCAGGACAGCGAGCTTGAGCCCGGTGACAGCTTGGAGGACAGCCTGGAGGCGCCCGACGCAGGCCTGGGCGACGTCAGCGCCTTGACGCTACGGCGGCCACAGCTGCAAGCCGCGCGGGCTGCCCTGCAAAGCGCCCAGGCGCAGGTCGATGATGCGCAACTGGCGCTCGACCGGGCGACCATCGAGGCGCCCTTCGATGGCCATGTCCGCAGCGAAGATGTCGATCTGGGCCAATTCGTCCAGCCGGGCCAGGAACTGGCGCGCATCTATGGCAGCGACGCGGTGGAAGTGGTGGTGCCATTGACCAGCAATCGCGCCGCCTTGATCCCTGAGCTGTGGGCGCTGCGGGCCGGCGCCGAGGCGCAAGGCGCCAAGGCGATGGTGACGACCCGCTATGGCGGCCGGCGCTTCGGCTGGGACGGGGTGGTCGACCGCGCCAAAGGCTTCATCGATGATCAAAGCCGCACGGTCGATGTGGTGGTGCGCGTGCCCGATCCGTTCCAACCCGGCCGGTCGGTCGACGAGCGCGGCGAGCCGACATCGCAAAGCAGCCTCGTCACCCAACCACCGCTCCTGGTTGGCTTCTACACCACCGTGTTCATCCAGGGCGAGGCGCCCGAGCGCTATCTCTCCATCCCCGCGGACGCACTGCAGGATGGTGACAGTGTCTGGGCCTTGAGCACGGGCGACAGGACCGAACAGGGCGAGGCGCGGCTGCGCATCGTGCCGGTCACGGTGATCCTGCGCGCGGACGACCGGGTCGCCATCGCCGCGCCCGATCTCGCCGACGGCACGCCTGTGGTGACAAGCCCGATCCCGACGGTGACCGACGGCATGACCGTGCGCACCCGCACCGAAGACCGTCAAGATCAAGGCGGCCAGGCGCAACAAGCTGGCGGGAGCGGCGGCTGATGAACGCCCTGATTGCACGCATGGCCAAGAATGGCGTCGCCGCCAATCTGCTGATGCTGTTCATTCTGGTCGCCGGCGGCGTGTCCGCCTTCACCATCACCCAGAAGGTGTTCCCGGAATATACGCTGGGCCGCATCGAGGTGCGGGTGGAGTATCGCGGCGCCACGCCGGAGGAGGTGGAACAGTCCATCGTTCAGCCGGTGGAGGAGCAGATCGAGGCCGTGGAGGGCGTGCGCGAGGTCACCGCCACCGCTGCGGAAGGCGTCGGTCTGATCATAGCGGAACTGAAACAAGGCGCCGATGTCAATCAGAAGCTGGACGAAATCCAGTCCCGCGTGAACCGCATCACCAGCTTTCCCGACCGCGCCGAAGAGCCCGAGGTGCGCGAGCTGACTAATCGCCGCCGGGTCATCGAACTGGCGCTTTACGGCGATGTGCCGGAGACCACGCTGAAGGAGCTGGCCTATCGGGTGGAAGATGAGCTGGCGCAAAAGCCGGTGCTCTCCTTTATCCAGACCAGCGGCGTGCGCGAGTATGAAATCAGCATCGAGATCGATCAGGACACGCTTCGAAGCTACGGCTTGTCGCTGCCCCAGATCGCCCAGATCATCGGTGCCAATTCTCTGGACCTGCCCGGCGGCGATATCGACACCGGCGAACGCCAGACCCTGCTGCGCGTCGAAGGCGAGGGGCTGACCGGCCGCGATTATGCCGACATCATCCTGATCGGCACGGAGGCCGGCGCGCAGATCCGCCTGGGCGACATCGCCCGCATCGAGGATGGCTTCCGCGACACCGGCCTGATCACCCGCTACAATAGCCAGCCCGCCGCGCTGATCGAGATCTTCCGCACCGGCGATGAGCAGGTGTTGCAGATCGCCGACACGGTGCAGCGCTATCTGAAGCGGCTGCGCCAGGATCTGCCCGCCGGCGTCACCGCGGAGATCTGGCGCAGCGATGCCGAACAGTTTCGCAGCCGGCTCAATCTGCTGCTCACCAACGGCGCCATCGGGGCGGTCTTGGTGTTGGTCGCCCTGGGGTTGTTCTTGCGCCTGCGCGTGGCCTTCTGGGTCGCCGTTGGCATCGTTGTGTCCTTTGTCGGCACCCTGGCGGTGATGAATTTCTTCGGCCTGTCGATCAATCAGCTGAGCATGTTCGGCTTCATCCTCGCGCTGGGCATCGTCGTGGATGATGCCATCATCGTCGGTGAGAATATCCATGCTGAACAGGAGTCCAGCGGCGCTGACGGCATGACCGCGGCGATCAAGGGCGCCCAACGGGTCGCCCTGCCGGTGATCTTCGCGGTCAGCACCACCATCATCGCCTTCTCCCCGCTGCTGAACCTGCCCGGCAATATCGGCAAGCTGCTGACCGACATTCCGGTGGTGGTGATCTCCGTGCTGATCTTGTCTGTGGTGGAGAGCCTGCTGATCCTGCCGCACCATCTGTCCGGCATGGGCGAGGCGAAAGCGCCTAAGAGCCGGGTGATGCGTTGGGTGATGGCGGTGAAGGACTGGTTCGATCGCCAATTGAAGGCGTTCGTCAACGGCCCGCTGGACCGCGCGGCGCGGTTTTCCACGCATCATTACGGCGTGGTGCTGGCCGGCTTCCTGGCCGCCTTCATCCTCACCGGCGGGCTGTTCGCCGGCGGCTATCTGCGCTTTGTCTTCTTCCCCGACATCCAGGGCGACATCGTCACCGCGCAATTCGCCATGCCCGTGGGCACCACCGAGGAAGAAACCCTGAAACTGGCCCAACGGCTGGTCCAGGGCGGCACACAGGCGGCGCATCGCCTGGTTGAGGAGCGCGGCGAGCAGGGGATGGACACGAGCGCGGCGGCGGGCAATGCACCCTTGGGCGCGCCGGGCAATCGGCTGATCAAGGCGGTGTATGTGTCGGTCGGGCGCCAGGCGCAGGCGGGCGGCCCCAATCAGGGCAGCGGCAGCGGCTTCGTCACGCCTTCGTCCGGCTCGGTCCGGTTCAAACTGTCCGACCCCAATCGGCGCCAGATCAGCGCCAAGGATTTCGCCGATGCCTGGCGCCGGGCGATCGGCCGCGTGCCCACCGCAGATTATGTCAGCTTCTCCGCAAGCCTGGTCGGGGTCGGCAGCCCGGTGTCGGTGGAGCTGTCCCACCCCGACGGCGCCGTGCTGAACCGCCTGGTGGAACGGGTGAAATCCAAGCTGCAAACCGTCAACGGCGTTTACGATATTCACGACACGCAGGAGGAAGGCCAGCAGGAGCTGCAATTGCGGCTGCTGGACCAGGCGCGCAGTTCGGATCTGTCGCTTCAGCAGGTCGCCAATCAGGTGCGCGCGGCCTTCTTCGGCGCGGAAGCCCTGCGCGTCCAGCGCGGCCGGGAAGAGGTGCGTGTTTACGTCCGCCTGCCCGATCAGGAGCGAGACAGCATCGCCGATATTTATGATTATCGCATTCGCGCGGGCGCGGACACGCGCATTCCCCTGGGCGAGGTGGCGCAGGTCTCCTTCGATGCCGGACCGTCCAGCATAAACCGGCGCAACGGCCGGCGCATCATCACCGTCAACGGCAATGTGCAGGAAGGCATCACCACCGGGCAGGAGGTGACGGCCCAGTTGCAGGCCGGGTTATTGCCCGAACTGAAGCAGGAATATCCCGACATGCAATACAGCTTCGCCGGTGCCCAGCGCGAACAGCAGCGCACCCTGCCCGCGCTGTTCCAGAGCTTCGCGCTGGCGCTGTTCGCCATTTATACGCTACTGGCGGTGTCGTTCCGCAGCTATGTGCAGCCGTTCATCATTCTGCTGGTGATCCCCTTCGGCCTGATCGGCGCGGCCCTGGGCCATCTGATCCTGGGCATCGATGTGACCTTTCTGAGCCTGTTCGGGCTGGTCGGGCTGACCGGTGTGGTGGTGAATGACGCGCTGATCCTGCTGGATTTCGCCAATGCCCGAAGGCTGGCCGGCGAGCCCATGGCCCAGGCGGTGATCGCGGCGACCAAAAGCCGCTTCCGCCCGATCCTGCTGACCAGCGTGACGACCTTTCTGGGCGTCGCACCGATCGTGTTCAGCCAGTCGGTGCAGGCGAAATTTTTGGTGCCCATGGCCGCCAGCATCGCCTTCGGCATCCTGTTCGCCTCGATCCTGCAGATGCTGCTGGTGCCGGCGCTGACGCAGGCCCAGTTCGACGGCCAACGCTGGGTCGCCGACCGGTTCTTCGGCAAGCGCGACGTCGCGGTGGTGCGCGGCGCGCCGGGCGGCGGCGCAGGGTGATCGCACCGCTCAAGCAAGGCCCGCCGCACCCCTCATCCCCCTTGGCCACCACCCAAACCGTCCCCCGCCGGCTCGACCACCTCCAACGCCCGTCACCCGATCCCCTTAGCAACCGCCCCGCCCGTCACCCGCCGGCTTGACCACCTCCAGCGCGCGTCACCCGCCGGCTTGACCGGCGGGTCCATGTCCCAACCGGCACGGCGGCGGCACTATGGGTTCGCCGGTCAAGCTGGCGAATGACGGTGGGGAGGGCGGCGCGGGCTCTGCTCATCGCCGTTAGCCCCCCCTGCGCCCTAATCCAGCACCCCGCCCCCCTTGGCCACTTTGTCTATCACCCAACCCGTCACCGGCCCCCTTGTCCCCCTTGGCACCCTAATCCACCACCCAAACCGTCACCCGCCGCCAATACCAGCCACACCAACACTCAACCAACACGTCAGAACCACTATGGGTACGACAGACAAAAAGAACAAAAAACCTTCGCGAGCTGAAGACGCCC
>JBHJGS010000031.1:0-50165 GCA_050331575.1 Rhodothalassiaceae bacterium | reverse complement strand
GGCCAGCGCGACCGCTCGAACCACGCCCGAGCGGCGGCTTCGTCCGGAAACAGCGCGTTGAACTCGCGCAGTGTAAGGTTCGTTCCTGCCATGTTCTTAACATAGGGCTAGTATGGCTGTGGGGCAAGCCTATAGTTCCGGGCGCCTTTATCGCCTCGGCCTGATGCACCGGCGAAACCTTGGACAAACGCTCACCCTCCAGCCCGACATATTCGCGGATGAAGCGGCGGTAATCGGGCGAGAAACTGTAGCGGGCCGCGAGCTTTGGAAGGCTGCTGACGCCATTGATGCTGACCGCGCATTGATACAGGTCCGGTGTCTTCACCGTCCCCATCAGCGCCGCATAGCCGCCGTAGGACCAGCCGACAATACACACCCGCTCCGGGTCGACGATGCCTTGGTCGACCAGGTACCGGACGCCGTCAGTGAGATCGTCCTGCATCTTGCCGCCCCACTGCTTCTTGCCGGCCTCGTGGAACGCCTCCCCTTGCAGGATCGAACCGCGAAAATTCGGTTGCAAGACAGCAAAGCCGCGGCTGGCCATCATCTGGGTCATGAAGTCAAAGCCCCAGGTCTCCAGCGCGAAGGGACCGCCATGGGGCATGATCACCAGCGGCAGATCCTTTTCCGCCACCCCCTTGGGCGTTGTCAGATAGCCGGAGATGTCCAGGCCGTCGCGCGCTGGAAAGCTAATCCGGCGCATCGGTGACATCAGTTCCGGCGTCAGATGTTGATGGCGCGCGCCCAGTAACCCGACCGTTTTCTTGTTCCGGTCCCACACGTAAACCGAGCCGCTTTCCACGTCGCTTGAGGTTTCCAAAACGATCAGGCGTCGATCCGGCGACCAACTGACGATGCGGTTGGAGGTTTTGGGAAACGCCTTGTCGATTGAGGTCTGCAGCCTCATCCAATCCTGCGCCATATAGCGGCGGCCGTTCCGCTCCGCTGGGGTGACAACGCCGATAAAGCGCCGATCATCCGGATCGACCATGACGCCGGCGGCATCAAAATCCGGATGTTCGTAAACGATCTCAAGGATTTCGCCGGTCTCCATGTCCAACCGCACAACCCCTTGGACATCACTGTCCGCCCGGACCTTGCCGACCGCGAAAGCAAAACGGGGATCCTCTTCGAACACGACCGGACGGATGCCGCGCTGAAACCATTCTTCATGATCCACGGGTCGGAATGCGCCGTCCGCCCCCCGATAGATGCCGCGAGCGACGTCGCCATCCTCACCATAACCAAAGCGGATTTCACCGGATTGATCGGTGCGCCAGAAGGTGATGCCGTCTGTGCCGGTCATGATCACATCGAAAACGCCGTCGCGCACGCGCACCTTGCGGACCTCGATCTTGCCGTCGAAATCGCCGTCCGTGGCAAGCAGTAGGTGATTGGGATCATCGACCAGCCAGTCAATCACCCAATCCTGGACAATTGGCGCGGATCCCTCGCGCGCCATGCGCGTCGATGTCGACCGGTGTCTTTCGCCCTTCGCCAGCCGGATCGGATCCTGCAGATTGGAGCCGTCGCGCTTGAAGCCCAGAAAGATCGTCTGTTCGGTGTTCCGGCCGCCGCGCAGGCGGTAACCATTCACCCACATTCGGTCCGTGCTGTGGGCGAAGCTGACAGCCAGAATCTCTTCATTGGCCCAGCGGAACCAACTGATATCCGCCTCGCTGAACGGCGGGATGATAACCGGGTCTTCCGCCGAGCCCAATGGATGGACCACAATCATCTGGCGCCCTTCGACGGCCAGCATATACGCCAGGTGCGTGCCGTCTGGTGAAATATCGATGTCCGCAAGCTGCGGCAGGGCGGCAAAGGCCGCAACCGGAAGATCACGCGCGGAGCGGGAGTCCGCCCAGGCTGCAACCGCGGTGGTCGCCAACAAGACAACCATAGAAAAAAAATACTTGACCATGTTCCCGTTCCGAAAAAGCGAGTTAGTAAACTAAAGGTTATGTGCCTCTAGCACCCGCTTTCGCTTCGGGCAAGGCCTCCATGGCCCTCTCCAACCGACGCGCGCCGGCCGGGCTGTCGGGCAGGCTGCCATAGACGCCGGTGCCGCCCAGGCGCGCGGCCAGGAACAGCTCGGCGGTCTCGGTATCGGCATGTTCGATCAGCAGGCCGGCCTGCCAGGCCAGCGCCAAACGCTCCACCAGCCGGCGCGCGCGCACCTCCAACTGTGCCGGCTCGGCCATCAGAGCGCCGATCTCGTCCAGCAGCCGGTCCAGCGCCGGGGCGGCGCCTTTCTGCCGGCCCAGTTCGGCCATCAGCGCCTCAGCACTGTCCGGCTGGCGGGTCATCGCGCGCAGCACGTCCAGGCAGATGACATTGCCGGAGCCTTCCCAAATCGAGTTCAGCGGCGCCTCGCGGTACAGCCGGGGCATCGGGCCTTCCTCGACATAGCCGGCCCCACCATGCACCTCCATCGCCTCATAGAGGAAATTGGCGACCCGCTTGTTCAGCCAATATTTGGCAATTGCCACGCCGATGCGCGCCAGGGCTCTTTCCGCGGCATTCTCCGCGCCCTTGTCGAAGGCGGCAGCGATGCGGACGGTCAGCCAGACGGCGGCGTCCTGCTCCAACACCAGGTCGGTCAAGACCTGGCGCATCAGCGGCTGGTCAATCAGATGTTTCTGAAACGCGCGGCGGTGGCGGGCATGGTGCAGCGCCTGGGTCAAGCCCGCGCGCATCAGGCTGGCGGCGCCGACCGTGCAATCCAGCCTGGTATGGTGCACCATCTCGATGATCGTCTGGACACCGCGGCCCGGCTCGCCCACCAGCACCGCTTCCGCGCCATGATACTCGATTTCCGAAGACGCATTGGCCTTGTTGCCGAGCTTGTCCTTCAAGCGCTGGATGCGGATGGCGTTGCGCTCGCCCGCCTCAGTCCAGCGCGGCACGAAAAAGCAGCTCAGCCCGTCGGGCAGATAGGCCAGCGTCAGAAACGCATCGGACATCGGCGCAGAGCAAAACCATTTGTGCCCGATCAGCCGATGCCGGCCGGCCCCCAAGGGCTCAGCCGTGGTGGCATTGGCGCGCACGTCCGAGCCGCCCTGCTTCTCGGTCATCGCCATGCCCATGGTCGCCCCAGCCTTTTCCGCCACCGGGCGCATCGCCGGGTCATAGCTGCGGCTGGTCAGCTTCGGCGCCCAGGCGGCATAGAGGTCCGGGTGATGCTTGAGCGCTGGCAGACCGGCATAGGTCATCGACAAGGGGCAGCAGACGCCTGCCTCGACCTGGTGCATGAGATATTCCAGCACCGTGTGGCGAACATGGCTGCCACCGTCTTCCCAGGCCGCACTATGCTGGCCGTGCGCCATGCCCAGCGCCATCAATTGATGATAGGCAGGGTGGAAGCGCACCTCGTCGATGCGGTGGCCGTAACGATCGAACGGGCGGAATTCCGGGGGATAGCGATTGGCCAGGTCGCCAGCCTCTAGCATGTCTGCCCGGCCCAGCGCGCGGCCATAATCCCGCCCGGCCGCCGCCGTGGCGGCGTCGCCGAACGCGGCCACCGCCGCCTTCAGCGCGGGATCGACCGCATAGAGATCATAGTCGACCAGCGGCGGCGGCTGGTTGGTCACCTCATGGGTGCCCAACTGCGCCTGCGGACGGAACGGTGCGGTCATCGGCGATCCGCCGGTTTACGCGGCGGCCTCTTCGTTGGACAGAGACAGCTTCGGCTGGTCGTCCTCACCCTCGTCCTTGCGGGCGCGCGGCCGACGCGTGCGCCGCTTGGGCTTGGGCGCCGGCTCCTCGTCTTCGCCATCGCCCGCGCCAGCCTCGGCCTCGTCGAACCCATCAGCACTCGGCTGTTCGGACTGTTGGCTTTCAGAGCTCTCATGCGCTTCACGCCGGCGGCGGCGGGACGGACGCGGCTCATCCACGAACTCGTCCTCATCATCGTCGAACAGGCCGCTGGACAGGCCCGCACGCTCATTCAGGACGCGTTGATAGTGATCGGCATGCTGCAGATAATTTTCTGCATCAATGCGATCGCCCGCCTGCAGGGCATCGCGTGCCAGGGTCTTGTACTTCTCAAGCAATTGCTTGGGATTGCCGCGCACCTTGGTTTCGATGCGCGCCCCGTTGCCGGGACGCTTGGAGCGCTTGTTCGAGCGGGTTCGCGCACGGCGTGCGTTCTGCGGGTTGTTCATGAAGACACAGCCACTTTCGATTTTCGATGAAAGTCAGGGGTTCGCCCCAGCGCGCGCACAACACAACCGGATCCCCGGCCATAAACCAGCGCTGTTCGGGGGCGGCGGAGGCCTATCGGCCCCGATCACAAAACCCATCGACACGGCGCACCCTAACGGGCTTGATCGGCAATGCCAACCGTTTTTGTCGCAGCCTGGTCCTGTGGCGAGCAAAACAGCATCACGCGGTCGCGGCCGCCCAGATCTTGCGCGCATCGCGCCAACTGCCAGCCCTGTGCGCGAAACAGCGGGCCCACCGCGGCGGCCTGCCAGGCGCCGATCTCCAATGCCAACACAGCCCCGGGGGCGGCAAATCGCGCCAAATCCGGCGCCAGGGCACGATAGGCCGCCAATCCATCGTCGCCCGCGGCCAGGGCGTCGATTGGGTCGAAATCGCGCACCTCCGGCATCAACGCTGCGATCTGGTCTTGCGCGATATAGGGGGGATTGCAGACGAGAATATCATAGCGCGCGGTCGCAGGCAGGGCAGCGGTCCAATCGCCCGCGATCAGGACGAGGCGCTCTGCCAGCTTCAGTGCCCGGGCATTGGCGGCGGCCACGGCCACAGCGCCGGCACTGATATCCGTGGCGGTGCCGTGGGCGTTGGAATATTCGCTGAGCAGCGCCAGGATCAGCGCGCCGCTGCCGGTGCCCAGATCCAGGATCCGCCAGGGCCGATCGCGCTGCGGTCGCGCGGCCAACACCGCCTCGATCAGAGTCTCGCTGTCGGGCCGCGGGATCAGCGTCTCTGGCGTCACTGCCAGGTCAAGCGTCCAGAATTCCCGCCGGCCGGTGAGATGCGCCAGCGGCTCTCGGCCGGCGCGGCGTTGCAACATGGCTTGCGCGCGCGCCTGATCAGACGAGCTTAAGTCCCGGTCCGGCCCGGTCACCAGCGTCAATCGCTCGACCTTGAGAACATGTGCCAGGATCAGTTCGGCGTCCAGGCGGTCGGTGTCGATGCCGGCGTGATGCAGATGCCGGGCGGCGCGGCTCAACCAGGCGCTCTGCCTCAATCCTGCAACTCCATGGCGGCGAGCCGGCGCGCCTGGTCCTCCGCGATCAGGGCGTCGACGACCTCGGTCAGACCGGGCCCTTCCAACACCTGATCAAGCTTGTGCAGGGTCAGATTGATGCGGTGGTCGGTGACCCGGCCTTGGGGGAAGTTATAGGTGCGAATGCGTTCGGACCGGTCGCCGGAGCCGACTTGGCTGCGTCGGGCATCGGCGCGTTCGGCCGCGGCCTTGGCGCGTTCGGCCTCGTAGAGCCGGGCGCGCAGCACCTTCATGGCCTTGTCCTTGTTCTTGTGCTGGGATTTTTCATCCTGCTGCTGCACCACGATGCCGCTGGGGATGTGGGTGATGCGCACGGCACTGTCGGTGGTGTTGACCGATTGGCCACCGGGGCCGGAGGCGCGGAACACATCGATGCGCAGATCCTTCTCATCGATCTGAACATCGACATCCTCTGCCTCGGGCAGCACTGCCACGGTGGCGGCGGAGGTGTGGATGCGCCCGCCCGATTCGGTGGCCGGCACGCGCTGCACCCGATGCACGCCGGATTCGAATTTCAGCTTGGCGAACACGCCGCGGCCGTTCACCGCCGCGATCACCTCCTTGAAGCCGCCGACCTCGCCGGCGGAGGCGGACAGAGTTTCCAGCTTCCAGCCCTGATCCTCAGCATAGCGGGCATACATGCGGTAGAGGTCGCCGGCAAACAGGGCCGCCTCGTCACCGCCCGTGCCAGCGCGGATCTCGATGATCGCCGGTTTTTCATCCGCGGCATCCTTGGGCAGTAGCAGCAGTTGCAGCTGGTGGCTTTCCTCCTCCAGCCGGGTGCGCGCAGCCTTCAGCTCGTCGCGGGCGAGCGCCCGCATGTCCGCCTCCTCGCCCTCGGCCAGGACCTCCAGATCCTCGATTTCCTGCTCCAGCGACAGCAGGTTGCGGCCGGCGGCGACCACCGGCTCCAGCTCGGCGAATTCGCGTGACAGCCGGGCGAAATCGCCGCCGGACAGGGCGTCGGCCCGGGACAGCTTGAACTGCAGCTCTTCGCTGCGATCGAACAGCGCCTGCAAACGCTCACGCGGGATCATGAAACACTCGGGGTTTGCGGATCAGCAAGCATGCGCTGGATATGGCAACAGGAGCGGGGCAGGGCAATATCATGGCGTCCCCGCCGCCAAGGCCGCGGCCAGCGTGTCCAGCGGCACCGTGGATTGCTTGCCGGTGTGCAAGTCGCGCACGCTTGCCACGTCCTGGGCCAATTCATCCTCCCCGATCAAGACCGCCGCGCGCGCCCCGGCCTTGTCAGCCCGTGCCAGCCGCTTCTTCAGACTGCCCTTATAGTCCATCAGCGTGGCGATTCCGGCCGTGCGCAGATCGCGCGCCAGGATTTGCGCCCGGACCTCCGCCTGCGGTCCCATCGGCACCAGCACCACCGGCTGCGCCGGCGGCGGCGGTGCGCCCATCAACAGGGCCAGCCGCTCAATGCCGCCGGCCCAGCCGACCCCCGGCGTGGCGGGTCCGCCCATCTGTTCGATCAGTCCGTCATAGCGACCGCCGCCCAGAACCGTGCCCTGCGCGCCCAAGGCGTCGGTGACGAATTCGAAGGCGGTGTGGGCATAATAATCCAGCCCGCGCACCAACTGCTGATCATACTCAAATGGGATACCCAGACGCTCCAGACCCTCGGTCACGCGCGCGAAAAACGCCTGAGCGGCTTGGCTCAGATGCTCCGAAAGGCGCGGCGCCTCGGGCAGCAGGGCACGGTCGCCCGCATCCTTGCTGTCCAGGATGCGCAAGGGGTTGCGCTCAAGCCGCATGCGGCTGTCCTCGCTCAATCTGTCCTTATGCGCGGAGAAATAGGCCACCAGCGCGGCGCGATAGGCGCTGCGGCTGTCTGCATCGCCCAATGTGTTCAGATGCAGCACGCAGCGCTCGGCGATGCCCAACTCGGTCAGCAGCTGCCAGGCCATCGCGATCAGGTCCAGATCGGCTTCGGGTTCCGCTGCGCCGATGATTTCCGCATCGATCTGGTGGAATTGGCGATAGCGGCCCTTTTGCGGGCGTTCATGCCGGAACATCGGGCCCATGCCGTATAGTCGGCTGACGCCTTGGCTGGCCAGCCCGTTGGACATCCAGGCCCGGGCGATCGACGCGGTCATCTCCGGACGCAGGGTCAGCCAGTCGCCGGAGCGGTCTTCGAATGTGTACATCTCCTTGGTGACCACGTCTGAGGTCTCGCCCAGCGTGCGCTTGAACACCTCGGTGAATTCGAAGATCGGCGGACTGATCTCAGCGAAGCCGTAGACCTCGGCAATGCGGCGGAAGGTGTCGGTGACATGGCGCATGGCGCGCGCCTCCTCGCCCAAAATATCCCGGGTGCCACGCACAGGCTGCAATTTGTTCATGATCAATGGGGCTGTTGACGTTGAAGGACAGGCGCGCATGGCGGGGCCGCGGCGGAATGTCAAGGCCTGGACCGCCAGTCAGCGGCTTGACTGGTTGCGCATGACCGACAGATGCAAACGCAGACGCACATGCCCCATGGAGCCATCGATGCGACAGCGCCTTTTGCTTAGCCTTCTCCTCCTCGCCGTCACCTGTGGCGCCTGCGCCATCGATACCCCGGTGTCGGTGCGAGTCCTGTCCAACGATGCCAAATTTGTCGGCGACGGCGTCGGCGGCGCGGCCGTGCGCATCATTGCAATCGCCAGCGGCACAACGCTTGCTCAAGGACGCGTCGCCGGTGACACCGGAGACACGGACATCATCATGCGCCAGGCCCGGCCCCGCGATGCCGTCTTGGCCAGTCCCGGCGCTGCTCGCTTCGACACGGTGCTGGATCTGGACCAGCCCACACGCGTGCGCATTGAGGTGATCGGTCCGCTGGGCATTGCGCCGGCCCGCCGCACCGTCATGGAGGAGCGGGTGCTGATCCCCGGGGCGGATTATCGCTCCGGCAATGGCTTGACGCTGCGGCTGCCTGGCATGGCGGTTCAGGTGGTCACCCTCACTCCCGAGGCAGACGGCATCACCGTGACAGCACGGGTCACGAAAATGTGTGGATGTCCGATTACCGCGGACGGTCTGTGGCCGTCTCAGCGCTATAGCGTCACCGCCTTGCGCTATGATGCCGCGGGCCGATTGCTCGGGGGCACGCCGCTCTCCTTTAGCGGACGCCCCAATCTGTTCGGCGCAACCGTCCCGGCGGCGAACACCGCTCGCATTGTCATCACCGCCTTCGACCCGGCCACAAAAGACGGCGGTATGGCAGACGCCCCCTGGCCCTCTTGACTCGACCGGCGGGAATGGCAGGACAGGCGCAGGTTTCGCCCCGGAGTCTGCCATGCCCTATTCCTTCCCGCCCAAAGGTACCGAACTGAGCTTGCCGCCCGCCTCTGAGGAGATGCTGTCACGCCTGCTGACGCGGCGGTCGGTCATGGCGGCCAATCTGGGCGAGCCGGGGCCGCAGCCGAGCCAGCTGGACCAGATCCTGGCGGCGGGCCTGCGCGTGCCGGACCACGGCAAGCTGGCGCCCTGGCGGTTCCTGACCTTTCAGGGCACAGCGCGGGCGGCGTTCGGCACGGTGTTGGCCGAGGCCTTCCGGGCCGCCAACCCTGAAGCGGCCGACAAGCTGGTGGCATTTGAACGGGACCGCTTCTGCCGCGCGCCCACGGTTGTGGCGGTGATCTCCAGCCCCACGGTGCCGCATGCAAAGATCCCGGAATGGGAACAGATCCTGTCCGCCGGCGCGGCCTGCCAGATGCTGTTGCTGGCCGCCTCCGCGCTGGGCTTTTCCGGCCAGTGGCTGACCGAATGGTATGCCTATGACGCCCGCGTGGCAGCGGCCTTGGGGCTCACGGAACAGGAACGGGTTGCCGGCTTCGTTTATCTCGGCACTGCGCAGCAACCGCCGCAGGAACGCGATCGCCCGGCCCTGGCGGACAAGGTGAGGCCCTGGTCCCAGCCGGCGTGACCATGGCCACGGCCGACAGGATCGGCCGCGGCACCGATAGGCGCGGGTCTCGTTAAGGCCCTAAAGATCCAGCAGCAGGCGATTGGGATCTTCGATCGCGTCCTTCATGCGCACCAGGAAGGTGACCGCCTCGCGCCCGTCGATCAGGCGGTGATCATAGCTGAGCGCCAGATACATCATCGGCCGCGCGAGGATCTGGCCGCCGCGCACCACCGGCCGCTCTTCGATCCGGTGCATGCCCAGGATCGCTGACTGCGGCGGGTTGATGATCGGCGAGGACAGAAGCGAGCCGAAGATCCCGCCATTGGAAATGGTGAAGGTGCCGCCCTGCAACTCGTTCAGGCCCAGCTTGCCATCGCGTGCGCGCCGGCCGAAATCGGCGATGGACAGTTCGCAGTCGGCGAAGCTGATCTTATCGGCGTCGCGCAGGATCGGCACCACAAGACCCTGCGGCGCGCTCACCGCCACACCGATATCGGCGTAATTGTGATACACGATCTCATCGCCGTCGATGCGCGCGTTCACCGTCGGCACCTCGCGCAGCGCCAGGCAGGCGGCCTTCACGAAGAAGGACATGAAGCCCAGACGAATGCCGTGCTTCTTCTCAAACAGGTCGCGGTAATTCTTGCGCGCCTCGATCACCGCGGTCATGTCCACATCATTGTAGGTGGTCAGCATCGCGGCGGTGTTCTGGGCATCCTTCAGCCGCTCGGCGATGCGCTTGCGCAGCCGCGTCATCGGCACGCGCTCTTCGGCACGCTCCGCGGCCGGGGCTTGCGCCGGTGCGGCCGGGGCCGGCTGCCTCGGCGCAGCGCCCGGGGCAGATTGCACGCGCGCGGTGCCCTCCTCGATCGCCTTCAGCACATCCGCCTTGGTCAGCCGGCCATCCTTGCCGCTGCCGGAGATCGAGGCGGGATCGAGATTGTAATTGCTGATCAAGCGGCGCACCGCCGGCGGCATCGCCTGATCGTCCGATGCGGCGGGCTCCGGCGCGGACGGCTGTTCCGGCTTCGGCGCGGCGGCGGGCTCGGCCGGCTTGGCCGGCTGCGCGGCCGCGCCCTTGGCGATCACCGCCACCACCGTGCCGACATTCACCGTCTCGCCGGCCTGGACCAGAATCTTTTTCAGCGTGCCGGCAACCGGGGCCGGCAGTTCCGCGGCCACCTTGTCGGTTTCCACCTCCGCGATGGTCTCATCCTGCGCCACGGCATCGCCCTCAGCCTTCAGCCAACTGCCCAGCGTGCCCTCGCTCACCGATTCGCCCATCTCAGGAATGCGCACCTCGATCTCTTCGCCGCCGCCGGAGGCAGCCTCCGCGGAAGGCGTATCGGGCTTGGGCGCCGCCGCTTGGCTGTCCTTCTGGGCTGGTTTGGCGGCTGCTGCGCCATCGGCTTCGATCTTGCCGATCAAGGCGCCGACCTCCACGGTTTGCCCGGCCTCCACGACGATCTCGGACAGCACGCCGGCCTTGGGGGCGGTCAGTTCCTGAGCCACCTTGTCGGTCTCCAGCTCCACGATCGGCTCATCGGCCTGAACCGCATCGCCGACCTGCTTCAGCCAGCTGCCGATCGTCGCCTCGGTGATCGACTCGCCCAGTTCCGGGACGCGGATTTCCTCTGCCATGCGGTGTTAGCTCCCTTGAAGATCCAGCGCCTGGGCGACCAGCGCGTCCTGTTCGGCCTTGTGGCGGGAGGCCAGGCCCGTGGCGGTGGCGGCATGCGGGCGGCGGCCGACATAGACCGGCCGCTTGGGCGTGATGTCCGCTTGCACCATGGCCTCTTCCAGTAACGGATTGATGAACTGCCAGGCGCCGGCATTTTTCGGCTCCTCCTGACACCAGATCACGTCCTTGACCTTGTTGAAGCGCGCGAGAAGCTCGCCGACGGCCTCATAGGGGAAGGGATAAAGCTGCTCCACGCGCGCCAGATAGATGCTGTCCTTGCCGTCGCCATCACGTTGCTCCAGCAAGTCATAATAAACCTTGCCAGAACAGAAGACGATCCGCTCGATCTGGTCATCCGGCTTCAGTTTCAGCTGAGACACGCGGCCGTCCTCGGCATCGTCGAACAGCACCCGGTGGAACTGCGTGCCCGGGCCCATATGGGTCAGGTCCGACACCGCCTTTTTGTGCCGCAGCAGCGATTTCGGCGTCATGATGATCAGCGGCTTGCGGAAATCGCGCAGCAATTGCCGGCGCAGCACATGGAAATAGTTGGCCGGGCTTGTGATGTTGCACACCTGCATATTGTCTTCCGCGCACAGCTGCAAATAGCGCTCCAACCGGGCGGAGCTGTGTTCGGGGCCCTGGCCCTCATAGCCGTGCGGCAGCAGCATCACCAGGCCGGACATGCGCAGCCACTTGATCTCGCCAGACGCGATGAACTGGTCGACGATCACCTGCGCCCCGTTGGCGAAGTCGCCGAACTGCGCCTCCCACAGCACCAGTGCATTGGGCTCGGCCAGCGAATAGCCATATTCGAATCCGAGCACGCCATATTCCGACAAGGGGCTGTCCAGCACCTCAAACTTGCCGGCGCCGACATGCTGCAGCGGCACATAGCGGTTCTCGCTGCGCTGATCGACATAGATGGCGTGACGCTGGGAGAAGGTGCCGCGGCCGCTGTCCTGACCGGACAGGCGAACATGATAGCCGTCCTTCAGCAGCGAGCCGAAGGCCAGCGCCTCCGCGGTCGCCCAGTCGAAATTCTCGCCGGTCTGGAACATCTGGCTTTTGGCGTTCAGAATCCGCGACAGCGTGCGGTGCGGATGAAATGTGTCAGGCAAGGTGCACAGACTGTCGCCGATCTCGCGCAGGGTCACGTCGTCAACGCCGGTGTCCGCGCGCCGCGCGCTCGGCCGATCCTCAATGACCGGGCGCTTCATGCCCGACCAGCGCCCCTCCAGCCAGTCCGCCTTGTTGGGCTTATAGCCCTCGGCGATGTCCATCTCCTCCTCCAGGGTGGCGATGAACTCGCGCGCGCGCTGATCGATCTCGTCCTGGGTGACCACGCCTTCTTCAATCAGCCGGCGGGTATAAAGCTCGATCACCGAGGGATGCTTCTTGATCGCCGCATACATCAAGGGTTGGGTGAAGCTCGGCTCATCGGACTCGTTATGACCGAAGCGCCGATAGCAGAACATGTCGATGACCACATCCTTCTTGAAGCGCTGGCGGAACTCCGTGGCCAATTTGGTCACGAACACCACGGCCTCGGGATCATCGCCGTTGACGTGAAAGATCGGCGCCTGAACCATCTTTGCCACATCGGAGGGATAAGGCGATGAGCGCGAATAGATCGGGCTGGTGGTGAAGCCGATCTGATTGTTGACGATGAAATGGATCGTGCCGCCGGTGCGGTAGCCGCGCAAATTGGAGAAGGCGAAGCATTCCGCCACCAGGCCCTGGCCGGCAAAGGCGGCATCGCCGTGCAGCAGCAAGGACAAGACCGAGGTCCGGTCGCTATCCTGCGCCTGGGTCTGCTTGGCCCGGGACTTGCCCAGCACCACCGGGTCCACCGCCTCCAAATGCGAGGGGTTGGCGGTCAGCGACAGGTGCACCGAATTGCCGTCGAATTCCCGGTCGGTCGATGTGCCCAGATGATATTTCACGTCCCCGGAGCCCTCGACCTCCTCCGGATGGGCCGCCCCGCCCTGAAATTCATGGAAGATCGCGCGATAGGGCTTCTTCATCACATTGGCCAGAACGTTCAGCCGGCCGCGATGGGGCATGCCCAGCACAATTTCTTTCACGCCGTTCTGCCCGCCGGTCTTGATCACGCCTTCCAGCGCCGGAATGATCGACTCACCGCCGTCCAGCCCGAACCGCTTGGTGCCAAGATATTTCTTGCCAAGGAATTTCTCGAACTGTTCGGCTTCGATCAGCTTGTTCAGGATCGCGCGCTTGCCCTCCCGGGTGAACTGGATCTCCTTCTCCCGGCCCTCGATCTTCTCCTGGATCCAGCGCTTTTCATCGGGCTCGTTGATGTGCATGAATTCCACACCGACCGACGCGCAATAGGTGCGCCGCAGGATCGCCAGGATCTCGTTGATCGTGGCGGTCTTCAGGCCCATGACATTGTCGATGAAGATCGGCCGGTCCCGGTCGCCCGGCCCAAAGCCATAGCTTTCCGGATCCAGTTCGCTGTGCGGCGGGCGCTCTTCCAGCCCCAGCGGGTCGAGATTGGCGATCAGATGCCCGCGCACACGATAGGCGCGGATCATCATCAGCGCGCGGATGCTGTCGACAGTCGCCTTATGCACCTGTTCCGCAGACATCGGCTTGTCGGCGCGCGGCGTCGGCGCCCTGGCCTCCGGCGTCATTGCCAGCGGGTCCAGACCCGCGGTCAGATCATCGTCGGGCAAGGGCGGCCACTGGTCGGTGCGCGCCCAAGACGGGCCTTGCGCCACCTGGCCCGATCCGGCCTCCAGATGATCGAAATAGCGGCGCCATTCGGCATCCACCGCTTCGGGATTGTCGCGATACCGGGCGTAGAGGCTTTCCACGAAGGCGGAGGACGCACCGCCCACCGCCGTCGGCTGATCGAAATCGTGACCCATGACCCGTCTCCTGTTGCGCGGCTGCTCGCGTCTGAGGCTTACCCCTTCAACAGCTCCACCAGGGTGCGCCCAAGTGCTGCGGGGCTATCGGAAATGCGGATGCCCGCCGAGCGCATCGCCTCCAGCTTGTCCTCCGCACCGCCCTTGCCGCCGGACACGATGGCGCCGGCATGGCCCATGGTGCGGCCTGGCGGAGCGGTGCGCCCGGCGATGAAGCCGACCACCGGCTTTTTTACCTTGTGCGATTTCAGAAAGTCCGCGGCCTCTTCTTCCGCCGAGCCGCCGATCTCGCCGATCATGATGATGGAGTGGGTCTCGTCGTCGTGCAAGAACAGGTCCAGCACGTCGATGAAGTTGGTTCCATTCACCGGATCGCCGCCGATGCCCACGCAGGTGGACTGGCCCAGTCCGGCCTTGGTCGTCTGACCCACCGCCTCATAGGTGAGCGTGCCCGACCGTGAGACGATGCCGACATGGCCGGGCGTATGGATATGCCCGGGCATGATGCCGATCTTACACGCCCCCGGCGTGATCACGCCCGGACAGTTCGGGCCGACCAGGCGGGTGCCGGAGTGCCGCAGCGCGCGCTTGACCTTGACCATATCGAGCACCGGGATGCCCTCGGTGATGGTCACCACCAGGCGGATGCCGGCATCGATCGCCTCCAGGATGGCATCCGCGGCAAAGGGCGGCGGCACATAGATGACGCTGGCATCCGCGCCGGTGGCGTCGACCGCGTCATGCACGCTGTCGAACACCGGCAGGTCCAGATGCGTGGTGCCGCCCTTGCCCGGCGTCACGCCGCCGACCATGCGCGTGCCATAGGCAATCGCCTGTTCGGAATGGAAGGTGCCCTGAGAGCCGGTGAAGCCCTGGCAGATGACCTTGGTGCTGCTGTCAACGAGAACCGCCATCACGCTGCCTCCTTCACGGCTGCGACGACCTTTTCCGCGGCGTCGTCGAGATCATCCGCGGCGATCACGGCCAGGCCCGATTCCGCCAGCTTCTGCTTGCCCAGTTCCACATTGGTGCCCTCCAGGCGCACCACCAAGGGCACGGCGAGCTGCACCTCCTTGGCCGCGGCGATGACCCCGTCGGCGATCACGTCGCAACGCATGATGCCGCCGAAGATGTTCACCAGAATGCCTTCGACATTGGCGTCTGACAGGATGATCTTGAACGCCTCGGTGACCCGCTCGCGCGTGGCGCCGCCGCCGACGTCCAGGAAATTGGCGGGCTCCGCGCCCTTCAGCTTGATGATGTCCATGGTCGCCATGGCCAGGCCCGCGCCATTGACCATGCAGCCGATATTGCCATCCAGGCGGACATAGTTGAGCTCGTGCTGGCTGGCCTTGATCTCCATGGGATCTTCTTCGGACTCATCGCGCAGCTCGCGCACATTGGCGTGGCGGAACAGCGCGTTGCCGTCGAAGCTCATCTTGGCGTCCAGCAGCACCAGCTCCTCGTCCTCGGTCAGCACCAGGGGGTTGATCTCCAGCAGCGAGGCGTCCTTGTCGACGAACGCCTTGTACAGCGCTGCCACGACTTGATGGCAGGATTTGGCCGCCTTGCCGGTCAGCCCCAGGGCGAAGGCGACGCGGCGCTGGTGAAACGGCATCAGCCCGGTCACCGGGTCGATCTGGATGGTGACGATCTTTTCCGGCGTGCTGGCGGCGACCTCTTCGATGTCCATGCCGCCCTCGGTGGAGCAGACGATGGCGACCTGGCCGGTGCCGCGATCGACCAGCAGCGAGACATAGAATTCCTTGGCGATGCGGCAGCCGTCCTCGATATAGACGCGCTTGACCTCGCGGCCCTCCGGCCCGGTCTGGTGGGTCACCAGGGTCTTGCCGATCAGCTCCTTGGCCGCGACCTCGACATCTTCGACCGACTTGACCACCTTCACCCCGCCGGCCTTGCCGCGGCCGCCGGCATGGATCTGCGCCTTGACCACCCAGACCGGCCCGCCCAGCGCCTTGGCCTGGTCGACCGCCTCGGCCGGGGTATAGGCGACGCCGCCGGCCAGCACCGGGGCGCCGAACTGTTTCAGCAGATTCTTGGCCTGATATTCGTGGATGTTCATGGGCGGCGCCTCCTTACGCCAGGCTCGGTTCGATCTTGGTCACCGCGCCGATCAAGTCCTCCACCGCCGCGACGGACTGATCGAACTTGGCTTTCTCCTCGGCCTGGAACGACACCTCCACGATGCGCTCCACTCCGTCGGCCCCGATAATCACCGGCACGCCGACATAGCGGTCCTTCACCCCGTAATGACCGTCCAGATAGGCCGCACAGGGCAAAAGCCGCTTCTTGTCCTTCAAATAGGCCTCGGCCATTTCGATGGCGCTGGCGGCCGGAGCATAGAAGGCAGATGTGCCCAAAGTCTTGACGATCTCGCCGCCGCCCATGGCGGTGCGCTGAACGATGGCGTCGATGCGCTCCTGGGTCGACCAGCCCATCTGGATCAGGTCGGGCACCGGGATGCCGGCGACGGTGGAATAGCGCACCAGCGGCACCATGGTGTCGCCATGGCCGCCGAGCACGAAGGCGGTGACATCCTCGCGGCTGACCTGGAATTCCTCGGCCAGGAAGGTGCGGAAGCGCGCGCTGTCCAGCACGCCGGCCATGCCGCACACCTTGTTGGTGGGCAGGCCGGACAGTTTCTGCAGCGCCCACACCATGGCATCCAGCGGATTGGTGATACAGATGACGAAGGCGTTCGGGGCATAGGTCTTGATGCCCTCGCCCACCGCCTTCATCACGCCGATATTGATCTCGACCAGATCGTCACGGCTCATGCCCGGCTTGCGCGGCACCCCGGCGGTGACGATGACCACGTCCGCCCCTTCGATATCCTTATAGTCGGTGGTGCCGGTGACCGTGGCGTCATAGCCGTCGACCGGCCCGGATTGCGCAATGTCCAGCGCCTTGCCCTGGGGCATGCCGTCCTTGATGTCGAACAAGACGACATCGCCCAAATCCTTCAGGCCCGCCAGATGGGCCAAGGTGCCGCCGATATTGCCGGCGCCGATCAATGCGATTTTGCTGCGTGCCATAAAGCCGAAGCTCCTCCGGTTTCAAACGGGAGCCGCCCGAAAACGAGACTCATACAGGGGCGTGCGGGGGCAGGGACAAGCGGGCAGTTAGCGCGTTTGTGAGGGCCCGGCAAGGGGAAGCGGGCGCGGATCGATCGGCGTTGGTCAGAACGGGAATGCGGCCTGCAGCGCAATCGGCAGCCGGATCACTCCAACCAAGAGCCACTGGTTCGGACGCCGGGAATGCGTGCCCAGGGCGAAGACCATGCCCTGAGCTGGGCCCTGATCTGGATAGTCTTCGCCGAAGATTTGGTCCCCAATGAAGCTTGGCCCGCTTTTCAGGAATGGTTTCGAATCGTCAATCTGCCGACGAAAATACGCAGTTTAGGTACTCAAGAAGGCCAAAATGCTCCCAGGCAGCCGAGAGGAGGCCTATCCGCTTGCATCAATGTATCATCCAAAAGCCATCGAAGGTGAGGCTAACGACCCAGCCTAATTGCCATGGCCTGTGGAGATACCTTGAAACGCGCAGCGAGGTCTTCTGTCTTTTCGCCCGCCACGTCTGTCAGTCTATGGCAAGGCATTAGCACGTTTGCCGCAAAGCTGTTTGCTTGCCGCTCATGAACGGGTCGGATGTTGGGGTTGTCGCGCTGAGTCCCATCAGTCCGATAGGCGCGATTATCCCCCACACCATCGCCAAGTAGGTCGCGGTGGTAGATGTAATGACCCAACTCATGAGCAGCAGTGAACCGGCGGCGGGTCTCAGGGTGAAGCGCATTCACCACAATCCGGTAGCCGCCGTCTGCGCGCTCAATATAGCCTGAGATATTGTCGGCCATTCGCTTATAACGGAGCGGCAAGCCAATCTCTTGAATGATTGCGTCGATTGGAACAGGCGTGCTGTTCCAATGCTTCTCGATCACCTTGAGGGGATCGGGCATAGCTAAGCCTCTTTTCCCATGTTATCAGCGGCTTGGTCGTCGTCATCGTCCCCGACTGATGTGTCACGCAAAAATTCAACGTGCCTCTGAATAATTGCTGGCGCGTGCTTCGCCATCCATTCTTCAGCGCAATCTTTGGCAATGCGTTGCGCTTCCGTTCTAGCCTCGCGCTCAGCCCAAACCCTCACCAAGATGGCCCAGGCCACTGCACTCAGCAGAGCGATGATCGCCAATAATATAGAACAGAACGTGAACGCTGTCGATAGCGCCGCTAAGGAATCAGCCGTCGTGTTGGCTGGCTCTGGCCGGACTTGGGCCAAGGACTGGCACGAGCGCGTTGCAGATTCGACCAACTGTGCGCAGATATTCGCTGGAACCGGGTCGGTGATTGGTGGCGGTGTCTGCGTCGCCATGGCCTGCCTATCCGTCAGACCCGCGAGGCTGTCAATCTGTCGCCGCACCTGCGAGGCTAGCTACGTAGATTGGTCCCAAACAAAATCATCCAGCTGGGCTTTCTCGTAGCCGATGGTCACCAAATTCGGCGAGCTTGCAATCATCAGACGCTCCCATGCCCGCGTTTCAAATACTCTTCTGATTGCATTTCCATCAGGCGGCTGCTCGTGCGTTCGAATTCGAAGGCGCCGTCGCCGGTCTTGTACAGGTCTTGCGGTTCGGCTTCGGCGTTGCACAACAGCTTCACGCCATTGTCGTAGAGCGCGTCGATCAGGGTCACGAAGCGTTTGGCCTCGTTGCGCTTGTCCGGGCCCATCACCGGGATGCCGACGATGAACACGGTGTGATAGCGCCGGGCGATCGCCAGATAATCCGCCGCTCCCAAGGGATTGGCGCACAGCCGCTTGAACGAGAACACCGCCACCCCGCGTGCGGCCTTGGGCACGAAAATGCGCCGGCCCTGCACCTCGATCTCCTCGGTCGGAACCTTGTCGGCATCGTCGATGGAGCGGTCCGTCATGCGGAAGAAATTGTGCCGCAATTCGTTGGTGGTGGCTTCGGTAAAGCCAACCAGATAGGTGCGCAGGCCCTGCAGCCGATCAAGCCGATAGTCGGTCGGGCCACCCAGCGCCACCACCTCCAGGCGCGTCTTGATCAGCTCAATGGCGGGCAGGAACAGCTGGCGGTTCAGCCCGTTCTTGTACAGATCATCCGGCGGCCGGTTCGACGTGGTCACGATCAGCACGCCACGGTCGATCAGTTCGGTCAGCAGCCGGCCGATGATCATGGCGTCGGCAACGTCGTTCACCTGCATCTCGTCCAGGCACAGCAGGCAGGCGTCCTGGGCGAATTGCCGCGCCACCGGCGGGATCGGGTCATCCTCCGTGGCGCGGCCGCCCGCGGCAACGCGGCCCTTGGCGTCGAGCTTGCGCCAGGCGGTGATGCGGGCATGGGTCTCGCCCATGAATTCATGGAAATGCAGCCGCCGCTTGGCGCCGATCTGGGCATGCCGGGCCAAAAGGTCCATCAGCATGGATTTGCCGCGGCCGACCCCGCCCCACAGATACAAGCCCTTGGGTCCTTCCGCGGAGGGCTTCGACCAGTCCAGCCGCTTGAACACCGACCAGTTGCGCAGCCCCAGTGAGCGTTTGGACGTCGGGCAGGGATAGCCCTTCAGCGCCTCGTGCAGGCGCTGCAGCTTGGCCACGACGCGTTCCTGGTCCGGGTCGGGTCGCAACTCGCCGGCTGCCAAAAGCGCGCGATAGGCCGCCTTGGGCCCGTCCTCGCTATGGTCGCGCGGCGCCATGACCGCGGCTAGACCCTGCAGGCGTCGGAAATGGCGTTATGCGCCGCGGTGAAGCCGCTTAACGAATAGGTGTCGGTGGTGATGGTGCCGCGGGAGGAGGTGCCGGTGACCACCAGCTTCAGGCCCTTCTTCATCGCCTGGACCATGCGGGCATCCGCCCGCGCTTCGCTGTTCCAAGCGCCGTCGCCCTGGGTGAACATGGTGAAGCTGACTGTCCCGTCGATCACGGCCAGCGCCTCGCCCGCGTCCTTGAACGGATAACCGACCACCACATTGACCTCGTCACGGATGTTCTGCTCCGGCTTGTGCGCGACGGTGATATAGATGTCACCGCGGCGCACACCGTCGCGGCTGGCATCCCACTCATCCGGTTCGGAAACCATGTAGCAGATCAATCCGTCCGCTGTTTTCGCCCGGAACGCGTCCCACGACCGGTAAGAGCCGAGCAATTCGCTTTTCGGTGCCTGAGCATGCACGGGACGGACGATCGCCATCAGGACGACCAGCACTGCGCCCCAACCCGCAAAGCCTATTTTGCGCATCGATAACCACTCTTTCTTGTCACGAAGCGAGCCTCACGGGCCCGTTACGGCCTTTGACCAAAGCGCGGGCGGTCAGGTCAAGTCCGCACCCTTTCGCTTGAGGGACTTGCCCTGCCCCGGCGTCTGTTCCAGATAGGGCCGGGCTTACACGCAAGGACCTTAAGCGATGGCGAACAAAGTCTATCCCGATGCGGCCGCCGCGTTAGACGGCATTCTGTTCGATGGCATGACCATCATGGCCGGCGGCTTCGGCCTGTGCGGCATTCCTGAGAACAGCATTGCCGCGATCCATGCCGCCGGGACGCGCGATCTGACCGTGATCTCCAACAATTGCGGGATCGACGATTTCGGCCTGGGCATCCTTCTGAAAGCCAAACAGATCAAGAAGATGCTGTCCTCCTATGTCGGCGAGAACAAAGAGTTTGAGCGGCAGTTCCTGGCCGGCGAGCTGGAGCTGGAATTCAACCCCCAGGGCACGCTTGCCGAACGGTGCCGCGCCGGCGGAGCGGGCATACCCGGCTTTTACACCAAGACAGGCGTCGGCACGAAGGTGGCTGAGGGCAAGGAGCATAAGGACTTCAACGGCGAGACTTATATTCTGGAAACCGGGCTCGTCGCCGATTTGTCGATCGTGAAAGCCTGGAAGGGCGACACCGCCGGTAATCTGATCTATCGCAAGACCGCGAGAAACTTTAATCCCATGATGGCCACCGCTGGCAAGGTCACCGTTGCGGAGGTGGAGGACCTGGTCGAGGTGGGCGAGCTGGACGCCGACCAGATCCATACCCCCGGCATTTTCGTCCAGCGCATCATCCAGGGCCAGCACGAAAAACGCATCGAGCAGCGCACGGTGCGGTCGAGCTGAGGCGCAAAACCCTATCCAATCGTCTTTTCCGGGTTTAGGCTGAAGCGCGAAGGTCACGGATCGCACCAAGGAGATGGTCATGCGAAACACGCTCAGAGCGTTGGCGGTGTGCGCTGGACTGGTGGCGCCAGCGGAGGTCGCGCTGGCCCAGGACGGCGCGGCCGATATCCCACGCATTCAAGTGCTGCCGGCCGCACGGGAACGCGCCCAGCAGGCGCTGGAAGACTATCCAAACCGGCCCGACTATCAGCCCGGCGTGCATGCGGATCTGGCGCTGCAGGCCTCGGAGGCGGCCTATCTGGACCGCGACCTCAGCGCCGCCAGAGAGTTGCTGGAAGACACCTATGATCAGATCGGCACCGCCACCGTGCAACAGCGCCAGGCGCGTGCGGCCCTGCAAGACGCCTTGGCCAAGCTGGCCAAGCAATCCGGCGATCTTGCTTCACGCGTCGGCCACGCACGGGCCGCCTATAGCGCCCTGCAGGACGGGGATCCGGGCAAGGATTGGGCGCGTCTGAAACTGGGCATGTCCTATGTTCAGGCGGTGCTGCAAAAGCGCGGCGCGAACTGGCACATCGTCGGCCTGCGCTATTTGAAGGAGGTACGGGACAGCGACACCGCCAGCGAGTTTCAAAAAGCCTATGCCGAAATTCTGCTGACCCGGCTGCGCGTGGCGTTATATGGCCGGTCCAAGAAGGCCGCGGCCGAAACGATCGAAGCAATCCTGGATCGGCCGGGTGTGGGGTTGCCCGCTCAGATGGCGGGTCTTCTCGCCATGGCCGATCTGGCGATTGCCCAAGAGGACGAGGCCGCCGTTCAGGCCATCGTGGAGCGGTTCAATCGGGAGATCACCGAGCATCTGCCGGAGGATTTGGATGCCGTGGAGATCCTGCCGGTGGAATTGGGCGAGGCGGTGAGCTTGTCCGGGCATCAGCAGTTGATGGCGCGCGTGCGCAACAACACGCAATTTCGGCAATCGTTCAATCCTCCAGCAGGCATCGGCAATGATGGCGCTGCGGTGAATTCGGACGCCATTCAGCCCTTGGGCTTCAACAATGCCGAAGCGTTAAAATTCATCAGCCTGCAGTCCGGCAATTATGCCGATCTGAGCTATTGCATCGGACCGGATGGCAAGATCCAGGATATGACTGTGCTGGAAAGCCAGGGCAGCCGCTCCTGGGTCGACAATCTGGTTGAACAGGTTGAAAGCCGCGTGTTCAGCCAGTCGATGCAGGAGCCGCCGGAGGCGTGCCGCTTGCGCTATGAGCGATGGAGCGTGGAGACGACCGAGGATGTCTTTGCTGGAACGCGCATCGCGCAGCCGTCATCCAACCATTATCTGGCCGTCACCAATTTGCTCGGCGGTGACCTGTTCGACCGCACGCTCTTGGTGGCCAATTGATGGCCGTCGCTCTAGCCGGCCGCGGGGCAAGCGGCCGGTTTGAGCACGGCCAGGGTCAGGCCGTTGCGAGATCTTCTCTATGGCGGCAGTCGAGCAGGTCGGCGGCCTGTTTGACGCCGAGATACCGCCGCGGCACGCCGATCTCTAAGCGACGGCGCACCTGCGCCAGCGGCTGCGGCAGCAGCGCTTCCCAATCGGCCAGCAACAGCGGCTCGGCCCTGCGGCCCAAACGGGCGCCTTCACGCAGGCAGGCACCGATCGGTAGACCCGGATAGTCCCGCTGTGCCTTGAAGCGGCCGAAGCTGCACAGGAGCAGGAAGGCCCGGCTCAGATTGTGCTGGCGGGTGAATGCCAAAAGGCTCAGCTCGCCGACGAAATCGCGGCCATAGCCGGTCAGCACATGAAACAGATCATGGCTGTGCCGGACCCGCAGAATATAGCGCTGCCGGTCTTCACCGAGATCATCAAGACGCTCGCCGCTGGCCGCCATCTCGCTTTGAAAGCCTTCGGCGGACAGGCCCTCGGCCGTGACGAAGGCCAGATAGGCGCGGCCGAAACTGCCTTCAGGCAGGGCCGCCAGGGCCGCGCGGTCTGACAGGGTGCGAGCCAAATCCCGCCGCTCCTGCAGCACCCGGGCCCCGGTGGGGCTGGCGGCGAAGCGCTGGAAGCAGCGCTCCATACTGGGCCCGTCCAGCGCATTGACCAGACGGAACACTTCATGGGTGGATTCCTTCTGTTTCAAGACGCGGAACAGCGCCTGGGCAGCGACGAACGGGCGAACCCGGCGCCGCACGGGCGGCTGGGCGTCAGGGGCGGATTGACCGCGGGCAAGCGTGGTCATGATGCAGCTCCTGAAGAGGGGGGTGTGTCCTGGGCAGGCAGGCCACCGGCGGCCGCTTCGGCCACGGCGGCGGCAAATGCGGGGTCCTTGCAAAAGTCGGGGCGTACGGCAGCGGCCACCAAAAACATGACGCGGGCAAAGGCCTTGAACAGCGCGCGCGGATCGTCTCGGTCGCGGCAGGACTGGCCGACATGGTCGATATAGCTGGAAAAGGCGAACACGATGTGGGCGAACACCATGCCGTCTTCGATGCCGAAGCAGTCGCTGAATTCCGCCGCGGCGACATGCCAGGCGCGATTGCGCGCCTTCTCCACCGCGGCGACGACTTCCGGTCCGTCGCGGCCGGCCTGGGCCAGTGCCGCGAGCACGGAAATGGCATTGCCCTCGCGGCCCCGGCCGATTTCCTTGGTCGCTTGGATGAACGCGTTCAGCTGATCCAGCGGCCGGTCATGGCGAGACAGCAGGGACACGAATTGCCGGGTCGACTGCTGCATGCTGACCTCGATCATCGCCGCCAGAAGCCCGGCCTTGTCGCCGAAATGATGGTAGAGCGAGGCTGCGGACACCTGGGCGCGCTTGCACACCGCGGAGATCGACAGGACTGGATAACCGCCCTCGGCCAGGAGGTGCAGCGCCGCCTCAATGATCCGGTCCCGGCTCATCATGCCGCGACGGGTGATGCGCCGGTCCGGCTCAGCATCGTCACCGGTGCCGATAAGCTCAAGGCGGGGCGTTTCGCGCGGATCGCTCAAGGGCCAGCTCCTAATTGGAACGATCGATACAGAATGTATAGAACGATCACTACGATCCGTCGATGGCAAAGCAGCTGCGGCGCGATCCGGCCGCGGCGGAAACCCCACGCCTGTGATCGATCCGGGTCGGGCGGTGCTAGGGCACTATCCGATCAATCGTCATCGCGCTTGATCGGATGAAAAGGCCCGCCGTCGATGGGGCGAGCACCTTTATCCCCCCGATTGGTCTCGAAGAGCCTGTCCAATCGGTCGGATGGGGCTTTAAAGCAGGGGCGCCGTCAGCCGTGCCAGCGGGCTGAAAACGCGCACGAGGCGGCCGCGGCGGTCGTGAACGGCCTGATCATATCGGCGCGCGCGGGCGAAATCCGCGCGCAGCATCTCGGCCACCTCACAAACCGTTCCCGCGTCGAAAAGCAGGGCGGTGATCTCAAAATTCAGCCGCAGCGATCGGCTATCCAAATTGGCCGTGCCGATAGCCGCGGCCCAGCTATCAATCAGCATCACCTTTTGATGCATGAAGCCTGTGCTATAGCGATAAAGCTTCACCCCCGCCCGCAGCATTTCCTCGGCATAGGCGAAGCCGGCCAGCCACACCAGCCGATGGTCGGGATGGTCCGGGATCAGCACGCGAACGTCGACCCCCCGCAGCGCCGCCAGCTTCAAGGCGGCCGCCACATCCAGCTCCGGCACGAAATAGGGGCTGGCGACCCAGGCCCGATGCCGCGCCTCGGTGAGCAGATGGCAGATCATCATGGTGCAGGCCGGCCGTGGGTCCGCCGGCCCGGTGGGCAGGATCAGCGTCGGCGTCCCACCGTTCGGCAGGGCCGCGTCGGGACGGGCAGGCCCGGCCTGCCCACCGCTCCACACCCAGTCTTCCAGAAAGCTGGCCTCCACCGCGCGGGCAGCCGGTCCGCGCAGCGCCACGGCGGTGTCGCGCCAGGGGCTCAAGCGCGGTTTCAGACCGAGATACTCATCGCCAATATTGGCGCCGGCGAGCAGCGCCCAGCGGCTGTCCACCGCGACGATCTTGCGGTGATTGCGGTAATTGATGCGCAGCAGGCGGGGCAGCGGCCGGCCGATATCGAACCGGCGCACCTGCACGCCGGCCGCCTGCAGCTCGCGCCAATAGCGGTTCGGCACCCGGCGCGCCCCGATGCTGTCATATAAGAGCTGGACGCATAGCCCGTCGCGCGCGCGGGCAATCAGCGCCTGTTTGAAGCGGCGGCCCAAGCCGTCGTCCCGCAGGATATAGAACTGCGCTCGGATACTGTGCTCAGCCCGATCGATCGCGGCGAACAGCGCCTCGAAAATCGCCTCGCCATCGATCAGCAGCTTAGGCGGCGCGCCCTGCACCACCGGGATCGGCGCCAGCGCCTGCAGGGCGCCCAGGCGGCGGCGTGTCAAGGCCGAGCCGGGCGGCGCCACCGGCAGCGTGTCCGCGGCCAGCGCCTCCAGTGCTGCGGCGCGGGCTGCGTCTTGGCCGACGCGCAGGCGCTCCAGCCGCCTTGGCCCCAATAGCAGAAACGCCGGGATCGCCAGCCACGGGATCAGGCTCAAGGACATCGCCCAGGCCAAGGCCCCTTGCGCGGTGTGCGAGCGTCGGGCTGCCCCCAGCGCCAGCATCACGCCGAAGCCGTGCATCAGAATCAGCATCGCCACCGACAGCCAGTCGACCCTCATCGGCCCGGCTCCGCGGCAAAATGCAGATCCGCCCAGACCGGCAGATGGTCTGAGGCCTGCCGCGCGGTGGCCGAGGCATGCACATGCACCGCGCCGAACACCAGGTCGCGGCTGATCATGATGCGATCCAGCGCGGCCATCGGCCGGGTCGCATGCCAGCTCGGCAGCGCCGGCGACAGATGGTGATGCCGACCGAAAAGATCCAGCGCACCGCGCAATTGGCGCCATTCATTGGTGTCTCCCATCAACACGGTGGCGTGGCGCGGGCCGCGTTCCAGCCGCGCCAGGATGGCTGCGGCCTGACGCAGGCGCGGTTGGGCGGTCAAACCCAGATGCATCGCCACCACACGCAAGGGTGTGCCGCTGATCACCATGTCAGCGAAAGCGGCGCCGCGCGGTTCGAAGGCCGGCAGCTCGACGCCGTGCCCGCCGGTAATGGTGATACCCGGACGCACCAGCACCGCATTGCCACGAAAGCCCAGACTGTCCGGCCGTCCGCCCACGGCGACGGCATGCCAGCCGGCCTCGGCCAGAGCCGCCGCCGGCAAGGTGCTCTGCCGGCGGCCAAAGCGGCGGTCAGCTTCCTGCAAGGCGACAATATCCGCATTCAGTTCGCTGATCACCTGCAACACCCGGTCCGGCCGCCGCCGTCGGTCCGTGCCGATGGATTTGCGGATATTGTAGGTCGCCACCCGCAGCGCCATGGCAAACTCCACCCCGTCTTTGGCAAATATAAACGGGCAGCCGAAGGCGCAGGGTCATCGCGCTCCGACTGCCCGCTTGGACTGTACGACAGCGTCGCTGGCGGGGTCACGCCGCCAGGCGCTGCGGCTCAGCCGGCTCCTTGCCCAAGACCTGTTCCAAATAGGCGCCGACCTCGACTTGCAGATCACCGCTTTGTTCAGCGACCGCGCGGGCGATGCTGAAGATCTGTTCCGCAGAGGCGCTGGTGTCCTTGGAGGCGTCGGTCAGGCCGGCAATGGTGGCGGAGATCTCGCCGCTGCTTTGCGACACCTCCTGAATGCTGCCGGTGATTTCCTGCACAGCGGCGGTCTGTTCCTGCATCGCCGCAGCGACCGTATCGATCATCTCAGCGATCGTCTGGATTTCACCGGTGATCCGCTCAATGCCATTGACCGCGGTTCCGGTTTCGCCCTGCACCAAGGTGATGCGCTGGCGGATATCCTCTGTCGCCTTGCGGGTTTGGGCGGCCAAGGACTTGACCTCACCGGCCACGACCGCGAAGCCTTTCCCGGCCTCGCCCGCACGCGCCGCCTCGATCGTGGCGTTTAGCGCCAACAGATTGGTCTGTTCGGCGATATCGGTGATCAAGGTCACCACCTCGCCGATGCTGTCGGTGGCCTTGGCCAGCCCCTGCACCTGGCCTCGGACGCCCTGGCTTACCCCGCGCGTGCCGGACGCCAGATCATTTGCCCGGGTCACCGTAGCGGTCACCTCCGCAATTGAGGCGCTGACCTGTTCGGCCCCGGCGGCTACGCTTTCCGCGCCGGCGCTGCTTTGTTGCGAGGCAGAGGCGACAGCACCGGCCTGGTGGCTGGTTTCTTCCGCCGTCGCCGCCAGACCTTGGGCGGTGGTCTCCATCTCCTGGGCCGAGGCCGCGAGGCGATCGACCACGGCCCGGAAACTGGCCTGGAACGCTTCGGTACGGCGGCGAATCTGGTCAGCCCGCTCAGCCTGGCGCTTGGCCTCCGCCGCCCGCTCTTCGGCCTCTCTGGCCTGCTCTTCCAGACGGGTCTGCTCGGCCTTGGCGCGCGCCACCTCCTGCTCGCTCAGCTCCTTTTCAAGCCGTTCCTGTTCGGCTTGGCGGGCCCGCGCGGCCACGGCATTGTCGCGCAGAACCTTCAGCGACTGGGCGATGGCGCCGATCTCGTCACGCCGATCGACATGCGGGATCTCCAGTTCCAATTC
Organism: Rhodothalassiaceae bacterium; assembly: GCA_050331575.1. Classification (GTDB taxonomy): domain Bacteria; phylum Pseudomonadota; class Alphaproteobacteria; order Sphingomonadales; family Rhodothalassiaceae; genus JBHJGS01. Next base: position 22,683 of record JBHJGS010000031.1, on the reverse strand, counting down.
ATCCTGGGCCAAGCGGGCGATGACAGTGCGAAGATCCGGCAAGGCACGCAGGATCAGCCGGGCGAAGCCGAACATGGCGGCCCCTGCGAGTACTGCGCTCAGCAGGGCCACCAGGCTCAATTGTCCTTTCAACCGCGTCAACAGCCCGACAATGGACGCTTTCTCCACGGCCACGGCCAACAGCCCGGCGGTCTCGCCCGATGGCCTCAGGATCGGCTGATAGATCGTGTAATGGGGGCGGCCGAGCACATCGGCTTCGCCGCGATAGACTTGGCCCTGAATCGCCGCGGCATACACCGCGCCATCGGATCCCAGCCAGGTGCCGGTGGCACGCTCGCCGTCGCTTTGGCGGATATTGGTCGATACCCGGATGAAATCGCCAGCTGCGGCATCGAAGGCGAACAGCGTGATCATCTCGCCGGTCATCAAGCCGGCGCGATCGACCAGCCGGTGGTCATCGCCGGTTTGCACGCTGAGCGCACGCACGCGGAGCGAGCCGTCGGCCTGTTCGGTGACGCGAAAGTCAGGCAGGCCCGCGGCGAAGATTTCCGCAGCCGCGCGCAAGCTGCGGCTCTGGCGCGATTGCACCCGCTCCGTCACCTGATCGGCGGCCAGCGTCCATGCGGTTCCCGCCACGGCCGCCACCGTGATCAGGATCAGGGCCAGGCAGGCCACGGTCAACTTCACCATCAAGGGCAATTTTCGATACCAAAGAAACATCACGCGTCTCCGTGAACACAGCTCGGCGGCGCCGGGCTTGGCGCTGCTTCGCTGCGGCCACCGCATTGCCCGTGCCAACCGGCTGGGGCATGCGAAAAGCGCGGAAATGCGGGCGTCAGCGGGAGGAGGTCGGCTCTGCGGCTTTGCGCTTTGCAAAGCCGCCATTGCGCATTGCGACCCTGTTGCCGGCAGGCGTCAGTAAAGCCCGGTCAGTTCGTGACGGTCCCAATCCGTGGGCGCGGCCAGGACGAACAGCTGCTTGAACGGTTCTGCAGCGAATGGGAAATAGCCGCTGATGATCGGAAGGAAATCCCGGTCGGCCACCGGCACCGCCCCTTCCAGATAGACCGGCTGGCGTTGCGCGAAGGCCCCTTCATAGGCCCGCAGCCGGCGCTTCAGGGCGTCTGGTGACAAGATGTCGGCTAATGACTGGCCGGTCGGGTTATGGCCCAGCATGAGCTGCATCTCCGAGCCGACCAGGCGATAGCGATACTGCGGCTCCGGCTCTGCGCGGCGTTCCAAGATGATGATGAAGGGCAGCGCGCTTGCGACCAGGCGTGGGTGGAAGTCTGCACGGCAAGGCAAGGGGCGGGCCCCCTTCAGCGCCCGCCAGACCCGCGAGAACAGGGCAATGGGATGATCAGCCGCAAGATCCGGTTGCCCCACTTCCCGCTCATTTTGCATCGGCCCGGAATACATCCGGTCAAGTCCCATAGTCCCTGCCCCAGTCGGCCAGCGCTGCCCGAGTAGAGGATCGAACAGCATTCATGCGCTGGGGATCATTGTCTGGGCAATTGGTAACAGCGGCGCCCAGAAATGGGAAGACTTTTAAGCAATTTTTAGAAGCTGATTACTTGGCACGCGCTGCCAAGATCGCTGAATTATCACGCCGAGATGTTGTCCAGCAAAGCCTCGCGCCAGGCGATTTCGCGCTCGAATGAGCGGCGTTCGTAGTCATTCTCCAAACCCCGCAGCGAGGCCTTGAGTTTTTCGACCTCACGGCCAAGTTCCGCGGCATCGGCGTCTGCCGGATCCAGCGTTTCTTCCGCCAAAACAATCAGCCGGTCCGGGCGCACCTCGGCCAAGCCGCCCTTGACGAACAGCCGCGCGGGCTCACCCTCACCGCCACTCACGGTGATCACGCCGGGCCTCAAGCTGGCGATCATCGGCGCATGGCCGGCCAGAACGGTGAACTGCCCTTCCAAACCGGGCATCACCGCCTGCTCCGCCGGACGCGCCATCTGCAGCTTTTCCGGGCTGACCAATTCAAATTCAAACGTCTCGGGCATGAGTGTGGTCCGATCAAATATCTCAACAGGCGCCCAGGCGGGGGATCACAGAGCCGCGCGCCGCCCCCGTCACGGCCAGCGCAATCGCGATCAGGCCCAGCGCGCGCATCAGCCTACGCCGCTTCCGCCGCCATCTTTTCCGCCTTGGCGACGGCGTCTTCGATGGTGCCGACCATGTAGAAGGCGACTTCGGGCAGATGGTCATAGTCGCCATTCACCACCGCTTCGAAGCTGCGGATAGTGTCGTCCAGCTTGACATAGAGGCCAGGGAAGCCGGTGAACACCTCCGCGACATGGAAGGGCTGGGACAAGAAGCGCTGGATCTTGCGCGCCCGCGCCACCACCAGCTTGTCCTCCTCGCTCAGCTCGTCCATGCCCAGGATCGCGATGATGTCCTGCAGCGATTTGTATTTCTGCAGGGTCTCCTGCACCCGGCGGGCGACATCATAGTGGCGCTGGCCAACCACTTGCGGGTCGAGAATGCGGCTGGTGCTGTCCAGCGGGTCCACCGCGGGATAGATGCCCAATTCCGCGATCGCACGGTTCAGCACCGTGGTGGCGTCCAGGTGCGCAAACGAGGTGGCCGGGGCCGGGTCGGTCAGGTCGTCGGCCGGCACATAGACCGCCTGCACCGAGGTGATCGAGCCCTTGGTGGTGGAGGTGATGCGTTCCTGCAGCGCCCCCATATCGGTGGACAGGGTCGGCTGATAGCCCACCGCGGACGGGATGCGTCCCAACAGCGCGGAAACCTCTGCGCCCGCCTGGGTGAAGCGGAAAATATTGTCGACGAAGAACAGCACGTCCTGGCCTTCCTCGTCCCGGAAATATTCCGCCATGGTCAGGCCGGTCAGGCCAATGCGCGCGCGTGCGCCCGGCGGCTCGTTCATCTGGCCATAGACCAGCGCGGCCTTGCTGTCGCCTTCGGGGTTGATCACCCCGCTGTCCATCATCTCGTGATACAGGTCATTGCCTTCGCGGGTGCGCTCGCCGACGCCGGCGAACACCGAATAGCCGCCATGGCCCTTGGCGATATTGTTAATCAGTTCCTGGATCAGCACGGTCTTGCCGACGCCGGCGCCGCCGAACAGGCCGATCTTTCCGCCCTTGGCATAAGGCGCCAGCAAGTCGACGACCTTGATGCCGGTTTCCAGCACTTCCTGGCTGGTCGACTGGTCCACGAACGGCGGTGCCTCGCGGTGGATCGGGAACAGATCCTTGGCATCGACGGCGCCGCGCTCGTCGATCGGCTCGCCGGTGACATTCATGATCCGACCCAACACGCCGGGGCCAACCGGCACGCGGATGGGATAGCCGGTATTGGTCACGGTCTGGCCGCGCACGAGGCCATCGGTGCCGTCCATGGCGATGCAGCGGACGCTGTTTTCACCCAGATGCTGGGCCACTTCCAAAACCAGGCGCTGGCCTTGATTGTCGGTTTCCAGAGCATCCAGGATGTTCGGCAGCTCGCCGTCGAACTGCACGTCGACCACGGCGCCGATGACCTGCAGAATGCGGCCTTCGATATTGCTCGCCATTTTCTCGTCTCTCCTTCTCGCGCCCGTGCCGGGCGGGTTTCCTAAAGCGCCTCGGCGCCGGAAATAATCTCGATCAATTCCTTGGTAATCGCGGACTGGCGGCTGCGATTATAGTCCAGCGTCAGCTGGTCGATCATGTCGCTGGCATTGCGCGTGGCGCTGTCCATGGCGGTCATGCGCGCGCCCTGTTCGGAGGCGGCATTCTCCAGCAGCGCCTTGAAGATCTGCACCGAGACATTGCGCGGGAGCAAATCGGCCAGGATCTGTGCCTCGTTCGGCTCATATTCGTAAATCGCACCGGATTGCGATTCCAACTGCGGTCCCTCGCCTTCTTCCGGCAGGGGCAGCGGGATCAGTTGCTGGGCGCGCGGCTCCTGGGTCAGCGCGGACTGAAAATGCGCATAATAGATCGTCGCGACGTCGAATTCATTGTCGGCGAACAGCTTGAGCACCCGCTCACCGACCGAGCGGGCCTGCTCAAAGCCGATATTGCGCACGCCCTCAAAGCTCATTGTGTCGATGATCAGGCTGCCGTGGCTGCGCTTGAGCACCTGAAACCCCTTGCGGCCAACGCACAGGATCTTGACCTGTTTGCCCTGGCCCAGAAGCTCTTCGGTGCGCCGGCGTGCGGCTTTGGCAATATTGGCGTTCAACGCGCCGCACAGGCCGCGCTCGCTGGTCGCCACCACGATCAGATGGGTCTGCTCCTGGCCCGTGCCGACCAGTAGCGGCGGCGTACCTTGCTGGCCGATCACCGCCTGCGCCAGGCTGGTCAGCACCGCCTCCATGCGCTCCGCATAAGGCCGGGCATTGACCGCGGCCTCCTGCGCGCGGCGCAGTTTGGAGGCCGCCACCATCTTCATCGCAGAGGTGATCTTGCGGGTCGATTTGACCGAGGAAATTCGGCCGCGGAGATCCTTCAAACTGGGCACGGCGGGCGCTCCTTAGCCGAACGCCTTGGCGAAGCCGCCGATCGCCTCATGCAGCTTGTCCTGCACCTCATCGCCCCATTTGCCGGTGTCCAGTTCAGCCAGCAGTTCGGCATGCGAGGCGCGCATATGATCCAATAGCTCGCGTTCAAAGCGGGTCACGTCCTTCACCGCCACCTTGTCCAGATAGCCGCCGGTGCCGGCAAAGATGGCGGTCACCTGTTCGCCCACGGTCATCGGGCTGTATTGCGGCTGCTTCAGCAGTTCGGTGAGGCGCTGGCCGCGGTTCAGCAGTTTCTGCGTCGCGGCATCGAGGTCGGACCCGAACTGGGCGAAGGCGGCCATCTCGCGATACTGCGCCAGTTCCAGCTTGATCGACCCGGCGACCTTTTTCATCGCTTTGGTCTGGGCGGACGAGCCGACCCGACTGACCGAGCCGCCGACATTGATGGCCGGGCGGATGCCTTGGTAGAACAGGCCGGTCTCCAGGAAGATCTGACCATCGGTGATGGAGATCACATTGGTCGGGATATAGGCGGCCACGTCACCGGCCTGGGTTTCGATGATCGGCAAGGCCGTCAGCGACCCAGCCCCTTCGCTATCGTTCAGCTTGGCCGCCCGCTCCAACAGCCGGCTGTGCAGGTAGAACACGTCACCGGGATAGGCCTCGCGCCCCGGCGGGCGGCGCAGCAGCAAGGACATCTGGCGATACGCCACCGCCTGCTTGGATAGATCGTCATACGCGATCACCGCATGCATGCCATTGTCGCGAAAAAATTCGCCCATGGTGCAGCCGGTATAGGGCGCCAGGAACTGCAGCGGCGCCGGTTCCGAGGCCGTTGCCGCGACGACGATGGAATAGTCCATCGCGCCATTTTCCTCCAGCGCGCGCACAATCTGCGCCACTGTGGAGCGCTTCTGCCCCACCGCCACATAGATGCAGTAGAGCTTCTTGGATTCATCGTCCTGGGCGTTGATGTCCTTCTGGTTAATGAAGGTGTCGATCGCCACGGCGGTTTTGCCGGTCTGCCGGTCGCCGATGATCAGCTCGCGCTGGCCGCGGCCCACCGGAACCAGCGCATCGATCGCCTTCAGACCCGACTGCATCGGCTCATGCACGGATTTGCGCGGAATGATGCCCGGCGCCTTGACCTCGACCCGGCGGCGCTCGGCGCCTTCGATCGGGCCCTTACCGTCGATCGGATTACCCAAGGCATCGACCACCCGGCCCAGCAGACCCTTACCCACCGGCACGTCGACGATGGTGCCGGTCCGCTTGACCACATCGCCTTCCTTGATCCCGGTGTCGCTGCCGAAGATCACCACGCCGACATTGTCGACTTCCAGGTTCAGCGCCATGCCCTGCACGCCGCCGGGAAACTCAACCATTTCGCCGGCCTGCACCTGATCCAGACCATAGACCCGCGCGATACCGTCGCCCACGGACAGCACGCGGCCGACCTCGGCGACTTCGGCCTCAGCGTCGAAGCCGGCGATCTGATCCTTTAGGATCTGGGAGATTTCCGCCGCACGGATATCCATTGCTTACATCCCTTTCATGGCGTGCTCGACCTGGTCGAGCTTGGTTTTCAACGAGGCGTCGATGCGGCGCGACCCGATCTGCACCACCAGCCCGCCGATCAGGGCCGGGTCCACGCTCTCGTCCAGCATCACGTCCCGGCCGGTGGCCGCCTTCAGCTTGTCCTTCAAGGCACTGCGCTGGCCCTCGCTCAACGCCTGCGCGCTGGTCAATTGCGCGCTGATCTGCCCGCGATGGCGCGCCAGCAGCCGCTGATAATCGCCGATCATCCGCGTCAGGCTGGACAGGCGGCGATTGCGAGCGACGGTGCCGAGGAAATTGGCTGTCAAAGCGCTCAAACCGGCTTTGTCAGCCACCGCGCGCAGGGCTGCGGCCTGCGCGCTGCGCTTGATCATCGGCGAGGCGATCAGCCGCGACAGCTCAGCGCTCTCGGCCATCAAGCCGCTCAGCGCCGACAGATCCTGGGCGACACGATCCAACTGGTCCTGCTCTTCGGCAAGCTCGAACAGCGCGATGGCGTAACGGCCGGACAATCCGGAAACGATCGACGGGTCGGCGGGCAAAGAACGATTCCTTTAAAGCGAAACGCTTGTGGTTAAATGGCGACGCGGAGAATGATACCGGGCCTGACCAGGAGCGGCCTGAAGAGAAGGCCAAACCGGCGCATCCAACGGGCCCGTCTGCCACGCGCGAGGCGGCGTCTAGCATGGCGATTTTGCCGATGCAAGCCAGCAGGGACGGATCGGTGAAACCGCTACGACGCGGCTTTGCGGGCGTCGCGCCGCGATGCTATCGGCGGGCCTTGAGCGGGCAGTCAGAAAGGACATCATATGACCGAGGAGCGAAAGGCCGGCTGGCTGAAACGGCTGGCCAGCGGTTTGTCGAAATCCACCGCCACCTTGTCCGACGGGATCAGCCAGATCTTCACCGCCCGACAGTTGGACGAAGACACGCTGGAAGACTTGGAGGATCTGTTGATCAGCGCGGATCTGGGTCCGGCTGTGGCCGCTCAGGTCACCCATGAGATCGCCGTGCGCCGCTATGACGCCAATATCGATGCCGACGGCGTCAAGCGTATTGTCGCCGCCGAGGTCGCCAAGATCGTTGAGCCGATCGCCCGGCCGCTGGATCTTGACCTGAGCACAACGCCTCAGGTGATCCTGGTGGTCGGCGTCAACGGATCGGGCAAGACCACGACCATCGGCAAGCTGGCCAGGAAATTCACCGACGCCGGCAAATCGGTCATGCTCGCCGCCGGGGACACATTTCGTGCCGCGGCGATCGAACAGCTGCAGATCTGGGGCGAGCGCACCGGCGCACCGGTGGTGACCAGCGAATTGAAGGGCGATGCCGCCGCGCTGGCCTATCGCGCCGTGGACCGCGCCATCGCCGATAAGCACGATATCTTGATGATCGATACCGCCGGCCGGCTGCAAAACCGCACCGAATTGATGGACGAGCTGGCCAAGATCATCCGGGTGATCCAGAAAAAGCTCCCCGATGCGCCGCACCACACCCTGCTGGTGCTGGATGCCACCACCGGCCAGAACGCGGTCAATCAGATCGACATCTTCTCCAAGGTCGCGCAGATCAGCGGCCTGGTCATGACCAAGCTGGATGGCAGCGCGCGTGGCGGCGTGCTCGTGGCCGCGGCGGAGAAATTCGACCTGCCGATCCATTATATCGGCGTCGGCGAGGCGGTGGAGGATCTGCAGCCCTTCGATGCGCAGGACTATGCCTGCATGCTGGTGGGCGCGGACCGCCGGGCCGACCCCGCTTGAGCCCGCGGCTGCCGCCATTGCGCGGGTTGGAGGCGTTCCTGGTCGCCGCGCGCACGCTGTCCTTCAAGCAGACCGCGCACACCCTGGCGATCACACCATCCGCGGTCAGCCGGCGCATTCAGGCGCTGGAGGATGATCTGGGGCTGGCTCTGTTCGAGCGCGGCAATCGCAGCCTGGCCTTGAGCCCGGCGGGTCAGGCGCTGCTGGCGCGCGTGGAACCCGCGTTCGAGGCGCTGGTCGAGGCGACCCAGGCGGTACGCCGTGACGTGCGCAAGACCCTGGTGGTGACTGCCCGGCCGACATTCGCGGCGAACTGGCTGCTGCCCCGCTTGGCGGAGTTTCAGGCGCGCCATCCCGGAATTGATGTCACGATAGAGACCCGACCGCCCAGCTTCGATCGCCTCGGTCGCGACCTGGATCTGGCGGTTTTGCTGGATGTCGACCGGCCACCGCACGCGGAGGCGGTGTGCACGCCCTTGCCGGCGATGCAGGTGTTTCCGGTCTGCGGCCCGTCGCTGCTGGCCGCCCCGGTGGCTGATCCGATGGACCTTGCCGCCCTGCCGCTGCTGGACTTTAGCGACCTGCCGGACGGCTGGGAGGCGTATTTCCGCGCCCTGGGTCTGGCCCTGCCGGCCGAGGCGAACCGCCGCCGGTTCGACAACACCCAATTGCTGTACGAGGCGGCCGCCGGCGGGCTGGGCGTGGCGCTGGGGCTGGACCGGGTGATCCAGCCGCTGTTGGCCGACGGCCGGCTGATCCGCGCCTGCGATTGCGCCTTGCCCAGCCCGGTGAACTATATCGCCGTGCATCACCACACCGCCCCACCCCCGGTCCGCCGCCTGTGCACCTGGCTTGTCGAGGCGTTCGGGCCATAACGCGACGCCCCGCCCAAGCCGGACCCAGGGTTGCGGTTGCATGTCCCATCCCGATCATTCTGCGCAGCTCGACCCGAACGCTTGGGATCGCGGCGCGTTACCCCCCGAAGGCTCTCACGACGCAATGAGATAACGTAACCTTTCGGGAGGCAGTCATGACAGACCGAGCCGCGCGGCGTGCGACTTGGGCCCTAACCGCGCTCAGCTCCGCCGCCGTCACGCAGCCGGGGATCGCGGCGGATGAGGAGGGCATGATCGTCTATGACGGACCGATCGAGCAGGTGACCGTCACCGGTTCTCCGATCCAACGCGATCCCTTCACCACGCCTGCGCAGGTCGATGTCCTCAGCGGCGAGTTGAAGCGCCGGCTGCAAGTGCCCAGCATCGGCGCGACCCTGGACGATCTGGCCGGTGTCGCCAATATCGGCACCGGCGCGCAGGTCGGCACCCCGGTGATCCGGGGCTTGAGCCAGAACCGCGTGCGCGTGCTCAGCAACGATATCGGATTGAGTTATCAGCAGTTCGGCGTGCGCCACCCGGTCAATCTGGACCCCTATGTCGCCGACCGCTTCGAAGTGGTGCGCGGCGCGGCCTCGGTGCAGTATGGCAGCGATGTTCTGGGCGGCGCTCTCAATGTGATCACCGATCGGCCCTATCGCGGCATGGCCGTCGCCACCGATCTCTCCGGCTTGGCGACGGCGGAATATTCCAGCGCCTATGATCAGGTGACCACGGCGCTGGAAGCCTCAGCGGTTAGCGGGCCTTGGGGCGCGGACGGCACCTTCGTCTATCGCGACTCCGCCGGCCTGGAGGTGCCGGATGTGCCGACGGCCTTGGAAACCGGCGATCCGCAAGGCCCGCTGGTCACCGGCGATCTCTCCATCCCGGAGTTCGATCAGATCAATGGCGCCTTCGCGATCGGGCGGGCGCTGCCGAACGGCGGTGTCTCGGTGCGCTGGGAAGGCTGGCGGAACGATCAGAATTTCCTGGTGCCCGACCCACCGCCACCGGACGGCAACCCGTTGCAGGCCGGCGCTCTCGGCCAGCGCTTGGAGAATGATATCGTTCAGGTGCGCGGGGATTTCGCAATCGCCGACGGATTGCGGCTGGAACCCAGCTTTACCTGGGTGCGCAATCTTCGTCTGTCCAATGCCGGCCCGCCGGAGCCTGTCGCTCTACCCGCAACCCGGGACACCGCGGTGATCGATTTGCGCCGGGATTCGCTGACCGGTCGGGCGGTGCTGCATCATGACGCGATCGCCGGCCTGTTCCAGGGCCAGGTCGGTGTGCAGATCGATTATGAACAGCAGAATTCCCGCGGGCCTGTTGCCCTGGTGCCCGGCGGGACGGTCGAGAATTATGCGGTGTTCGCCTTTGAACAGGTCAGCTTCGGGCCGCTGCTGGTCGACTTGGGCTTGCGTGTGGACCATCGCCAGACCGAAGCCGATCCCGACCGCACCTTCGACGATGTCGGCATTCCCGGCGTCTCGGACGATCCGGATGTGCCCGACGATCCGGATCTGCAACGCCAGACTGTCACCACGGTCTCCGGTGGTGTCGGCGCCAGCTATGTGGTGACCGAGGATCTGGTCATTTCGGCCAATATCGGCAGCGGCTTTCGTGCGCCAACCTTGTTCGATCTGTTCGTCAACGGCGTGCATGGCGGCGTGGCCGCGGTCCAGGTCGGCGACCCCACCCTGGAGGAGGAGCGCTCGCTGAACACCGACCTGACCCTGCGCTGGCGCACCGATCTGGTCCAGGTCACCGCGGCGGTCTATCGCAACCATATCGACGGCTTCATCTTTCCCGGCGGGACGGGCGAGATGGATGCGGCCAGCGGACTGCCGATCTTCCAGGTCCAGCAGGACGATGCCACCCTGGTTGGCGGCGACATCGATCTGTCGGTCACCCCGACGGACTGGTTCACCTGGCGGCTGACCTATGAACGGGTGGAAGGCTCGCTCGACGCCAATGACACCGAAGTGCCGCTGTTGCCGGCCGACCGGATCGCCAATTTCTTCACCGTGGAGCGGGACCAGGTCGGTCTTCTGGCGACACTCTACCTGACGACCGAACTGCGCTTCGTGTTCGACAAGGCCGCCGCGGGGCTGTTGGAGCCGTTCGGCCAGTTCGATGAGCCACCGCCGCCGTTCGGCACCGGGTCGACGGACGATTATTTCATCGTCAATCTGCGCGGCGGTTTCAGCGCCGGCCCGCTCACTTTCCAGGTGGCGGTGACCAATCTGTTCGACGAGGCCTATGTCGATTTCCTCGACACCTACAAGAATATCACCCTCAGCCCCGGCCGGGACATTCGGCTGACCCTGAGCGCGGCTTTTTAGGTCTCGGCCCTGGATTGCGGCGGCGGAGCAGGCTATAGCGGGCCAACGGTCGGGCACCGCCCGGCCATGCCCCGCCTTGCCCCGCCTTGCCCGCCCCGAGCCGTTTCACGGAGGCGCAGGCCCGGTGCGATGGACCCTGTGCGGCAGACGCTGTGCGCTCACAGGGTTTGACGGTGCGACTTACGGTTGGGGGTTGAACAGACGGGCTGTCTCGTTGAAGGACCTAAGATGGATAGCGCGGCGCCCTCGACACATCAGCACCGGCCGCCGGTTGGGCCAACGTCCGGCCCAACGTCTGGGCCAACGTCTGATCCACCATCTGGGCCAGCCTGTCCCCGCCGGCCGGACCGTCCCGCCCTGCTGTCCATCGTTGCGCCCGCCTTCAATGAAGTGGATGGATTGCCCGCCTTCGTGCGGCGCGTCGATGCTGTGATGCAGCGCCTGGGCCAGCGCTACGAACTGGTGCTGGTCGATGATGGCAGCCAGGACGCCAGCCTGGCCGTGATGCACCAATTGGCCGGGGAAAATCCGGCGGTGCGGGTCGTTGCCCTCAGCCGCAATTTCGGCAAGGAAATTGCGCTGACTGCCGGGCTGGACCATGCGCACGGCCAGGCCGTTGTAGTGATCGATACGGATCTTCAAGATCCGCCGGAGCTGATCGAGGATCTGCTCGCCGGCTGGCAGCAGGGCTATGACATGGTTTATGCCCAGCGGCTCAGCCGCGCCGGCGAAAGCTGGCTGAAAAAGGCCACAGCGCGATCCTTCTACCGGCTGATGCAGCGGGTCGGCGGTCCGGTGCGGATCCCGCCCGATGTCGGCGATTTTCGGCTGATGAGCCGGGAGGCGGTGGAGGCACTGTCGCTCTTGCGCGAGCGCCACCGCTTCATGAAGGGGCTGTTCGCCTGGGTCGGGTACCGGCAGATGGCCGTGCCCTATGCGCGCGACGCCCGCTTTCGCGGCCAATCGAAATGGAATTACTGGCGGCTGTGGAATTTCTCGCTGGAAGGGATCACATCCTTCACCACCGCGCCGTTGAAGATGACCACATATGTCGGATTGGCCGTCGCGCTGAGCGCGTTCCTGTTCGGTGTCTGGATCGTCCTCAAGACGCTGCTGTTCGGCGAACCGGTGCAGGGCTTTCCCACCATCATGGTGACGATCCTGTTTCTGGGCGGGTTACAGTTGGTCGCCTTGGGGCTGATCGGCGAGTATCTCGGCCGCATCTTCAATGAAACCAAGAACCGGCCGCTTTATCTGGTCCGGCGTGAGCAGACGACCGCGGCACCGGCGCTGGGTCCGTTCGCGTCCGCGGCACCTGCGCGGACCGACAGGCTCGAGGCCGGGACCGACGAGACCAGATCGTCCTGACGGCCCAAACTCTCTGGTCTCAGGCCAAGTCATGTCGGTGCCCGCCCGGCTCATGACGGGCACCGCCCACGGCAGGCGGCGTTAGCGATCCTCGGCAAAGCGAACGCGGCGAACCACGGTGCCGTCGGGCATTTCCACCACCACCTTGTCGCCGCGCAGGGTCAGGCGCAGGATCTTGCCGGTTTCGCGATGCTCTGCGTCGATGATGGTCACGCGGCCGGGGAGATTGTGCACCGCCAACTCATACTCATCCAGGTCAATCACCCGCGGCTGATCGGCAGCGGCCGGGGCCATCGCGGTCAGGCTGACGGCGGCAGTTAGCGCCAAGGTCTTGATCATGCTCAGTCTCCTTTCGGGTTTGTCGTTACCGGGCGCTGGGTCAAGCGCCCCCATGCCGAGGCAAGTGGGGACGCTTGTGCGCTGCGACAAACGCGAAAAGAGCATCTTCCGGTGCACGAAACGCACCCGACCGCGGCTCGGAGGCTTAACCCATGGCGCGGCGCAACTGAAAGGCAATCCGGCTGGCGCGGCGCTGGACCACCTCTGTACGGGAATTGGCGATCTGCGCGTCGACGCGCTTTTTTAACAGTGCCCGGGCCTCGTCCAGCCGACGGGCCCGGCTTTCCGCCAAACGATCGGTAAAGGAGGCGACATAGACATTGCTCATGGCCGGCAGTCTCCTGGCTGATGGCGCTCCGCGGCGCCGCGTTATCGACTGCCGCACGTCCTGCAAAGCCAGTGCCAACTTGGCAGCCAAGACCAAGGCTGGCTCCACCGATGGCGGTGCACCGGCTTGCCGGGCAAATCCGGTCCGATGAGGGCAAGCCCTGCCCAGTTCTGGGCCAGTTCGGGCCAGCGCCGCTCAGGTGCGGCCGGCGAACTGACCCTGTGGGCGGTAATGCACCAGATAGCTTGGCACCACCGCCTCCACCGCGGTGGGCGTGATGCCCAGGTCGGCCAGGCCGGGCATGTCCGCGCTGACCACATTGTCCTTGGACAGCATGATCACCTGGCCCACGGTCAAAGGCGGGTTGGGCAGCAATTGCAGAAACCGCGCCTGGAGCTTCGCCACCGGCACCGGGATCGGCACAAACGGCCGGCGCACGCCGATGGTGTCCATGATATAGTCTAGGATCTCCTTGAAGCTGTAGGTGCGCGGGCCGCCCAGCTCATAGATCTTGCCGCGGGCGGGGCTGTGCGGATCCAGCGCGCGGACCACCGCCTCGGCCACATCGGCGACATATACCGGCTGGAACCGGGTCTTGCCCGCGATCAATGGCATGGCCGGTGCGAGTTTGATCATGCCGGCGAAGCGGTTATAGAATTCGTCCTCCGGTCCGAACACCAAAGACGGTCGCAGGATCACCGCCTCGGCAAAGCCCGCGCGGACCGCCTCCTCGCCCTTGGCCTTGGTGCGCTGATAGGCGGCCTTGGACTGTGCGTCCGCGCCGATGGCCGAGACATGCACGAAGGACCGTGCGCCGGCCTGAGCGGCGGCCTTGGCGATCAGGCCGGGGCCTTGCGCCTGCAGCGCCTCGAAGCTCTGCTTGCCGCTTTCAGCCAGGATGCCGACCAGATTGACCACAGCGTCGGCGCCTTCCACCGCCGCCTTGACCGAGGCCGCATTGCGAAGATTGGCCTCCACCAGCTGGATCTGGCCGACATTGCCCATCGGCTTTAAGAACAGGGCCTCATGCGGCTTGCGGGTGGCCGCACGAATGCGATGGCCTTGGCGCGCCAGACGCTGCACGACATAGCGCCCGACAAAGCCGGACGCTCCGAACACGGTGATGAGGCGGGTGGTCATTGGCCTTGGCTCCCTGACAGGCACAGCGGCCGGCGCTGATGCGCGGCGAGCTATAACGGTCCTGTCAGAACAAGTGAAGGCGGCAGCGGGTCCCGCGCTGTGTTGACCCGCTTGACACAGCCCGGCCGCCCCGATACACCGCGCGCTCTCACCACGCCCCATGCCCAGGTGGCGGAATTGGTAGACGCGCTGGCTTCAGGTGCCAGTGGCCGCAAGGCCGTGGAGGTTCGAGTCCTCTCCTGGGCACCATTTTACCCTGCGTTGTTTGTTGACATATTGTCTGTCTTGTGCCAATCGATTCGCATTTGGTGCTTATAACCCGTGGAGGAAAGAATATGTTTGTAGGCGGCGATTACGAATAATGCATCGAATTACTCGATGTTTTCGAATGTTCGACAAGGCTTAAAACGCGATTTTACTTTAATTTTGCTGGTTACTGCCTTCCTTATACTAGTTGGCGGTTTTGCATTTACTCTCGACCAGGAAAAACAGCAGAGTATGCGCCGTACGCGGCGGGAGCGACGGTCGCTTTCGGCTATCTTTTGAATTCAGCTTTGTCATTTTGTTCGGCAGGCCGGGATCGCGCTTTTGATCTTATGTTTAATAGCGGCGACGAAGAGAATTTTATTGTTAAATCGCGTTTAGCTTTCCAGTTTTTTACCGCGAACGATCCCGAAAATATTGATCCAACTGCCATAGCAGCGATTTGGAAACATCAGGACCTAAGTGCCTTAAAGGGAATTCTCCAATTCCTGGCAAACTTCTTCGAGGAAATTGCCATCGCCGTTGATGAAGGTGCCGTTAATGAAAAGATGATTAAAGAATATTATTCAGATATTCTATTTCGGTTCTATGATTTTTTCCAGCATTTTTTGCCAGTCCTTAGGAATGTTGGACAGGCATATTCGTTTCCGGAGCAGGGTTATGCCTTTCCCGAGAAACCGAAGGTTTATGAGAAATTGGAATGGCTGCAAAGGAGATGGAGGGGCGATTATGAAGCAGCGCGTCGTTCTGCGCGCGCGCTCAGGGATGCAACGGGGCGACATTCTACGTGAAGTAGCTAATCCCCTATCAACGCTGAGGTTTCTTGCCGGTGCCGCGGATATTGCCGACGCGTTGCAGCACATTGAACCAGAACGGTGCGCCGAGCATAATCGCGAGGGTGGATAACAGCCAGCCGAACCCAACCAAAACATAGTCCCAGAGGTCATTATCGTTGCAGGCGAGATTGGGCCAGCCGATCAAGTCGTGATGGTTTGGGCAGTCCCAGCCCAAGGGGAAGGAGGCGATCTCGGCCTGAAGCCCGCTCAAATTGGGCAACGCGGTGCTTGCAGCGGCGTCGGCCGCGGCGGCAGTGTCGCCGGGGGAGGGCGGAACCGCCGCGTCTTCCGGTCCGTCGGCCGGCTGCACCTGCGGTTGGGCGACCGCCACGGACACGGCGGCATCCGCAAGGCCGGACCGCAGCGCCCCGTCGGCCATCAGCCGATTGGCGATGCGGATGGTATCGGCATTGGCGAGAAGCACCAGTGCCAGGGCAATGATCGCGGAATTGCGCTGTACCGTGCGCACAAAGGCGCCGGTGGCGCGGTCCATCATATCCTCATAATGGGCGGCGATCCGGCGTTCGACATCGCGCACATAGGCCAGGCCGCCGCCTTCGGCGCGCTCTAGGATGCGCTGCGCATAGCCTTGCAGGTCCGGCGGTAAGGTCTTTACCGAGTCTTCTATGACCTGATGCACTGCCTCGGCGGTCTGTACGCCGTCCTGGAATTGCTGCTTGGCCGCGGCGGCCCGGGCCACAGCGCTGCGCAGCCGCACGGTCATGGCTTCCCCGAACAAGCGGGACGGGATGTAGGATGGCAGATTCTTGCGCGAGAGGCTTTTCAGCAAGGGGTCCTGCATCAATTCCTCGGCTTGGCCGCCGAACACCTCGCGGAGCTTTGCACGGAGTTGCTTTCCGCGCAGTTCGCCGAGGGTTTCAATGACTTCGTTGAGGCTGGTCACCGACAGGCTGAGCACGAGGTAGATCAGCGCCAGCCCCAGGGCCACCTCGATCAGAGTGGATTGCATGCTTTCCTCCGCACAATCATCGGCACCGCCGAGGTGCGGGCCAGGATAGGCGGATAGCATATTCTTGTCGCGTGTTCGCGCGCACGCCTCGACGGCCGGACGACCGCAGCTACACTTCCGGCGGGCTGGGCGACCGGGAAGGGGACGCGCCGCCGGCCTCGGCGAAGCGCTTGAGCAGCAGGTCCGGCCCTGCCATGATCTTCAAACCGATCCCGGGCGGGCGATGCCAGGCGACCGTGGCGGCGAATTCGCCCAAATCCTGGATCGACAGGATCAATTCGGTGCCCTCTGTTAACGGGCCGGCCTGGTCGCATTCCACCTTGGTGCCGGCGGTGGAGACATCGACCACCCGGCAGGGCAGAATCTTGTCTTCTTCGACCAGCACAAGGCGGGACACCCAGGCCACCGCGACCCGTTCATCCTGGCGGCGATTGTCGCCATCCTGTTGATCTTTGTCCGTCACGTCCTTTTCGCCTTTCGCCGGACCCCGGTTCCGCCCGGCCGCTGCCGTCTTGCATATGCTATCGTGATCGCCAGATCGGAACAAACCAAAATCGCGGCAAATCTTCGTTAAAGCGCATGAGTGACAGACGTGCCATTCGCCTTTCCCGGCTGGTTACCCTAGCCGATGGCGGGCAATTCAAGATGAGGCCGCTAGACCGGGGCGACGCGCACTATTTTGTGGAGCACTGGCCTGAGCTGTCGGAGCGGTCTCGCTATCTGCGCTTTTGCGCCCCCAAAGAGCAATTGGCAGCAAGCGAGATCGCGTTTCTGGTCGCGGCGGACCAAATCCGCCATGTCGCCGTGGGTGCCTTGGATCTGGCCGATCCGGTGCCCCGGCCGGCCGCGGTTGGCCGCTATTTCCGCACGCGCCCGGATGGCGCGGACGCCGATCTGGCGATCACGGTTCTGGATGCCTGGCAGGGACGCGGGCTGGGACGGGCTGTCTTCGAGCTGTTGAAGGCCGACGCACGGCGCCAAGGGATCGACCGCTTCCGCGCCACCTTGATGTGGGACAATGGCGCGGTCCAGCATCTGGTGAACGCCTGGGGCGGACAGCTCGTCGACCGGCACCGCGGCATGGCCGAAGCGTTGATCCCGCTTTCACGGTCGGCTCAAGCGGGCCTCAGTTGACCTAGGCAGCACGATGATAGAAATGTGACGCCGCGGCGCCGGGCGTGGGGGTTCAGGCGGCCGCTTGATCTGTTCAGGAACTTTATATGCACGCCGCCAAAGCAAAGAATCTCATTACACTTTTCTTCGATCGCGCCGATGCCATGGGCGACAAACCGTTTTTGTGGGCCAAGAACGGCGGGGTCTATCATGCCCGGTCCTGGAAGGAGGTGGCCGCCGATGTGGCTCGGCTGCGGGCTGCCCTGAAAAGTTTGGGCGTGCGCCCTGGGGATCGCGTGGCCCTGGTTTCGGAAAACCGGCCGGAATGGCTGATCTGCGACCTTGGCATCATGGCCGCCGGGGCGATCTCGGTGCCGACCTACACCACCAACACCAAGCGCGACCATCTGCATATCCTGGACAATTCCGGCGCCAAGGGCGTGATTGTGTCGGGGCCGAAGCTGGGGCGCACCTTACTGCCGGCCGCCCACCAAGCCGATGCGTTGGAATTCGTGCTGGCAATGCAGCCTTTGAAGGTGACCCAGTCGATCAACGCGGCGATCCATGACTGGACGCCCACGGTGACCGAGCAAAGCGTGGATATCGCCGGCCTGCGCCGCGACGCAGAGACCGTCGCCCGGTCCGACACGGCCTGTCTGATCTACACCTCCGGCACCGGCGGCGCGCCCAAGGGCGTGGTGCTGCACCATGGTGCGATCCTGCACAATTGCTACGGCGCTGCTGATGTGCTGGCCGAGCTTGGGCTGGACGGCCATCGCTTCTTGTCCTTTCTGCCGCTCAGCCACGCCTATGAGCATAGCGCCGGCCAGTTTCTGCCGATCTCCATCGGCGCGGAAATTTATTACGCCGAAGGCATCGATAAGCTGGCGACGAACATGGTCGAGACCAAGCCGTCGATCATGGTGGTGGTGCCGCGCCTGTTTGAGGTGCTGCGCACGCGGGTGACCCGGGCGGTGCAGAAGCAGGGCGGCCTGAGCGCCAAGCTGTTCGACAAGGCGCTGGCGATCGGCATCAAGAAGGTGCGCGACCCGCGCTCGTTGAGCCTGGCGGAACGGCTGCAGGATCCGGTGTTGGAAAAGCTGGTGCGTGCCAAGGTGCGGGCGCGCTTCGGCGGGCATTTGAAGGCGCTGGTGTCTGGCGGTGCGCCGCTCAATGCGGAGGTCGGCGACTTCTTCAAAGCATTCGGCCTGCCGCTGCTGCAGGGCTATGGCCAGACCGAGGCAGCCCCGGTGGTTTCGGTCAACCGGCCGCGCAACCCCAAGACCCACACGGTCGGCCCGCCGATGAAGGATGTGTCGGTGCGGGTGGCCGAGGACGGCGAGATCCTGGTCAAGGGCGAACTGGTCATGCACGGCTATTGGAATGACGAACGCGCCACGGCGGACACGCTGCGCGATGGCTGGCTGCACACCGGCGATATCGGCCATTTGGACGAGGACGGCCATCTGGTGATCACCGACCGCAAGAAGGACATCATCGTCAATGACAAGGGCGACAATATATCGCCCCAGCGCATTGAAGGCATGCTGGCGCTGGAGCCGGAGATCAGCCAGGCGATGATCTATGGCGACCGCAAACCGCATCTGGTCGCACTTCTGGTGCCCGATCAGGAGTGGCTGAGCGATTGGGCCAAGGCCCATGGCAAGCCGGCGGACCTGGGCCAGCTGGCCAATGATGCGGAGCTGAAAAGCGCGCTGGATCAAGCGGTGGCGCGGGTCAATCGCCGGCTTAGCAATCTGGAGAAGGTGCGCCGCTTCACCGTGGCGGAGGCGCCGTTCAGCATCGAGAATGAGCAGATGACCCCCTCGATGAAGATCCGCCGCCACATCATCGAGAAGAATTACGGCGAGCGCCTGCAGGCCCTGTACTGAGCAGCCGCCATGCCGGGCCCCGAGATCGACGCGACCGGCCGGGACTCGATTTGGCCGGGACTCGATTTGGCCGGGCCATGCTCTAGCTGAAGAGCCGTTGCCTTCCCTTCTGCAGCGATAGGAGACGTCATGCGCTCGCTGATCCATATCCTGGCCATTTCGGCCCTTCTGGCCGGCCCCGGCCTCACCGCCACCGCGCAACAATTGACCCAAGATCCCGCCCAGGTGTCCGCCGCCACCTATACCATCGATCCGGCGCATACCCGCGTGATCTTCTCGGTCAACCATCTGGGCTTTTCCACCTATCAGGGCACCTTTCCGAACGCTGAAGGCTCGCTGGCGCTGGATCCGGACGATCTGAGCGAGACCGCGCTTGATGTCACCATCGACGTGGCCGGTGTCAGCACCGCCGATCCGGAATTGGACAAGCATCTGCGCGCAGAAGAGTTCTTCGATGCGGACACCTATCCCACCGCGCGGTTCGTCAGCACCAAGGTGGAACGCACCGGAGACAATACCGCGCGCATCACCGGAGATCTGACCATGAAGGGCGTGACCCGGCCGGTCACCCTGGACGCCACCTTCAACCAAGCCGGGGTCAATCCGGTCAACGAGCGGTACACGGTCGGCTTCGATGCAAGCGGAGTGATCAAACGCTCCGATTTCGGTGTGTCCGCCTATGTGCCGTTCGTCGGCGATGAGGTGATGATCAGCATCGGCAGCGAATTCACCTTGCCCGAATAGACCGGGGCCCAAATAGACCGGGGCGGGAGACGATGCTCCGCAAACCGCGCCGCTACACCCGCGTGGCCCAGGCACTGCACTGGGTCACCGCCGTGGCGGTGCTGGCACTGCTGGGCACCGGCCTGACCATGACCCGGCTTGATGAAACCGGCGCGGCGGCGTTTCAGCTTTACCAGCTGCACAAATCGATCGGTCTGACCGTGCTGGCCTTGACCCTGGCACGCATCGGCTGGCGGCTGAGCCACACGCCGCCGCCGCTGCCCGCGATCATGGACCGGGGCGAGAGGCTGGCCGCGCGCACAGCCCATATCGGCTTTTATGCCCTGCTGCTGGGCTTGCCGCTGGGCGGCTGGCTGATGGTCTCGCTGGCACCGCTGAGCGTGCCGACGGTGTGGTTCGCACGCCTGCCCGTGCCGCATCTGCCGGTCACCCCCGATGAGGCCGCATATCTGACGGTCCAGACCGCGCACCGGCTGGGCGGCTGGTTGATCGGCGCGCTGGTGATCATGCATGTGGCCGCCGCCCTGCGCCACCACCTGATCCTGCGCGATGCCGTTCTGCTGCGCATGTGGCCTGGACGGCGTGGGCTCGCGGCAGGGCTCGGCGGGCTTACCGTCTTGGCCCTGGTCATCGCGCTGTTGCCGCCGGCGGGGCGTGCGCGACCGGACCCGGATGACCGCCCAGTTGCCGACCTCGGCACCGCCCCGACCAATGCCCCGGCAACCGCACCGGCCTGGACGGTGGATCCGGAGCGGTCGACCCTGGGCTTTCGCGGCCGGCAATCGGGCCGGCAGTTCGACGGCCGGTTCACCCGCTTCAGCGCGGACATCCGCTTCGATCCCGAACGGCCGGAGAGCGGCCGCGCCCTGGTTGTGATCGATATGGCCAGCGCGGTTACCGGCGATACCCAGAAGGATCAGGCCCTGCCCACGGAAGCCTGGTTCGACGTCGCCCGCTTTCCCCAGGCGCGGTTTGAGGCCGACAGCTTTCGCGCCACCGGCCCGGGCCAGTTTGAAGCGCAAGGCCGCCTGACGCTGCGCGGGGTCAGCCGCGATCTGGCGCTGCCCTTTGCCTTTCGCGAAAGCGATGGCGTGGCCCGCGTCACCGCAGAGGTGCAGCTGTTGCGCACCGTCTTCGGCATCGGCCAGGGCCAATGGGCGTCGGACGGCATTGTCGCCTTCGAAGTGGATGTGGTCATCGATCTGATTGCGCGGCGCTGAGCGCGGGCGCACAGGCTGTTTACAATTGTCGGCATCTGACGCACGATTGTGTCCCTGCATGACGTCATCCGACCTTTTTTGAGGGATCTCCTTCATGCGCGCTCTGCTGCTCGCCGCGGCCGTGATCGGCGTGTCCATCGCCACCGCCGCTCAAGACACCGACCAGAAGTCCGGCCAAAAGTCCGACCAGAAGTCCGGCCAGACGACCGGCCAGTCCGATGCAATGGCCTCGGCCACCTTCCAGGGGCTGGAACTCCGCAATATCGGTCCCGCGCTGATGTCTGGCCGGATCGCCGATATCGAAATCGTACCGGACAATCCGTCCACCTGGTTTGTCGCCGTTGGCTCCGGCGGCGTGTGGAAGACGGTCAATGCCGGCACCACGTTCGAGCCGATCTTCGATGATCAGGACGTCTATTCGATCGGCACGGTGGCGCTGGACCCGAGCAATCCGCACACCGTCTGGGTCGGCACCGGGGAGGATGTTGGCGGCCGCCATGTCAGCTTCGGCAATGGCGTCTATCGCAGCACCGATGGCGGCAAGAGCTGGCAGCATCTGGGCCTGGAGGGCTCCGATCATATTGCCGACATCATCGTGCATCCGGACGATCCCAACACCGTGTTCGTGGCGGTTCAGGGCCCGCTTTGGTCCAAGGGCGGCAAGCGCGGCCTGTTCAAGACCACTGACGGCGGCAAGACCTGGAGCAATATCCTGTCGGCCGGGCCGTGGACCGGCGTGACCGCGCTGGCGATGGACCCGCGCAATCCCGATCGGCTCTACGCCGCAACCTGGCAGCATCACCGCACCGTGGCGGCCTATATGGGCGGCGGTCCGGAAAGCGGCCTGCACAGGTCCGAAGACGGCGGGGAGACCTGGACGCGCCTGGAAGGCGGCCTGCCCACCGGCAATCTAGGCAAGATCGGTTTGGCGATTTCGCCGCAGAAGCCCGATGTGATCTATGCCGCGATCGAGCTCAATCGGCGCACCGGCGGCATCTGGAAGTCCACCGACCGCGGGCAGAGCTGGGAAAAACAGTCCGACGCCGTGGGCGGCGGGACCGGGCCGCACTATTATCAGGAGCTGTTCGCCAGCCCGCACCAGTTCGACCGCCTCTATCTGGTCAGCAATACCAGCCAAGTGTCCGACGATGGCGGCAAGACCATGCGGCCGATCAACAACGAATTCAAACATGGCGATGACCATGCCATCGCGTTCCGGCCGGACGATCCGGACTATATCATGGTCGGCTCCGACGGCGGCCTCTATGAAAGCTTCGATGGCGAGAAGACCTGGCGCTTCCACGCCAATCTGCCGGTGACCCAGTTCTACAAGGTCGCGGTCGACGATGCCGAACCCTTCTATTACGTCTATGGCGGCACCCAGGACAATTCCACCCAGGGCGGCCCGTCGCGCACCGACGATCTGAACGGCATCTTGAATTCCGACTGGTTCATCAC
>JBHJGS010000030.1:0-40161 GCA_050331575.1 Rhodothalassiaceae bacterium | reverse complement strand
AGTCCTGCCCCGCCGCTGGGTCGTCGAACGCAGCTTCGCATGGCTCGGACGATGTCGCAGGCTGGCCAAGGATTGGGAAAAAACCATCGCCAGCGCCGAAACATGGCTCCTCGTCGCCCATATCCGGCGCGTCACACGCTTCCTCGCAAAAGCATGATATCACGACAAAACTTTCGAATCAGACTCTTAGGCTGTAATTGGCCCATCAGCTCGGCAATCGGATCGGTGTTATAGGGGGTCGCCTCAAAGCGCAGCCATGCGCCGGGATCGAGCGGATCACCGTTGAGCTGCACGCGCCCGTCCCCGATCTGAAACCGGACTTGCTGAAACAGGAAGCGCAGCGACCGCATCATCCGGCTCGGCCCTTGCTGCTCGCCAAGTCTTGGATCCTGCCAGCGCTGTGTCCGCAAACCCCAACTATGGGCCGCGTCAAAGACCGTGACCGTGTCGGTCGCTTGGCACAACCGGGCAGGGCAGCCGCCCGGTGCGGTTTCTGCGCCCATGCTGAGCGCCATCATCAAGGAGATTAGGGTCATGCTTGCCATGGCCTGATCGTGCCCGCACACCACTTTCAAGCCCGAAAAGGATCGCTGAGGATTTGAGCCAAAAGCCGCGGCAATCGCTTTGCATTGCCCCCAGCGGCGGCTAAAAGGCGCTGGCGAGGGCCCTATCCGATCAATCGCGATCGCGCGTGATCGGATGAACAGGTCCGCCATCTAGGGCGCGAGGACCTTGCTCTAGACAGACCCTTCAGCACAGGAGAGCCCGGCGATGAAAAAGACCTGGAGCGTCTATCTATCCGGCGAAATTCATACCGACTGGCGCGATCGCATCGCCCAAGGAGTGGAGCAAGCCCAGCTGCCGGTTACCCTGACCGCCCCGGTGACCGACCATCCCGCCTCTGACGCCTGCGGCGCGGAAATCCTGGGCTCGGAGCAAGATCCCTTCTGGTATGACCATAAGGGCGCCAAGGTGAACGCCATCCGCACCCGCAGCTTGATCGAGGACGCCGATATCGTGGTGGTCCGATTCGGCGACAAATATCGGCAATGGAATGCCGCCTTCGATGCCGGCTATGCCGCCGCGCTGGGGAAGTCGCTGATCACCCTGCATGATGCAGATCTGCGCCACGCCCTGAAAGAGGTCGACGGGGCGGCCCTGGCAACCTGCTCCGAACCCGACCAGGTCGTGCGCCTTCTCGATTACGTCATCAACGGAAGGCTTTAGACCGCCCTTTGAGAGATGCAACGGGCGCCGCGATGCGCATCGGCCGGACAAAGCGGCTTGCCGCTCAAACAACAGGCCTGGTGATCGGATCCAGCGCCGGCGCGACGGATGGGAGATGGCCTAGCCACGGCGCCACATCGGATCAGGCAAGGCATCGACAAACGCGGTGTGAGCGGCCAGTTCCTCCGCGCTTGGGGCATGCGGGCGCGGCGCCCGCACCACGCGCGGGCGTGCCGCAATCGGCCGGGCGTCTGCCAGGCTCAGCGCCAGGCCATGCTGGCGACCGCCGCGCAGCTCGACATAGACCTCCGCCAGGATCTCCGCGTCCAAAAGCGCGCCATGCTTGACGCGACGGCTGGTATCGATGCCCAGCCGCTCGCACACCGCATCGAGATTGGCCTGTTGGCTAGGCCAGCGCTGCCGGCACAACAGCATGGTGTCGACGAATCGATCCGCCGGAAAGTCCGGCCAGCCGCAATCGGACAGCTCCTTGTTCAGAAAGCCGCGGTCAAACCCGGCATTGTGCGCCACCAGCGGCGCATCGCCGACGAACGCCACAAGCGCTTCAGCGATTTCCCAGAAGCGTGGCTTGTCTTCCAGCATGGCATTGGTGATGCCGTGCACATCAACCGCGCCCTGCTGAATCAGCCGGTCGGGATTGAGATAATGGTGAAAGGTCCGGCCGGTCGGGATCAGATCGTCCAGTTCCACACAGCCGATCTCGATCAGCCGATGGCCTTGATCGACATTCAGTCCGGTGGTCTCGGTATCGAACACGATTTCGCGCATAATCCCCTCCTCAAACAATCGGCCGCGGCCGTGGCCAGACCCTCCCCGCACGCCGCCTTGTGGTCCGCAACACTTGGCCGACGGCCTCTGAGGCAACACGGAACCCCAGACCGGTCGGTATCAGGAAATCCGCGTGTCGGCGCTTGTCTCGATCGGGCATCTGTGCGGACAAAATGCCCTGAAAGCGCTGCTCGGTCATACCCGGCCGAGCCAGCACGCGTTGGCGCTGTAAGAAGGCCGGCGCGGTGACGACCACCACCCAATCCACCCGCGTGCGTCCGCCGGTTTCCAGCAACAAGGGCACATCCAGCACGACATGGCGCCGGCGCTGACGGCAACAGCGCGCCAGAAACTCCCACTGCGCGCGAAACACCAGGGGATGCAGCAGTGCCTCCAGCCGCGCCTTGGCCGCCGGATCCTTGAACACCAGGGCACCCAGGGCCGGCCGGTCGATGCGCCCATTGATCACCGCCTCAGGAAACGCCGCCGCGACCGCGCGAAACCCCGCCGCGCCTGGCGCCATCAGGGCATGCACCTGTGCATCGGCATCGAACACCGGAACCCCGCGCCGGGCGAACAGCGCCGCCGTCGCCGATTTGCCCATGCCGATGGATCCGGTCAGCCCCAGCACAATCATAACGCCGCCACCAGATGCGCCCGGCTTGTCGCGTCCGGCTGCGGCTGCACACCGAAAAAGGCCTCAAAGCTTGGCACCGCCTGATGGATCAACATGCCCAGCCCGTCCACCGGGATCAGACCGCGCCGTTCGGCCTCCGCCAGCAATGGGGTCTGCAAGGGTGTATAGACGCTATCGAACACCACGCCGCCGGGCAACATCAGCGACAGATGAATATCCAGCACCGGTTGGCCGGTCATGCCCAGGCTGGTGGCATTGACCAGCAAGCCGGCCTGCTTCAATAGCGCCGACCGATCCGCCCAGCCGGCCACCTCCACCCGATCGTCGCTGAGGGCCTCGGCAAGCGCTTCAGCACGGCTGAGATTGCGGTTGACCAGGGTCAGTCGCGGCACGCCCAGATCCAGCAGAGCCACCGCGATCGCCCGCGCCGCACCACCGGCGCCTAGGATCACGGCCGGCGCCGTGCTGGGCTGAAAGTCCGGTGCCGAGGCCAATAGATGAGCGCGAAAACCGTAGACATCGCTGTTCTGCCCGAACAAGCGCCCGCGCTCATCAATGCTGACCAGATTGACCGCGGCGACCCGCGTGGCCAGCGGGTCCAGCCGATCAAGCAGACCGAACACCGTCTCCTTATGGGGAATGGTGATATTGACGCCGCGGAATCCCAATGCGGGCAGGGCAAACACGGCGATCTTCAGCTGATCCGGGCTCACCGGCAAAGCCACGTAGGTGCCCGCAATCGCGGCGCGATCAAGCCAGAAGCTGTGTAGCCGCGGTGACAGCGAATGCGCGACCGGCCAGCCCATCACGCCGGCCAGGGGCGGCTCTGGCCGCCTCATGTTTGTAGAATACCTAATTGCCGCAAATAGCCAAGCAAAGGCAAAAGCGGCAGGCCGAGCACCGTGAAGTAATCGCCTTCGATCGCTTCAAACAATTGAGCGCCTAGACCTTCCAGTCGGTATCCGCCGACGCATTGCATAGCCTGCTCTCCTTCCTGCTCCAAATAGCGGTCCAGAAAGGCATCGGTAAAGGGGCGCATCCTAAGCCGTGCATGATCGGTCGTGGCCCACAAACGCTCCGGCCCGCGCAGCACCGCCACCGCACTGATCAATTGATGCTCCCGCCCGCGCAGCCTGTGCAATTGCGCGCGCAGCTGCTCCCGGCTGCCCGGTTTGTCCAGTCGCTCGTCCTCTATCTGCAAGAGTTGGTCCGCGCCGATGATCAGGCGCTCCGGCATTGCCATGCCCACCTGGCGGGCCTTGGCCTCGGCCAGCATCAGCGCGGTGTGCGGCAGCGACAGGCCGTCTCTCAGCGCCGCCTGCTTCAATGCCGCCTCATCAACACCGGCCGGCCGGGCCTCAACCGCCAGGCCTGCGGCACACAGCATCGCTCGCCTGACCGGCGAACCGGAGGCAAGCAGCACAGGCTCAGAGATCATTCTCAGCGGCTTCGGTGAACTCTTCGTAGAGTTTCAGGATCGCCGCGGCGGTCTCCTCGATGGAGCGACGGCTAACATCGATCACCGGCCAGCGCCGGGCATTGCAGAATTTCCGACACGCCCGGATCTCCTCGACCACATGCTCATGATCGACATAGTCGGACCGGCCGGTGTGATTGAGTTGCCGCAGCCGATTGCCGCGCACCTGCATCAATCGTTCCGGCGTCGTGGTCAGTCCCACGACCAGGGCATCCAAGGGCCCATCCAACACCGCCGGCATATCCCGGCCCGGCACGAACGGCACATTGGCAACCTTGTAGCCGCGATTGGCCAAATAGATCGCCGTCGGCGTCTTCGAGGTGCGCGAAACGCCCACCAGGATAATATCCGCCTGGTGTAGATCCTCCGGGATCAAGCCATCATCATGAGCCATGGTGAAATCCATCGCCTCGATCCGGCGGAAATAGCGATTATCCATGGCATGCTGGCGGCCTGGCTGCTGGGTTGCCTGACGCCCGAGAAACCGCCCCAAAGCCCCGATCACCGGATCCAGCACAGACAAGTGCGGCAGCCCCGCCTTGTCGCAGCGGGTCACCAAAACCTCTCGGATGCCTTCATTGACCAGGGTGTAGAGCACCAGCCCGGGACGTCGCTCGATATCATCCATGATCCGCGCCATATGGGCGGCCGTGCGCACCAAAGGCCATAGATGCTTGTGCAGGCGCACCTGATCGAACTGCACAGCCGCTGCGGTGGCAATTGCTTCCAGCGTCTCGCCGGTGGCGTCGGAGACCAAGTGCAGGTGGAAAACAGCTGTGCTCATCGCGGGGACGGGATGTGGATAAGTGCCGGGATATCCCCAGAACACCTGGCACGCAACCAAAGCCGGCAGCGATTGCCCCTGCATATCCTAAGATGATCCTGCTGGGCAAAGAGTTCGTCACAGGCCGGGAAAAATCACCGCTCATAGCGCCAGAACCAGGGCTTTCCCCGCTTTTGCACTTTTCCACAGGCCCGGGCTGCCCGGGAGATTTTCCGTTTATCCCGCGTCTTGTCCGACCAGGCCTTGCCGCTGAGCCGCCGCCAATGTCATGGTGACAAGGCTGTGGATGATTATGCATCCCCCCTATCCACAGGCTCCCGTCCGCAACAACATATTGAAAGAGTCTGATAAGGTATGAGTCAGGAAAACGCGCCCAGCCGGCTTCTCCGCACCATACGGGGCGAAGTCTGCGATCAGGTGCCTGTCTGGTTTTTGCGCCAGGCCGGCCGCTATCTGCCGGAATATCGGGCGGTGCGGGCACGCTGCGGAGACTTTCTGGATTTGGTCTTCAATCCCGATGCGGCAACCGAGGTGACGCTTCAGCCGATCGAGCGCTTCGATATGGACGCAGCGATCCTGTTTTCCGACATTTTGGTCACGCCTTTGGCGCTCGGCCAAAAGGTCTGGTTTGAGCAGGGCGAGGGACCGCGTCTGTCGCCGCTGCACGAGATTGACTGGCGCAAACCGGTTGAACCGGATCAGGCGGATCGGCATCTGGCACCGATCTATCAGACAGTGCGGCAGATCCGCCAACGTCTGCCGGCGGACAAGGCACTGATCGGCTTTGCCGGCGCGCCTTGGACCGTGGCCAGCTACATGGTGGCGGGCGGCAGCAGCAAAGATCATGCCCCGGCGCGCGACATGGCCCGGCGCCAGCCGAATGATTTTGCCATTCTGATCGAACGGCTGACCCAGATCACCATCGACTATGTGGCCGGCCAGATCCGTGCCGGCGCGGATGTGGTGATGCTATTCGACAGCTGGGCCGGAGCGCTGGCGGCCGACCAGGTTGGTCCCTGGGTGCTGGAGCCGACCCGCGCCATCGTCGCCGGGCTGAAGGCCTTGTTCCCCGACACCCCTGTGATCGGCTTTCCCCGCGGTGCGGGCTTGCATCTGCCGGTCTATGTCGAAACCGGAGTGGATTGTCTTCATATCGACGAGACCGTTCCGGCCGCGTGGGCGGCACACACTCTGCAGCCGCGCGTGTGTGTGCAGGGCAATCTAGACCCGCGGCTGATGGCGGTCGGCGGCGACACGGTGGCGAGCGAAAGCCGGGCGGTGTTGGGCGCGCTGGCCAAAGGACCGCATATCTTTAATCTGGGCCATGGCCTGACGCCGGACAGCGACCCTGAGGCGGTGCGTCTGGCTGTTGAAACCGCGCACCGGTTCAAGGAGGAACGCGCCCATGTCTGATGGCTATCTGTGGCTGAAGGCGCTGCACATCATCTCGGTGATTTTCTGGATGGCCGGCCTGTTCATGTTGCCGCGCTTCTTCGCCTATCACGCCGAGGCCGCTGTCGGCTCGCCGGAGGACCGGCACTGGCAGGAACGGGAAATGCGGCTGCTGCGCATTGTCATGAACCCGGCGATGATCGCCACCTGGGTGTTCGGGCTGACCATCGCCGTCATGGGGGGCTGGTTCACAGACCAGGGCTGGCTGCATGCCAAGCTGGTGTTCGTGGTGGCTTTGACCGGACTGCACATGGTGCTGGCGCGGTGGCGCAAGACCTTTGTGGCGGGGAAGAATATGCGCTCCAGCCGCTTTTACCGTCTGATCAACGAAGTGCCGACACTGACCACGATCGTCATCGTGATCCTTGCGTCGGTCAAACCCTTCTAGAGCCACATCCGGCCAATCGGACTCCCCGAGGCGATGCCGGGGCCATGCCGGGGCGAGGGGGGGGACGGATAGAGGGCTCGCTCCTTTGGCGGGCGGCTGTTTGCTCCTGTGCAGTCGCGATCGTGACCGGTTGGGCACGGCCCTGGTCAGTCACTTTTGTGCCAAACGGCTTGACCTGACCCTGCGATTGGGCAGATAAGCAGGGTAAGAAGCAGCGCCGTGCTGGGTGATAAGCTTCTCGCGCCGCATCACTTCCCGGCGCATCCCATATGATTTTCCAAATCTTCAAGATCAGGGCGGGTGTTTCTTAACCTCCGGCTGCGATGTGCCCGCCATGCCGCTGTCCGGCAGCCATCCGTGATTGAGCCATGCATCTAAAAGACCTCAAGAAAAAGTCCCCCGCCGATCTCATGACGCTGGCTGAGGAACAAGGCGTGGAGAACGCGCCCACCTTGCGCAAGCAAGACATCATGTTTGCCATCCTGAAAGCCATGGCGGACAAGGATGAGGAGATTTCCGGCGGCGGCGTGATCGAGATTCTGCCCGACGGCTTTGGCTTTTTGCGCTCACCGGAAGCCAATTATCTGCCCGGGCCAGACGATATCTATGTCAGCCCCAGCCAGATCCGCCGCTTCAATCTGCGCACCGGCGACACGGTGGAAGGCCAGATCCGCGCGCCAAAGGACGGCGAACGCTATTTCGCGCTGCTGAAGGTTTCCACCATCAATTTCGAGGCGCCGGACGCCTCCCGCCACAAGGTCAATTTCGACAATCTGACGCCGCTCTATCCGGATGAGCGATTGCATCTGGACCCCAAAGATCCAACCCGCAAGGATCTCAGCCCGCGCGTGATCGATCTGGTGGCGCCGATCGGCAAGGGCCAGCGCGCGCTGATCGTCGCACCGCCGCGCACCGGCAAGACCGTGCTGCTGCAGAACATCGCCCAGTCGATCACGCGCAACCATCCCGATGTGTTCCTGATCGTGCTGCTGATCGATGAACGGCCTGAGGAGGTCACCGACATGCAGCGCTCGGTCAATGGCGAGGTGGTGTCGTCCACCTTCGATGAACCGGCGCAGCGGCATGTTCAGGTGGCGGAAATGGTGATCGAAAAGGCCAAGCGCCTGGTCGAGCACAAGCGCGATGTGGTGATCCTGCTCGATTCGATCACCCGTCTGGCGCGGGCGTACAACACCGTGGTGCCGTCCTCGGGCAAGGTGCTGACCGGCGGGGTGGATGCCAATGCGTTGCAGCGGCCCAAGCGCTTCTTCGGGGCCGCCCGCAATATCGAGGAAGGCGGCTCGCTGTCGATCATCGCCACCGCCCTGATCGATACCGGCAGCCGGATGGACGAGGTGATCTTCGAAGAGTTCAAGGGCACCGGCAACAGTGAAATCGTGCTGGACCGCAAGGTCGCCGACAAGCGCGTGTTCCCGTCCATCGACATATTGAAGTCCGGCACCCGCAAGGAAGAATTGCTGATCGGCAAAGAGAATTTGTCCAAAACCTGGGTGCTGCGGCGCATCCTGCAGCCCATGGGCACCACCGACGCGATCGAGTTCCTGCTCGGCAAGCTGAAGGAAACCAAGGACAATGAAGAATTTTTCACGTCCATGAACAATTAGGTCCGGTTGCCCATCGCCGATGCGGCTGACGTGCGAAGCAAGGCTGGAGGTGCCGTTCGGAACCGTCCGTCAGGCGTTGCTCAGTCCGGCCACGCTGGAGCAGATCGCAGCCCCACTGATCCGGTTTATCTGGAGTGATCCGCCTGAACGGCCGACGCACTGGCAGCCGCGCCGGCACAAGGTCCTGATGCGATTATTTGGGGTCGTGCCGCTGGGTTGGCAGGTCATCGACCCGGTCATTGACCAGGACCAGCCGGATCACTTCATTCTGGTCGATCGCGGATCCGGACCGCTGATTTCCGTCTGGCACCACCGTTTGATCCTAACCCGCAGCGAGGGCGGCTGCCATTATGCCGATGGGCTGACCCTTGCCGCGGGCATGGCGACCCCGTTGGTGTGGCTCTTTGCCTGGGTATTCTTTCACCATCGCCAGCGGCGCCTGCGCGCATTGCTTCAGTCGCCAAGCGGCTGACCGCGTCGGCGCTGGACCGGAACCTGCCGGTTTCGCCTCTCGTTTTTCTCAGA
The DNA here is from genome assembly GCA_050331575.1 of Rhodothalassiaceae bacterium. GTDB lineage: Bacteria > Pseudomonadota > Alphaproteobacteria > Sphingomonadales > Rhodothalassiaceae > JBHJGS01. The sequence goes on along the minus strand of JBHJGS010000030.1, from coordinate 31,257 downwards.
AGGTATCTCAGGAGAGACGCATGCGGCAGGATAGCTTACATTTGAACGAGTTGTTGGAGGTGCTCAGCGATGGTGACAGCCTCTATCTTCAAGCGATTGATCAAGCGTCTGAGCCTGATCTGGCAGCGCTTCTAAGCCGCATCCGGTCTGAGAAAAAGCGGTTCATGGAGAGCTTGGCCGCCCGTGTGCGCGCTGAAGGCGAGACGCCGTCACAGTCGGGCACGGTCGTGGGCCCTCTGCGCGAGGGTCTCAATAAGGTCCGCCAAGCGCTTAGCGACGATCCCCGCGCCTTCCTGAAAACCTTGGAGGAGCATGAACGCCGCGTGCTGCACAAGATCGAGACCATGCAGCAGGACCCTGACTGTCCCGAAGCGGTCAAGGCCATCGCGTCTCAGCATCTGCCGCATCTGCGCGCGATCCATGATGAAATCACCGCCGCTTGCCGGCGCACGGCGGCGTAAGGCGGCTCACCCCATCTTGTTCATCAGCCGTTCGGCGATCAGATCAAGCTGATCGAGCGAGCGGTAGCGCAACTCGACCTTGCCTGCCTCGCCTTTGTGGCTGATCGATACGGAAAGCCCCAAGGCGTCTGCCAGCTCCGCCTCCAAGGCACGGGTATCGGCATCCTTTTTGGTGCTCGCCTTGCCCACGGGTGAGGCTGCTTTGCCGCCCTGCTTGCCGCTGCGGGCCAGGGCTTCGACCTGCCGCACCGACAGATCCTTCTGCATCGCGAGCCGGGCGAGGGCGGCGGGATCGTCCGTGCCGATGAGCGCGCGCGCGTGGCCCATGCTCAAGCGGCTGTCCTCAAGAGCCTTTTGGACTTCGTCGGGCAGGCTCATCAGCCGCAGCATATTGGCAACATGGCTGCGGCTCTTGCCAACCTGGCGACTGAGTTGATCCTGGGTATAGCCGAACTCGTCCATCAAGCGACGATAGCCGCGCGCCTCCTCAATCGGGGTCAGGTCCGCGCGCTGGACATTTTCCACCAGCGCCATTTCCAGGGCTTCGCGGTCGTCGACGTCGCGAATGACCACCGGCAGCTCGTGCACCCCGGCGCGCTGGGCCGCCCGCCAGCGCCGTTCACCGGCGATGATCTCATAATCGCTGCCCACCGGCCGCACGATCAACGGCGTCAGGACACCTTTTTCTTTGACGGACGCGACCAGATCATCCAGCGCGTCGGCGGAGAAATGCGTGCGCGGTTGGTGGGGATTGGCTCTGAGCCGCGTCAGCGGCATGGTGGTGACTGGCCCGGCGGCGCCGGAAGCCACAGCATAGTCTTCATCGCTGAGCAGGGCCGATAAGCCACGGCCGAGCCCGCGCTTTTTCTTGTCAGGGGCGGTCATATCAGGCAGCGGCGGCAGGATGGGTGGGCTGGCGGCGCAGCAGTTCGGAGGCCAGCTGGATATAGGCCTGGCTGCCGGTACAGCGATGATCATAGAGAAGCGCCGGGCGGCCGTGACTGGGCGCCTCGGAAATTCGCACGTTTCGCGGGATCATTGTTTTAAACACACGCCCGCCCAAGGTCTCCCGAACATCGGCGGCAACCTGGTCAGATAACTTGTTGCGTTTGTCATACATGGTCAGGACGATGCCCTCGGTTTCGAGCGTCGGATTGAAGCTCTCGCGCACCCGCTCGATCGTTCGCAGCAGCAGGCTGAGGCCTTCAAGCGCAAAGAATTCGCACTGTAGCGGCACCATGACCGCATCGGCGGCCGTCAAGGCGTTGATCGTCAATAACGATAAAGATGGCGGACAATCGATCAGCAGGAAATCATAGGCGTCGCGAACCGCTGACGCCTCCAAAGCGTCTTTCAGCCGGTAGGATCGGCGTGTCTCACTGACCAGTTCCAGCTCCGCGCCTGACAGATCCACGGTCGAGGGGACAAGATCCAGGTGCGGGACCGCGGTGGCGACGCGGATATCTGACAGCGGACGCTCACCGGCTAGCAGATCATAGACGCTGGTTTCGCGCGCTGATCGATCGATCCCGAAGCCAGTGCTGGCATTGCCTTGGGGATCCAGGTCGATGACCAGGACAGACCGGTCCGCGGCGGCCAGCGCGGTCGCCAGATTGATCGCTGTGGTGGTTTTTCCGACGCCGCCTTTCTGGTTGGCGATGGCGAGAATACGGCCTGGGCGGCTGGTCATTGGGCTCCCTCCGGCGGCGATTTTGGACGGATATCACGGAGGCGGAGAATGCGCGCAGCGGGATCGGTCCGGCTCGCATATCCACCGACGGTGACTGTCCAGGATTTTTCAAGGCGGGTCAATTCGGCATCGGCGTCTTGCCCCTTCAGGAACCAGAATTCCGTGTGTGTGTGCGCAAAGGGCAGGGCCCAAGGCAGCAATCGCTCCAACGGCGCGCAGGCGCGGGCGGTGATGATATCAGCGGGAAACGGGGCCACGGACTCGATGCGCTGACGATGCAGGTCCGGGTTGGCGCCAGTGGCGAGTGCGGCTTGACGCAGAAACGCTGCCTTGCGCTGATCGGCTTCGACAAGATGGACCTTGGCGTCGGTCAGAATCGCCAGGACCAGGCCTGGGAAGCCCGCGCCGCTGCCGATGTCCAGGATCGTGGCGGGGTCGGCGCGTCCGGCGTTGCGCCAGGCCAGCAGGAGTTGGGCGCTATCAGCAAAATGCCGATGCCAGACTTCGGCGAGGGTGGCCGGGCCGACGAGATTGATGCGCTGCTGCCATCGGGTCAAAAGCGCGGCATAGGCATCGAAACGGGCAAGCGTCGCATCGTCCAGCCCCAGCAGGGCTTGGAAGCCGGCCCGGTCAAAGCGCGTGGGCATTAGGCGGCGCGGCGCTTCACATGAGTGAGCAGCACGGTGAGCGAAGCCGGCGTGGCGCCGGCGACGCGTGCGGCGGCGCCCAAGGTTGCTGGGCGGGCGGCCGCGAACTTCTCCTGCAATTCGCGGGACAGGCCGGCGATGGACGAATAGTCCAGATCGGCCGGTAAGGCCAGTTGCTCGTCGCGCCGAAAGGCTTCGATATCACTGGCTTGGCGCTCAAGATAGGGACGGTAGCGACAGTCGATGGTCAATTGTTCCGCGGTCTCGTCATTCAGACCGCCGAGCGTCTCGGGCCAGATGCGGGCCAGATCATGCAGATGGACCTGGGGCAGGGCGAGCAGCTCTTCGCCGGTGCGGCGACGGCCATCCTGATTGAGCATCAGGCCGTGGCGGGCGGCGTCTGTGGGGGTCAGCGAGACGGCGCGTAAGGCGGCCCGGCCGGCGTCGAGGGCGCCTTGTTTCACGTGGAACATCCGCGCCCGGTCCGGACCGACACAGCCGATCGCCAATCCTTTCGGGGTCAGCCGCTGATCGGCGTTATCGGCTCGCAGTGCCAAGCGATATTCCGCGCGCGAGGTGAACATCCGGTAGGGCTCCTTGGCGCCCTGGGTGATCAGATCGTCGATCATGACGCCCAAATAGCCATCGGCGCGATCAAGGATGAAGCCGTCACCCCCGCTCACCGCCAGAGCCGCGTTCAAACCGGCGATCAGGCCCTGGCCTGCGGCCTCTTCATAGCCGGTGGTGCCATTGATCTGGCCGGCCAGATACAGGCCGGGCAGGGCTCGCAGTGCCAGCGTGGCGTCGAGCGCGCGCGGATCGACAAAATCATATTCGATGGCATAGCCCGGCTGGGTGATCACGGCGCGCTCCAGACCCGGGATCGACCGCACCATCTCCGCCTGAACCGCTTCGGGCAGGCTGGTGGAAATGCCGTTGGGATAGACGATGTCGGTGTCCAGGCCCTCCGGTTCCAGAAAGATCTGGTGGCTGGATTTGTCGGCGAAGCGCACGATCTTGTCTTCGATGGAGGGGCAGTAGCGGGGCCCTGAGCTTTCGATCTGGCCGCTATACATCGGCGAGCGGTGCAGATTCGCCTGCAGGATGGCATGCGTCTGGGCGGTCGTGCGGGTGATATGACAGGCGATCTGTGGAACCGTGATCCGCTCGGTCAGGAACGAAAAGGGCGTTGGCGGGTCGTCGCCCGGCTGACGCTCGGTGGCCGCCCAGTCGATCGTGCGACCGTCCAGGCGCGGCGGGGTGCCAGTCTTCAGCCGGCCCATCGGCAGGGCAAGGCGGGCTAGGGTGTCGGCCAAACCGATCGCTGGTGCTTCGCCAACCCGGCCCGCAGGGATCCGGGTCTCGCCCAAATGGATCTCACCGCGCAGAAAGGTGCCGGTGGTCAGCACCACCGCCGCCGCGCCGAGGCGGGCGCCGTCCGCCAACACAATGCCGCCGACCCGCCCGTCGGTGAGAACCAGATCCTCCACAGCCCCTTCCAGGATGGTCAGATTGGCTGTGGTCGCCAGGATATTCTGCATCGCCTGGGCATAGAGGCGGCGGTCCGACTGGCAGCGGGGCCCCCAGACCGCGGGCCCCTTGCGTCGATTGAGCAGGCGAAACTGAATGCCGGAGGCATCGGCGACGCGGCCTATGACCCCGTCCAGCGCATCGATTTCGCGCACCAGATGGCCCTTGCCGAGCCCGCCAATGGCCGGATTGCAGGACATGGCCCCGATGGTTGCGCGCCTGTGGGTCACCAGGGCCGTGCGCGCACCCAGCCGGGCAGCCGCAGCCGCGGCCTCGCAGCCGGCGTGCCCGCCGCCGATGACAATGACATCATAGGGAAAGTGCTCGCTCATGGCTCAGCGATGTAGGGCAGGGGTCTTGGCCCTGTCAAAGCAAAGCGCAGTGAGCCCCGGTTGGGAAGTGCCTCGCCCCCTGTGATCGGGTAGGGGAGCGGCCGGCCATGTTCCACGTGAAACACCCCGCGCTCAGGTCGCGAAGCGAAACAGCATCACATCGCCGTCGGCAACCACATAGTCCTTGCCCTCCAGGCGCATGCGCCCCGCCTCCTTGGCGCCGCTCTCGCCCCCCAGCGCGACATAATCCTCAAAGGCGATGGTCTCGGCGCGGATAAAGCCCTTCTCGAAATCGGTGTGAATGGCCCGGGCGGCCTGCGGGGCGCGGGCGCCAGCCGGCACTGTCCAGGCACGAGCCTCTTTCGGCCCGGCGGTGAAAAAGGTGATCAGGCCCAAAAGCCGATATCCAGCACGGATGATCCGGGCCAGGCCGGTTTCCTCCAACCCCAGGCTGGCCAGGAATTCCTGCTTTTCCGCGTCACTGTCCATTTGTGCGATTTCCGCTTCGATCGCGGCCGAAATCACCACGACCTGCGCCCCCTCGGCCTTGGCCTTCTCCTCGACCCGTGCGGACAAGGCATTGCCGCCGGCCGCGGAGTCTTCTTCGACATTGCAGACATACAAGATCGGCTTGGCGGTCAGCAGTTGCAACATGCGCAGGCGTTTGGCCTCCTCCTCCTCAGTCGGCTGCAGCTCCCGCGCCGGGCGCCCCTCCTGCAGCAGGGCGATGGCTCGATCAACCAGCTCCAGATCCCGTTTCGCCTCCTTGTCCTGACCGCGCACCCGCCGTTCCAGATTGCCCCGACGCTTCTCCAGGCTTTCCAGATCGGCCAGCATCAGCTCGGTTTCCACCGTCTCGGCGTCGGCTATCGGGTCAACCTGGCCGGCGACATGGGTGATATCGTCATCCTCGAAACAGCGCAGCACATGCACGATGGCATCCACCTCGCGGATATTGGCCAGAAACTGATTGCCCAAGCCCTCGCCCTTGGACGCGCCGCGCACCAGCCCGGCAATGTCGACAAAGGCCAGACGGGTTTCGATCTTCTGCTTGGACTTGGCCAGATCGGCCAGCCGATCCAGCCGGGCATCGGGCACCGGCACCTCGCCGACATTGGGCTCGATGGTGCAGAAGGGGTAGTTCGCCGCGGCGGCAGCGGCGGTGTTGGTCAAGGCATTGAACAGCGTCGATTTGCCGACATTGGGCAGCCCGACAATGCCGCATTTGAATCCCATGGTTCGCTCCGGTTCAGACGATCGGCTGCTGCTAGCCCAGCGGCTGCAGCGGAACAAGCCCACACCTTTCCTGCCGCGGCCGAATCGGCTATGGCAACGCTCACGCGCCCGTGAACAGACCCGCCTTCAGGAGCCTTGGCCATGACCGATACGCTGACCATTCCCGCCCGCGACGGCAGCGGCAGCTTTCAATGCTTTGTCGCCGAACCGGATGAAACCGCGGCCCCGGCGGTCATCGCCATTCAGGAAATCTTCGGTGTCAATGCGGCCATGCGGGAGATCTGCCACGATCTGGCGACCCAGGGCTATCTGGCGGTGTGCCCGGATCTGTTCTGGCGCCAGGAGCCGGGCATCCAGCTGACTGACAAGACGGAGCAGGACTGGGCCCGCGCCTTCGAGCTTTATAAGGGTTTCGATGTCGACAAGGGCATCGAGGATATCGCCGCCACCATCGACACGCTGCGCAATCACGCCGCCTGCACGGGCAAGGTTGGCGTCATCGGTTTCTGTTTGGGCGGGCTGTTGGCCTATCTGACAGCGGCACGCACCGATCCGGATGCCGCGGTCGGCTATTACGGGGTCGGCATCCATGAAAAGCTCGACGAGGCCAGCAAAATCCAAACGCCGGTGATCCTGCACATCGCCGAGGAAGACGGCTTCGTCGACAAGGCCGCACAGGCGGCGATGCATGAGGGCCTGGAGGATCATCCCAAGGTGACGCTGTACGACTATGCTGGCGTCGACCATGCGTTCGCCCGCCCCGGCGGCACCCACGAAGATAAGCATGCCGCAGCCCTGGCCAATCAGCGCACCGCCGAGTTTCTGGCCAATCAGTTGAAATAGCCTCAGAATAATCGCGGAATAAAGGCCGGAACGCGTCGGCGATAGTCTTGGTAGGCTGCACCAAAGCGGGCCACAAGGGCGCGTTCCTCCAACCAGGTCCCAATCAGCAGGTAAAGGCTGCCCCAGATGGCCGTGGCCAGGCCAAACGCGTCCACCGCCTGGCCCCACAAGAGCATGAACAGCCCAGTATAGAGCGGATGGCGGACCCGCGCATGCAGACCGCTAAGCTGCAGCGGCGCGGCGTCGGGCGGGCGGCCCTTCAGATGCGCCAAGCCGGAGAAATCATCGAGATCATAGCGTCTCAGCGCCAAGATCAGCACGATAAGACCGGCCAGGCTGAGCGCGGCCAGAGCCAAGCGCGGCCAGCCGGCGGGCACCAGCCAGACCCGCTCAGCCGCAAGACAAATCCGGCCAAGGCCCAGGACCAAGGCAATATGGCCCAAGGCAAGCAGATTATAGACCAGCCGATAGCGCCGGCCGAGCAGCGGGATCAGCCGCGCTTTGATCGATGGCCGCGCCAGCACGGAATGACCGGCCCCAAAACTCAGCCACAAGAGGGCGTAAAGCAGGTGCTCGGTCAGGCTCATCCCGCCGCCGCCGGCCTCAGCTGAAGAAGGCCACGGAGATGAACACGATGGCCAGCGCCACCGGGCAGGCATAACGGATCATGAAGCGCCAGAACTGAAAGCCGCGTTCGGAGAACAGCGCCAACTCATCGCGCATTGTCGCCCGGCTCAAGCGCCAGCCCACGAAGATGGAGATGAACAGCCCGCCGATCGGGATGAAATATTGCTTGGTGAGATTGTCCAGGAAATCCAGGATGGTGACCCCGAACGGCTTGACCGAGGCGAGCAGATTGCCGTCCTGGCTGAACGCCGAGGCCAGGCCGACCAGGAACACGGCAACGCCTGCCCCGATGCCGGCCTTGATCCGGCTCAAGCCCCGATTCTCCTCCAGCCAGGCAACACTGGGCTCCAGCAGCGAGATCGCCGAGGTCAGCGCGGCCACGGCCAGCAGCAGAAAGAAGGCGCCACCGAACAGCCAGCCCAGCGGCATCTGGGCAAACGCAATCGGCAGGGTGATGAACACCAGACCGGGCCCGGCGGCGGCATCCAGCCCGAAGCGGAACACGATGGGGAACACCGCCAGCCCCGCCAGCATCGCCACGGCGGTGTCCGCGGAACAGATGATCAGCGCGGAGCGGGACAGCGACACTTCGCGCGGCACATAGGCGCCATAGGCCAGGATCGCCCCCAGACCCAGCGACAGGGAGAAGAAGGCCTGGCCCAGCGCCTTGATCACCGTGGTGATGGTGACCTTGGAGAAATCCGGTTTGAACAGAAAATCCACCGCCGCAGAGGCATCGCCCACGATCAGCGAGCCGAATACCAGGCCCACCAACAGCACGAACAAGGCAGGCATCAGCCATGTCACCGCCTGTTCCAGCCCGTCATTGATGCCGCGGGCGACCACCAGGATGGTGATGCCCATGAAGATGGTGTGCCACAGAAGATTGAGCGCGGGGCTGGCGATCAGGCCGGTGAAATGCTCCACGGAGCTGGCGCCGTCAAAACCGTTCAACGTGCCGACAAAGGCATCGACCATGTAACTGAGCGTCCAGCCGGCGACGACGGAGTAAAAGCTCAGCACCAGAAAGGCGCCGATCACGCCTAGCCAGCCGATCACCGACCAGGCGGTCGAGCGGCCGGCCTCGCGCGCCACCTTGGCCACGGCATTGGGCGGGGCCAGATGGCCGCGCCGGCCCAGCGCTAGTTCTGCGACCATGACCGGCCAGCCGATGGCGAACACGAAGGCCAGATAGATCAGCACGAAGGCGCCACCGCCGCCGGCACCCGCCTCGAACGGAAAGCCCCAGACATTGCCCAGCCCCACCGCCGAGCCGATCGCCGCCAAAATGAAGGCACTGCGGGAAGACCAATTCTCGTGCGCAGCCGTCGCCATCGCCCCAACCCCGTTTGATGATTTTATGACAGACGCCGCTTAGCCGGAAGCGCGGCAGCGGGCAAGGCTCAGGCGCTCAGGCGCACGCTCAAGAAGTCATAGGCCGCCTGAATTTGGTGGAAGCGCGCCCGTGCCTCGGCGTCGCCGGGATTGCGGTCGGGGTGATATTGCTTGGCCAGCCGGCGATATTGCGCCTTGACGGCGGGGGCATCGGCGCCGGGTTCCAGCTCCAGCTGTGCCCAGGCATCCCGTTCGGCGCGGCTCAAGCCGTCAGATTCCGGGCCTTCCCAGCGCCACGGATCGGCCTGGGTGTGGGCGGACTGCGCCTCTTCGCGGCGAAATCGCTCGGCCTGTTCGGCGGACATGCCGCGGAAAAAGTCCCAATTGCGATTATATTCCGCGGCGTGGCGCTCGCAAAACCACCATTTCTCGTTGGAATTGGGCGATTTGCGCGCGGGATGGTCGGCGCGCTCGGTGCAGCCTTCGGCGTCGCACACACGCACCTTCACCGCCTCGGTCTCGCGGCCATAGCCGCTCCAGCGCGGAAATCCGAAATCCAGCTTGCCGCGGCCCATGACGCGCGCACCACCCCTCGATCCAATCGGTCCGCCCATAATGAGCCAGCCGGCCTCCCCATGAAAGGGCCCAACGAAAAATTCATGGGCCGCAGGATGTCGCGGGCCAGGGCGCCCGGGGGTGGCCGGGCTGCACGACCGACCCGGACGGGCGGCCTCACGCGGCGCTGGGGGAGGCGGCTTGGACCTCGGCGTCGACATGGTCTTCGAAGCGGCGGAAATTCTCCACGAACAGCGAGACCAGATGGCGGGCCTTGGCATCATAGGCGGCCGGATCGCTCCAGGTCCCGCGGGGGTTAAGCAGGGTCTGATCGACGCCTGGCACCTCCACCGGCACATCAAAGCCGAAATGCGGATCCTTGCGCATCGCCGCACCGTCCAGCCTGCCGCTGAGGGCGGCGTTCAGCATGGTGCGGGTTTCCTGGATCGGCATGCGCCGGCCGACGCCATACTCGCCGCCGGTCCAGCCGGTGTTGATCAGCCAGCACCACACCCCGGCTGCGGCAATGCGGTCGCGCAGCAGATTGCCGTAGACGGAGGGGTGGCGCGGCATGAAGGGCGCGCCGAAGCAAGTGGAGAAGGTCGCCTGCGGCTCCTTCACGCCGATTTCGGTGCCGGCCACCTTGGCGGTATAGCCGGACAGGAAATGATACATCGCCTGGCTGGGGCTGAGCTGGGCGATCGGCGGCAACACGCCGAACGCATCGGCGGTCAGCATGATGATCGTCTTGGGCACGCCGCCGCAATTGGCCTTGCAGTGATTGTCGATGAACTGCACCGGATAGGCGCCGCGGGAATTCTCCGCGATGGCGGCATCATCCAAGTCCAGTTCCCGTGTGGACGGATCCATCACGACATTCTCCAGCACCGTGCCGAAGCGCCGGGTGGTGGCAAAGATTTGCGGCTCGGCCACCGGATTGAGCCGGATCATCTTGGCGTAACAGCCGCCCTCGAAATTGAACACGCCATCATCGGCCCAGCCATGTTCGTCATCGCCGATCAGCATGCGGTCCGGGTCGGCTGACAGGGTCGTCTTGCCGGTGCCGGACAGGCCGAAGAACACCGCCACATCGCCATCGGCACTCATATTGGCCGAACAGTGCATCGGCATCACGCCTTGGGCGGGCAGCAGGAAATTCAGCACGGAAAAGACCGACTTCTTGATCTCGCCGGCATATTTGGTGCCGCCGATCAGAATGATCCGGCGCAGGAAATCCAGGGCGATCACGGTGTCGCTGCGGGTGCCGTCGATGGCCGGATCGGCGGTGAAGTCCGGGGCGTGCAGCACGGTGAAGCCCGGCTCGAACGCCTCCAAACCGGCCCGCTTCGGCCGCACCAGCATGGTGCGCGCGAACAAGGAATGCCAGGCGGTTTCGGTGATCACCCGCACATTCAGGCGGTAATCGGCATGGGCGCCGCCTTGCAGGTCCTGCACAAACACCTCGCGCGCGTTCAAATGGGCGACCATGCGCTGGAATAGACCGTCGAACGCCTCCTGCGCCATCGGCTTGTTGACCGGGCCCCACCAGACCGTGTCATGGCTGGCCTGATTGTCGACAATGAACTTGTCTGCGGCGGAGCGGCCGGTATGGGGCCGCGTGTCGACCACCAAGGGCCCGTCCTTGGCCAATTGCGCCTCGCCGCGCAGCAGCGCTTGCTCATACAAGGGTGCTGTGTCCAGATTCCAATGGGCGGCCTTGGGCGCCAGCCCCAGCCTGTCCAACCCAAAGCGGCTGATCGCCGGGCCGTGATCGGTCATTGTTCTCGTCTCCCACGAAGGATGCCCTGGACGGCCTCATGCGCGGGCCGATATAAGGCGGTGTTGTTTATGTTTGTCCCCGGGCAGGAGTGCCTGCCGGGCACCGGAAAATCAAGCGGCGGGGACCGCGCGAACCGGCGTCATCGTCTTCACCTTGCCACATTCCGGTCGTGCGGATGCCTGAAGCGCGCGCAAGGGTCAGATCAAAGGCGAAATCCGCCGACGGCAGACGTCCATAGACTGAACTCATCAGCGGCCGAAGCGTTTCGTGCCTAGTGGGAAAGAGATCCAGATGATGTCCGATACGATTGCCCTGGTCGATGATGACCGCAATATCCTCACCTCCGTCACCGTCGCCTTGGAATCCGAAGGCTTTCGGGTGCGCACCTATCCCGACGGCGAAAAGGCGCTGGCCGCGCTGACGGAAAAGCCTGCCGATCTGGCGGTGCTGGACATCAAGATGCCGCGGCTGGACGGCATGGAGCTGTTGCGCCGGCTGCGCGAAGTGACCGCCATGCCGGTGATCTTCCTGACCTCCAAGGACGATGAGATCGACGAGCTGCTCGGTCTGAAGATGGGCGCGGACGATTATATCGGCAAACCCTTCTCTCAACGTCTGTTGATCGAACGAATCCGCGCGGTGCTGCGTCGGCGCCTGGCCAATCAGCAACCGCAAACGGGCCAGGCCCAAAAGGATGAGGTGCTGGAGCGGGGCAATTTGATGCTTGACCCGGCACGCCACCGGGTGCTCTGGAAACAACAGGACGTGTCCTTGACGGTCACGGAGTTTCTCATTTTGCAGGCTTTGGCGGTGCGCCCGGGCCATGTAAAGTCGCGCGATCAGTTGATGGACGCAGCCTATACCGACGACATCTATGTCGATGACCGAACGATCGACAGCCATATTAAGCGGCTCCGCAAGAAGTTCCGCTCGGTCGACCCGGACTTCTCGGCGATCGAAACCCTCTACGGGGTCGGCTACAGGTTTAAAGAATTCTAGGCGGCGCAGCTGGCGGATTTCGCCGCTAACGCTCCGGATCCTCGGTGTCAATGTCATTGCGCTGGGCATTCTGGGCGGTGGCGTGTTGTATCTCGCCCAGTTTGAGGACAATCTGATCCAGAAGCGGCTGGAGACGCTGGCGGTGGAGGCGCAGATCATCGCGGGCGCGATCGGCGAATCCGCCACCGGGGGGCCGGAAAGTTCAGAAATTTCGCCAGTGCCTGCCCGCTCGATCATCGCCCGGCTGGTCGGTCCGACCGACAATCGCGGCCGCTTGTTCGATACCTCCGGTCAGCTCATCGCCGACAGCCGCCTCACCGGGCCCGATGCCGGGGTTCGGGTGCAACTGCTGCCGCCGCTGAACACCGATCCAAGCTTGCGCGACCGGATCAGCAGTACCGTCGACGCCTTTCTGGCTCGGATCACGCCGGACGCGGGCTATGCCCTGGCAGAAGAGCGACCGGATATGAGCGCGTGGGATTTTGCCGAAGCGACCACGGCGTTGAGCGGCGAGCCGGCGCAGTCGATCCGGCGGCACCCGTCCGGTGTGTTGATCTTGTCGGTGGCTCAGCCGGTCCAGCGCTTTCGCCAGGTCTTGGGGGTGCTGGTGCTGTCGGCGGACACCAGCGATATCGAAGCCATTGTGCGCGAAGAACAGCTTTTGATCCTGACCGTGTTCGGCGTTTCCCTCGGCGTGACCTTGCTGATGACCGTGTTTCTGGCCGGCACGATCGCCCGTCCGATCCGGCGCCTGGCCCGCGCGGCCGAAAAGGTGCGCAACGCCATCGGCCGGGAGGAAAGCTTCCCGGAATTTGTCAATCGGCGCGATGAGATCGGTGATCTGTCGCGCTCGCTGTCGGAGATGACCCGCGCGCTTTATCGCCAGATCGGCGCCATCGAGGCGTTCGCCGCCGATGTCAGCCATGAACTGAAAAATCCGCTGAGCTCGCTGCGCTCCGCGGTGGACAGCCTGCGTCTGACCGACCGCAAGGATGTGCAGGAGAAGCTGCTGGCGATCATCCAGGATGATGTGAAGCGGCTGGACCGCTTGATCACGGATATCTCCGACGCCTCGCGCCTGGATGCGGAACTGCTTCGCTCCAAGATGGAGGCGGTCGACCTGGTGCAGCTGATGCGGACCTTGATCGAGGCCTATGAGACCGTTGGCGGCAAACACAATGTGTCCCTGGCCTTGAATGCCAAGGACGGTAAGCGGTTCGTGGTGCCGGGGCTGGAAAGTCGCCTGAGCCAGGTGATTTGCAATCTGATCGACAATGCCATGTCGTTTTCGCCTGAGGGCGGCACTGTCACCTGCTCGCTGCGCCAGATGCACCGGCTGGTGATGCTGGAGGTGGAAGATCAAGGTCCGGGCCTGCCCGAAGGCGCCGAGGACAAGATCTTCGACCGCTTTTATTCCGAACGCCCGAGCATGGAGGCGTTTGGGACCCATTCCGGGCTTGGCTTGTCGATCTCCCGCCAGATCGTCGAAGCCCATGGCGGCCGCATCGAGGCGGACAACCGACTGGACGCCCAAGGCGGCGTCTTAGGCGCGCGCTTTACCGTGATGCTGCCGCGCGACGCGCAGGGGTGAGCCTGTTCCACGCAACCGCGGTGGCCTTGGCCGGCCGGGCGGTGTTGCTGACCGGCCCGTCCGGGGCCGGCAAGTCGGATCTGGCGCTGCGCCTGATCGACCGTGGCGCGGTGCTGGTGGCAGACGATTATGTCGAGCTCCGTCGGGACGGCGCGAGCGTGCGGGTTCAGGCGCCGGCTGCCATTGCCGGCCGCCTGGAGGTGCGCGGGCTCGGCCTGATCTGTGTGCCCTACCGGGCGAGCGCCCCGCTGGCGATGATCGCCGACTTGCTGCCGCGCCAACGGATCGAACGCTTGCCCCAGCCGGCCAGCCGCGACATTCTGGCCACGCCGGTACCGGTGTACCGGTTTGATGCGTTCGATGTCAGCGCTGCCATGAAGGTGGAACTGGCGCTGGCACAGATTGGCTGATTGACCGGACCTCTTCATGGCCGATACTTCGCGTTCCAGGGTCTTGTTTGTCACCGGTCTGTCCGGCGCGGGCAAGACGACGGCACTGAAAACCCTGGAAGATCTGGGCTATGATGCGGTCGACAATATTCCCATTGCGCTGCTGCCGGCGCTGCTCGACCTGATCGACGACAATCCCGCGCACGAGGAGCCGCGCCCACTGGCGGTGGGCATTGACTGCCGCACCCGCGCCTTTCGCGCCGACAAGGTGGTGGAGCAGATTGATGTCCTGCGCCAGCGCGACGACATCGAGGTGGCGGTGCTGTTCTTCGAATGCAATGATGAGACGCTGGCGCAGCGCTTTTCGGAAACCCGGCGGCGGCATCCTCTGGCGTTGGACCGGCCGATCATGGACGGCATCACGCGGGAGCGCGAAATTATGGCGCCTCTGCGCAATCGCGCCGATTTCGTGTTCGATACCAGCGGCCAGTCGATCGCCGACACCCGGCGCCGATTGAAGGCCCGCTATCGGTTGAGCGCGGCGCAGGGGCTGACCTTGGTGGTGATGTCGTTTGGCTATTCCCGTGGCTTGCCCCGCGATACCGATATGCTGGTGGATGTGCGGTTTCTGCGCAATCCGCATTATGTGCCGGATTTAAAGCCGGGCACCGGCTTGGATCAAGCGGTGGCCGATTATGTCGCCGGCGATGAGAGCTTTCAGCCCTTTCTCGACCGGATGATAGATCTGCTGTTGTTCCTGCTGCCGCGCTACCGAAGTGAAGGCAAGAGCTATTTCACCTTAGGGATTGGCTGCACCGGCGGCCGGCACCGCTCGGTCTATGTCGCCGAACTAATCGGACACCTCTTGCAGCGCAACGGCTATCGCGTCACCATTTCCCATCGCGATTGTGATGCGGCTCCTGCTGCATAGCCGCGCGGGCGACAATCGGCCAAGGGAAGACGCATGAGATGATCGGACTGGTTCTGGTAACCCACGGACGCTTGGCCGAAGAATTCGTCATCGCCACGGAGCATGTCGTTGGGGCGCAAGAGCAGATCGGAACGGTGTGCATCGGCCCGGACGATGATATGGAGCAGCGCCGGCAGGAAATCCTGCAAACGGTGAAGTCGGTGGATACCGGCGATGGTGTCATTATCCTGACGGACATGTTCGGCGGCACCCCGTCGAACCTGGCCAATTCGCTGTTGGGCCAGGGCCGCGTGGAAGTGATCGCCGGTACCAATCTGCCCTTGCTGATCAAGCTGATGGAGGTGCGCGGCCAACAGTCGCTGGCCGAGGCCGTCACCAGCGCGCGGGATAGCGGCCGTAAATATATCAATATCGCCAGCCGGCTGCTGGCCGGGGAGACCGATGAGCCGTGATCCGGCATCGGTTGACGCTGACCAACAAGCGGGGTTTGCATGCGCGTGCCTCGGCCAAATTTGTCAAACTGGTCGCCGGCTTCGATGCTGATGTGTGGGTCGAACGTGAAGGCATGCGCGTGACCGGCACATCGATCATGGGGCTGATGCTTTTGGCCGCGGCCTATGGCGACAGCATCGAGGTCAGCGTACAAGGACGAGACGCGGCTGCGGCCTTGAAGGCCATTGAGGAGTTGCTGGCGCGCAAATTCGATGAAGAAGATGGCGATAGCACGCATTAGGCACCATCCGATCAATCGCGATCGCGATTGCCCGGATGAAAATGCCCGCCCTCTATGGGACGAGCAGCTTTGTCCGAGCGATTGGTATCGCCCAGCGATCCCCATCGGTCAGATGTTGCGCGAGACCAGTGGCCTAACCAGCTTGTGAGGCGTTGGGCGGCTAGAGCCTTTTCCGATCAAACCGAATCTCTTCGAGAGTCGGTTTGGCCGAGAAAAGACTCTAGGAGTCATAGGTTAAGGGTGTTGCTTCCGGCCTCATTGATCACCAAAGGTGAGCCAATGAGATCGGGCAACGCTCTAGACGTCGGGTGCCGGCCCCGTTAGACGGCTGTGTCAATCAGATCAGATCGACCCAAGAGGTGTTTTGAACAAATGGTTACTGTTTTGCGTTGGCTGTGGTTGGCCCTGAAGGGCTTTGTGATTATCTCTGCAGCCCTGGTATTTGCTGTCTTGTTCATTGTGATTGCTGGCGCGCTCCAGCAACAGCCCAAGATCGCGGCGGTGCCGGATAATGCCGTTCTTGAGCTCAAGATCGGCGGATCTCTGGTGGAGACCGCCTCGCGCCTCGACCCGGCGGATTATTTCGCCAATCCGTTCATCGGCGACGTTCCGCGGGAAACGCTGGTGCGTGACGTGGTGTTGGCGATCCGGCGAGCCGCTGAGGATGACCGCATTACCGGCATGGTGGTGCGGTTGGATAGTTTCGTTGGCGGCGGCACGGCGGCGCTGCACTGGGTGGCCGATGAAATCGCGGCGTTCCGGGCGACGGGCAAGCCGGTCCTGGCATATGGCCGCTATTTCACGCAGGCCCAGTATCTGCTGGCGGCGCAGGCCGATCAGGTATGGATGAACGCCGCAGGGTCCTTGATCCTAACCGGCTATGGCACCTATCCGCTCTTTTATGCCGAGGCGTTGGAACAGATCAAAGCCACGCCGCACATCTTCCGGGTCGGCGAGTTCAAGTCGGCCATTGAACCCTTTACCCGCAACAGCATGTCTGACGAGGCCCGCGAAGCCAATGCGGACCTGCTGAACGCCTTGTGGACGCAGTATCTGGATGCGGTCGCCGATGCCCGCGGCCTTGATCGCGACCGCCTGCGGGGTTTCGCTCAGAATCCGGCCGACGCGTTAGAGCGCTTCGGCGGCGACAATGCCCAGGCGGTGCTTGAGCTGGGGTTGATCGACCGCATCGTCGGCATTGATGCCTGGCGCGCCGAGGCGGGGACTGTGTTTGAAAGCGCCCGGACGACGCGCGGCTTTCGCACCGTCTCGCTCAGCGATTATGTGCAAAATGCCAAGGCCGCGCAGGGTCGCCCGTCCGGCGACCAGGTCGCTGTGGTGACGTCGCGCGGGACAATCGTTCCCGGCGAGGGCGGGCCCCAGGTCACGGCATCGGAAGATTTCATCAAGCTATTGCGGGCCGCGCGCCGAAACAATGATGTGAAGGCCGTGGTCCTGCGGGTGGACAGCCCCGGCGGCGCCATTTTCGCAGCTGAACTGATCCGCCAGGAAGTCGCGGCCCTTCGCGCCGCGGGCAAGCCGGTCGTCGCCTCCTATGGGTCGGTGGCGGCCTCCGGCGGGGTCTATATCAGTACCAATGCGGACCGGATCTTTGCCCATCCCAGTTCGATAACCGGCTCGATTGGCGTTTTCGGCGCGTTCGTCACGTTCGAGGACAGCCTGAACGAGATTGGCGTGCATTCCGATGGTGTCGGCACGACGCCGCTGGCGGCCGGGATCAACCCGCTGCGTCCGCTCAGTGCGGAGGCAAAAGCCTGGCTTCAGGCCACCGTGCGTGACAACTATCAGGATTTCCTGCAGGTCGTCGCCGACGGTCGCGGTCGCTCGGTGGAGGAGATCGATCAGGTTGCGCGCGGCCGTGTTTGGTCCGGTGTGAGGGCCCAGGAATTGGGGCTGGTCGACGCACTGGGCGGCCTCGACGAGGCCATTGCCGCTGCGGCGGACCTGGCCGGCCTGGAGCGTTATGACATCCGCTATGTCGAGAAGGCGCCAGGCCCCTATGAGAAGCTGGTCATGCAGCTGATGGCCGATGCGCAAGCCCATGGCGTGTGGCAGCCGTCACCGCCTAAAGGCCCGCTTGGCCGCCTGCTCGGCGAGGTTCGCAACGCGTTGGACCAGGTTGCCATGCTGCAAGATCCCGACCATCTCTATGTCTTGTGCGAAACGTGTGACGTGAGGGCGCGGTGACAGACAAGATCATCAAGACCGAAGCGGAATGGCGGGATGTTTTGACACCCGAACAATTCCGTGTGTGCCGGTTGGCCGGAACCGAGCGTCCGTTCACCGGCGCGTATAACGGTGAGAAGCGGCCCGGCATTTATGCCTGTGTCGCCTGCGGTCAGGCCTTGTTTCGCTCATCGACCAAATTCGACTCCGGCTCCGGCTGGCCGAGCTTTTTCGAGCCGATTGCGCCGGATCGAGTGACCGAGCGGCGCGACACGTCGCACGGCATGGTCCGCATCGAGGTGCTGTGCAGCCGCTGCGACAGCCATTTGGGCCATGTCTTCCCCGACGGCCCGCCGCCGACCGGCCGGCGTTTCTGCATGAATTCCGTGGCGCTGAAACTGAAGCCGGAGGATCAGGCGGCGTAAGCGGATCAGGCGGCGTAAGCCGGGCGGCCATCCCGCCTCAGCGTTTGCGGGCCAGCGTCACTCCGTCGCCGATCGGGATCAGGCTCAGATCGATCCGGTCGTCGCCGTGCAAGGCCTTGTTCAGGGCCTTTAGCGCGCGCGTGTCGGGATCATCTGCCTGAGCCTCGGCGACCCGGCCGGACCACAGGGTGTTGTCGATGGCGATCAGGCCGTTGGTTCGAACCAATGTCAGGCAGCGTTCATAATAGCCGGCATAGCCTTCTTTGTCGGCATCGATATAGGCAAAGTCGAAACTGTCCGTCTCGCCCATGGCGATGAGTTCGTCCAGGCTTTCGTCGGCCGCGCCGAGGCGCAATTCGATCTTGTGTTGGACCTGGCGCCTGCGCCATTGCCGGCGCGCCTCGTCGAGCCATCGGTCGGTCAAGTCCATGGCCACGACCCGCCCCTCATTCGGCAGCGCCAGGGCGAAACCGAGTGTCGCGTAGCCGGTGAACACGCCAACCTCGATGACGCGGCGCGCCTGCATCAATTGCAGCAGGAGGCACAAAAACTGCACCTGCTCTGCGGAAGAGCGCATGCGCGCCTCGGGCAGCCGGTCGGAGGCTGTGCGAATGGCCGCCAGTTCAGGGGCTTCGCGCACGGAATGATTTTGCAGATAGGCTTGAATGGAGGGCGGCAAGAGACTGCTGGCGACGCTCATAATCACTCCCGGTTCTTCATCTTGGATTTGAACTCATCCGCGCAGAGGGTTTCGAAACCATCAAATGCCGCCCCAAAACAACGCTTTGTGTCAAAAATTCACTGTTCTTTGATATCGGGGCTGCGGGTTTGTCGCAGCCCGGCTGCAGCGCCCTTGCGCCGGCTGCGCAAGCATCGGAAAAGCGCGGTATGACCCAAGCTTCAGATGCGCGTTTCCTGGCTCATGCACTGGCCGGAGAGAGCGGCCTTGACGCTGCTGCGGCGGAGCGCGCCCGTGCCAGCTCCGGCGATGCTGAGGCGCGCCTGCTGCACTATTTCAGCCATCATGCCAAGGCATCGGCGATGCGCGCGGCTTTGGCGCGCGTCCGTCGCCATGTCAAGCTGATCGGCCTGGCAACCGGCGTCCTGGCGTTTTGTGCTGGCGCCTTGACCGCGCGGACCGCCTTGGCGGCCGGCCCGAACGGCGTGGTCAATATTTTCTACGTGTTGCTAGCGATTTTGGGGCTGCAGATCCTGGCATTCGCGGTGTGGCTGGCGGTGATGACCCGGGGCCCACAGGTGGTGCGTGCGAATAGTCTGGGTGGGGCGCTGATCACGGCTGCCGGTTGGTTGACGGCGCGGTGGGATAAAGACAGCCCGGCGGCCGTGACGGCCGTGCTCACGCGCCTGAGCGGCGGGCCGGCGGCGCGTTGGAGCGCCTCTGTGATGTCGCATTATCTTTGGACGGCCTTTCTGATCGGGGCCCTCGCCGCGGTGCTCTTGCTGCTGTCCATTCAGCAATATTACTTTGTCTGGGAAACCACGATCCTTTCAGCGGAGCGGTATCGCCAGATCAGCTTGGCTTTGTCCGCGCCGCTCCAGGCGCTGGGATTTGCGGTGCCCGACGCGGCAACCCTGGCCGCCTCGCAATATCGCGGCCAAGGCATTCCCAAGGCCGATCCAGGCCATTGGTCGGGGTTTTTGATCGGATCGGTGCTGGTCTATGGGCTGCTGCCGCGGGCCGTGGCGCTTGGCGTCAGTGCCTGGCGAGCGCGCCGCCTGGCCCTGCATCGGCCGCTTGATCTCAGCCTGCCCGCCTTTGCCCGGCTGGCACCGCAGCTGGCGCCGCTGTTTGCCAGCCAGCGTCCCGCACCGGCATCGGCGCCGCAGCAGCCGGCGGTGCTGCCGCGTCGGGCCGAGACGCCGGACGACCCCTCACGCCGCGCGGCCTTTCTGGGGTGGGAGATCGATCCGCCGATGGCGGGTTGGCCCCCGGCGCCGGGCCGCGATCTGGGCTTGGTCGATGGGGCAACGCAGGCTGCCGGCGCCTTGCAGGCGCTGGCCCAAGCCGATGCGGAGCGTCTGATCATCGTGGCTGACCTGACCCAAACGCCAGACCGCGGCGTGACCGCCGGCTTGGCGCCGTTCGTCGACGAGATCCCGGTCGCGGAAGTGTGGCTGACCGGCGGGGCGCGGCTGGATCGCCGCCTGGGCCCGGCTGAGGCACGCGCCCGGCGCGAGGATTGGGTGGCGGCCGCCCATGCCGCGGGTCTGGCGCTGGATCGCATCGTCGAACGCGACCTAGACCAAGGGGCCGCGGCATGACCGATCTCTTGAAGATCGCCGTGGTCGGCCACACCAATGTCGGCAAGACAAGCTTGATG
Organism: Rhodothalassiaceae bacterium; assembly: GCA_050331575.1. Taxonomy (GTDB): domain Bacteria; phylum Pseudomonadota; class Alphaproteobacteria; order Sphingomonadales; family Rhodothalassiaceae; genus JBHJGS01. The sequence goes on along the minus strand of JBHJGS010000030.1, from coordinate 10,624 downwards.
CGGACGCTGACCCGGCGACGCGATTTCGGCGAAGTCTCGTCACGCCCGGCGACGACCCGCAGTGTCGACATGGCGGAGATTCGCACCGGCAGCGATGCCGCAGTGCAGCTCTACGATACGCCGGGGCTGGAGGATTCCACCGGTCTTTTGCGGCATCTGGAGGCGCTGAAGGCTGAGCAAGCGCTGGATTGGACCGAGACGATCGACCGGTTCGCCGCCACCGAAAGCCTGCAAGGAGATTTCACCCAGGAAGCCAAGGCGCTGGCCCAGGTGCGCGCGGCCGATGTGGCGCTTTATGTCATCGACACGCGCGAACGGGTCCGCGCCAAGCATCGGGACGAGTTGGAAATTCTCGGCCGCTGTGCCATCCCCGTGGTGCCGGTGTTCAATTTTGTCGCCGACGCCGAGGCCGATGACAGCCGCTGGCGCGAGCAACTGGCGCGTGTGAACATGCATGCGGTGGCCAGCTTCGACACCGTGGTATTCGATGAAGCTGGCGAACTGGCGCTGTACCGCAAGGTTGCCACCCTGTCAGACCGGTTCGCGCCGGTGCTGGAGCAATTGATCGCGGAACTGGCGGCGCGCCGTCAGGAGCTGAAGCGCCAGTCCGCGCGCCTGATTGCAGACATGCTGGTTAGCGCGGCCGCGCGCGCGGAACGCTTCACCGCGGGCGATGCGGACAGCCGCGATCAGGCGCTGACCCAGCTAAAAGACAAGGTGCGGGGCGATGAGACCGGCTGTGTGAAGGACCTGCTGGCGCTGCACCAATTCGGCCCGAAGGATTATCTGCCCGCCGACCTGCCGATCATCGGCGGCGAATGGCAGGAAGACCCGTTCGATCCGGCGACGCTGGAGCATTTCGGCATCTCTGCGGGCCGGGCGGCGGCCACCGGCGCGGCGGCGGGCGTGGCCATCGACCTGATGGTTGGCGGCATGACCTTGGGAGCGGCCGCGCTGACCGGGGCGACCTTGGGCTTCCTGGCGGATCAGGGCCGCAAACATGGCCGCTCGCTGATCGACCGGCTGGAAGGCCGCTCGGTGCTACGCGCCGATGATGCCACGCTCCAGCTGCTGGCAACGCGCCAGACCTTGCTGCTGAAGGCGCTGCTGCAGCGGGGCCATGGTGCGCAAGAACCGATCAAGCCACCGGCTGACCCTGAACGCGCGCCGGACCTGACCGAGGCGCTGAAGGCGCTGCGGCCGGCCCGCCGCGACATATCCTGGGCTGGCCGCAAAAGCGCCTCGCCGCGGCGCCAAGAGGTGGTCGATGCGGTGGCGCAGACGCTGTTACGGATTTGACCGGTGATGGCCAGGCGCCGCCGCCTTATAGGGCCGCGATCTCGCGCTCCAGGCGGTGGTGCGGATCAGTGGCCAGTTTTTCCAGCACCTGCAGACGCTCTTCCATCTGGGCCTGGCGTTCCGCCATCGGCACCAGCTGCTTTCGGATCTGGCTTTCTGCAGCACGGGTGCGCGCGCGGCTGACCAGCTAGACGATGGCGATGGGCACCGCGGCACTGGCCAGGCAGATCACGACCACCATGATATAAACGCTCATGATCGAACTCCCTATCTAAGCAATGCTAAGATAGGGGCGCTCCTCTGGGCATTCAAGGGGCCGCGCCCTGGTCGCGCGGGCCGAAGATCGCCGTGCCGACCCGCACGAAATCCGCGCCCATGGCGGCTGCGAGGGGATAGTCCCCGGACATGCCCATGGACAGCGCATTGACCCCATGGCGGTCAGCCAGTGTCTTCAACAATCCGAAATGCAGCGCTGGATCCTCGCCCATCGGTGGGATGCACATCAGGCCGCAAATGGGCAGTCCCAAGGTGTCCCGGCACAGATCAAGAAACGCTGCCAGGTCGCCCGGCAGCACGCCGCTTTTCTGCGCTTCCTCGCCGGTATTGACCTGCACGAACAGGCGCGGGGCGGTTGTGCGCGTCTTCAGCGCCTCGGCCAATTTGCGCGCCAGTTTCTCCCGATCCAGGGTTTCGATCACGTCGAACAGGTCCAGCGCGGCGGAGACCTTGTTGGTCTGCAACGGACCCAACAGATGCAGCACGGTGCCCGGATGGCGCGCCTTCAGATCCGGCCATTTCGCTTGGGCTTCTTGCACCCGGTTCTCGCCGAAATGGCGATGGCCGGCGGCCAGCAGCGGGACGATGCGCTCGGCGCCATGGACCTTGCTGACCGCCACCACCTGCGGCAGGTCCCGCACCACACCGAAGCGCCGGCACGCCTCGGCCATGGCTGATTGCACGGCGGCCAGATTGGCGACAGGATCGATGGCCATGACAGTCTCCCGAAGTCGGCCTGCCTGCGTCGCGCGCCGCCGCCGTGCCGTCAAGTCTCTGCCTGTTGCCCTGTTTGTGGCCGACCGTGGCCGCACGCCGGATCCTGTGGCCGTGGTGCGGCGGCTGCCCGCAGGCGTGGGCGTGCTGTATCGGGACTATGCGCGCGCGGACCGGGCGGCCTATGCCGCCATGCTGGCGCGCCTGTGCCGGGCGCAGCGGCGCGTGTGTCTGATCGCCGGCGACGCCCGGCTGGCAGGGCTGGTGCGCGCGCACGGCGTGCACTGGCCGGAGGGGCTGATCCACCGCGTCGACCGCCGCACCGGCGGGCTGCAGACCGCCGCGGCGCATTCGGTGCGCGCGGCCAATCAGGCGCTGGCGCGCGGGGCCGATGCGGTGTTGGTCTCCCCGGTCTTCGCCACCCGCAGCCACCCCGGGGCTGGCACCCTTGGTCCGCACCGCCTGGCGCGCATGCTGCGCTTCATTCAGGGTCCGGTCTATCCACTTGGCGGCATCACCGCAGCAACGGCCCGGCGGCTACCTCCAGGCCTCGCCGGCCTCGCCGCCATCGACGCCTTCGCCCCCACAAAAGCCCCTCTCCCCTGTGTGGGAGAGGGGTTGGGGTGAGGGGGCCCGGCGGTGGAAACAAGGGCGCCGGCGGGTGTGCCCAGCGCCCGACCCCTCACCCTCCCACCGCGCTGGCGCGCGGCGGGCCCCTCCCTCTCCCACAAGGGGAAAGGGAGAGGGGTGCGGTTTGTTATGGTAGCAGGTCGTCAAAGTCTGCCTGCTGCTTGCGCAGCACCGCCTGCACCGCTTTCATCACATCGGTGCCGAGCAGCATGCCGGCATTCCAGTCGGCCACTTGGGTCAGCGCGTCGGCAGCGCCGTGGTCTCGGGCATAGGTGATGGCGCGCTTGGTGCCGGCCATGGCCAGGGGGCTTTTGGCGGCGATCTGGCGGGCCAGATCGAAGGCGTGGGCGAGCAGCGCCTCGCGATCGTCCAGCACGGCATTGACAAAGCCGTGCGCCAGCGCCTCCTCAGCCCGGAAAGGTCGACCGGTATAGGCGAGCTCGCGCACCAGCCCCAGGGGCAGGAGTGCTGGCAGGCGCTGCAAGGTGCCGACATCGGCGACGATGCCGATATTGATCTCCTGCACGGTGAAATAAGCATCCCTCGTCGCCAGGCGCACACAGCAGGCACTGGCCAGATCGACGCCCGCGCCCAGGCAGCCATCATGCACCGCCGCGATCACCGGCACCCGGCAGCGTTCCAGCGCGGTCACGCAGTCCTGCATCTGCGCGATCTTGCGACGCAGCTTCTCGCGCACTCGGCCCGGATCGCCCTGCTGCTGAAACAGGGATGCCGCATCATTCAGATCCAGCCCGGCGGTGAACATCTTGCCGCGGCCGGACAGAAGGATGCAGCGCACCTCCGGCTGCTCGCTCAACCAGTCGATCAGGGCGGGGAATTCGGTCCAGAAGGGGTCGGGCAGGGCGTTGCGCTTGTCCGGCCGGTTCAGCTCCACATGGGCGATCTTGTCGGTCAGCGTCAGGGCGATCAGGTCGCTGTGCGGCGGGTCGAACGGCATGGCGGGCCTCCCTCTTGCGGATTGCCGCAGAATAAGCAGTCCGCTGTGGGAATGCATCCGATTTACATGCCGGAGCGCTTGAGAAACCGCGCGGCATGCGCCACAAACTGCCGCGGCAGGATTGGGGGGCGGCGAGGCAACACGAGGATGGCCGCGGCACACGGCGGCTGATAGAGGGATGCGCCATGCACGGACTGAAGGACCAGACCATGACCAAATGGGTGTACGGCTTCGGCGACGGCTGGGCCGAGGGCGGCGCCGACCAGCGCGATCTGCTTGGCGGCAAGGGCGCCAATCTCGGCGAGATGGCATCGCTGGGCCTGCCGGTGCCGCCGGGTTTCACCCTGTCCACCGAGGTGTGCACCTATTTCTATGAGCATGACCACAGCTACCCCGATGACCTGAAGGCGCAGGTCAACGCCGCTCTGGAGAAGGTCGAGGCGGCCGTGGGCGCCCACTTCGGCGACCGCGCCAATCCGCTTCTGGTCTCGGTGCGGTCCGGCGCGCGGGTGTCCATGCCCGGCATGATGGACACCGTGCTCAATCTGGGCCTGAACGACGACACCGTGAGGGGCCTGGCCGAACAGGCCGAAGACGAGCGTTTCGCCTGGGACAGCTATCGCCGCTTCATTCAGATGTATTCCGACGTGGTTTTGGGCGTGGACCATTTTCTGTTCGAGGACGCCATCGAAACCCGCAAGGAGGAAAAGGGCGTCCAGCTTGATACCGACATGACCGCCGAGGACTGGAAGGGCATGGTCGAGGTGTTCAAGGCGCGTGTGCAAGAGGCGCGGGGCCAGCCTTTTCCACAGGATCCCTATGAGCAGCTGTGGGGCGCGATCGGGGCGGTGTTCGGCTCTTGGAAGGTCGAGCGCGCCAAGGTTTATCGCCGTTTGCACAATATTCCGGAGGCGTGGGGCACGGCGGTGAATGTGCAGGCCATGGTGTTCGGCAATATGGGCGAAACCTCGGCCACCGGCGTGGCTTTCACGCGCAACCCCTCCACCGGCGACAAGGCCTATTACGGCGAATTCCTGATCAATGCGCAGGGTGAGGATGTGGTCGCCGGCATCCGCACGCCGCAGCCCCTGACCCGGGCGGAGCGCGAGCGCGGCGGGGATGACCTGCCCAGCATGGAAGAGGCGCTGCCGGATGTGTTTGCCCAGCTGGTCGATGTGTTCGAGCGGCTGGAGCGGCACTATCGCGACATGCAGGACATCGAATTCACCGTGCAGAAGGGCAAGCTATGGATGCTGCAGACGCGCACGGGCAAACGCACCGCCAAAGCCGCGCTGAAGATTGCCGTGGAGATGGCCGGTGAGGGCCTCATCGACGAATCCGAAGCGGTGTGCCGGGTTGATCCCCAGGCGCTGGAGCAGCTGCTGCATCCGACCCTTGATCCAGAGGCGCCGCGCGACGTGCTGACCAAGGGGCTGCCCGCCTCGCCCGGGGCCGCCTCCGGCGTGGTTGTGTTCTCGTCAGACGAAGCCGATGTCCGCGCCAAGGCCGGCGATGACGTGATCCTGGTCCGCACCGAGACCAGCCCGGAAGACATTCACGGCATGGCCGCCGCCCGCGGCGTGCTGACCGCGCGCGGCGGCATGACCAGCCACGCCGCCGTGGTCGCCCGCGGCATGGGCCGGCCGTGCGTGTCCGGTTGCGGCTCGATCAAGATCGACCGCCATGCCGGCGTGATGACCTGCCTGGGCCGCACCATCCGCGCCGGCGAGGTGATCACGCTGGACGGCAGCACCGGCGAGGTGATGGTCGGCAAGGTGCCGACGCTGAAGCCGGAATTGGTCGGCGATTTCGCCACCTTGATGGGCTGGGCGGACCGGCACCGGCGCCTCAGAGTGCGCACCAATGCCGACACGCCCAACGATGTTGCCACCGCGCGCGAATTCGGCGCGGAGGGCATCGGCCTGTGCCGCACGGAGCACATGTTCTTCGACGCCACCCGAATCGTCGCGGTGCGCCAGATGATCCTGGCCGACAGCCGCGAGGAGCGCGACCGGGCGCTGGCGCGGCTGCTGCCGATGCAGCGGGAGGATTTTGAGGAAATCTTCCGGATCATGGCCGGCCTGCCGGTGACCATTCGCCTGCTCGACCCGCCGCTGCACGAATTCCTGCCCCATGATGACCAGGATTTCCAGGAATTGGCCGTGGCGCTGGATGTCGACGCCGCCAAGCTGAAGCAGCATGCCGCTGAACTGGTGGAGGTCAATCCCATGCTCGGCCATCGCGGCTGCCGCCTGGCGATCTCTTACCCTGAAATCTATGAAATGCAGGTGCGCGCGATCATCGAAGCGGCGCTGAAAGTGGCTGAGGAGATCGGCCAAACCGTTTCGCCGGAGATCATGATCCCGCTGGTTGCAGCGGAAAAGGAATTGTCGATCCTGCGCAAGCGGGTGCAGGCCGTGGCGGAAGAGGTGTGCGCCAAAGCCGGCAAGACGCTGGACTATCTGATCGGCACCATGATCGAGCTGCCGCGCGCGGCCTTGTGCGCCGACGAAATCGCTCGGGCAGCGGATTTCTTCTCGTTCGGCACCAATGATCTGACCCAGACGACTCTGGGCATCAGCCGCGACGATGCCGGCCGCTTCCTGCCGAAATATGTCGATCAGGGCATTTTCCCGGTCGACCCGTTCGTCACCATCGATATCAACGGCGTCGGCGCCTTGGTGCGGCTGGCCGCCGAGCGCGGGCGCCAGAGCAAGGCGGACCTAAAACTGGGCATCTGCGGCGAGCATGGCGGTGACCCCGACTCGGTGACGTTCTGCGAGCAACTCGGCCTGGACTATGTCTCCTGCTCGCCCTATCGGGTGCCGATCGCCCGCCTGGCCGCGGCGCAAGCGGCGATCCGGCAGGGCTGATGGCCCTCGTCCGCTTGCGCGCCGGGGCAGCCTTGGTTTAGAGCCGAAATAAGTCCGGCGAGTTCAAGGGAGAGCGATCCATGCCGCGGATTCATGTCACCGACCAGGACGGCAGCCAGGCATCGATCAATGCCGAGGTCGGCCTCAGCTTGATGGAAGTGCTGCGCGACGAGGGCTATGACGGCATTCAGGCCCTGTGTGGCGGCAATTGTTCCTGCGCCACCTGTCACGTTTATGTCGATGAAGACTGGTTGGATCGATTGCCGGCGCGGGAGGAAGAAGAGGCGGAGCTTCTGGGCGACAGCGATCATGAACAGGCCGGCTCGCGCCTGTCCTGCCAGATCGAGGTGACCGAGGCGCTGGACGGCCTGGCGATCACCATCGCGCCGGACGACTGAGCCGTCACCGGTGGGGTTGAAAAAAACCGAAATAAGATCTTTCCGCGCTTTACGCAAAATTAAGGTGCGCACGGCTATAACTGGTCTTGCTGATACAGCCTTTCAGCTCCCTTCACTGAAGACAGCGGGCACGCATTTCCCCCTTGCGTTGCCCGCTTTTTTTATCTGCGGCGGCCTTCAAAATGCACGCCGGTGGTCAGCGTGATCAAATGGCCGATCATGACCAGGATGAGCACCACGCCCAACATCATGACCAAGGGCCAAGGGACCCAGCCCAGGCGGCCCGGCTCATAAGGCTTACCCGTGCGCCAGGCCCCCAAGGCGGTCAGGCCGATGCCCGCCACCAAACCCGCCAAGGTCACCGCATATCCCGGCCCCATGCCCGCCTCCGTGTGTGTCCTTTCGCGCGCCGGTGTTTCCCCCATCGGAAGGCGGCGGGCAAGCCCTGGGATCAAGATCGATGCCGGCCGATCTGACCATCGCGATTGTCGGCCGCAACGCGGCAACGACTGTCGCCCACGCCGTTCGCTGTGCCGCCGCCAGCCCGCAGGCTGCGGTGCTGCTGGTCGACGATTTTTCTGAGGATGGCATGGCCGCGCTGGCGCAGGCCGCCGCGCCGGGGCGGGTGCGCGTGGTGCGACCGGATCGCTGGCGCGGTGTTGGCCACGCGCGCCAGACAGCGCTGCAGGCAATCGAAACCTCCTACGGTTTGTGGCTGGATGCCGATGATGCCTTCGACCCGGGCTATGCCGAGGCCATGGCGGCCGCGCTGCAGGCCGGCGCGGATATGGTTTATGCCGCGTCAGACCTTTATGACCAGGGGTCCGGCGACAAGACCGTGGATCGGCCGATGCCGACTTTCTTGCAGCGTCCGGGCGGGCTTTGGCGACAGTTCGAGCGCAATTGGGTGTCCGGGCCGTTTTGCGGTTTTCGGACCGACTTTGCCGTGCGCCTGGGCATGGACCCGGACCAGCGCCAGGCGGAGGATTATGATTTCAGCCTCAGGGCGCTGGTTTGCGGGGCGCGCATTGCGCTGATGGACCGGCCGCGCTACCGCTATGTGCACAGCGCACAGTCGCTGTCGCGCGATCTGACGCAGGCCCGCCACTTCACCCATCGCGCCTTAGCCAAGCATGAGGCGGCCTGGCTCGGTGGCGCGCTGCAGAGATCCGGCCTGGCCGCAGCGGAGCAGCTGTTCACCCTGACAGCCTTTTTGCTGACGATGGATCGGGCCGCAGCGGCCGCCTCGGTGGCCTCGGACCTGGCGGCTGCGGGTGATGAGCCGATCGCGCCTTATGCCCGGCCGGCAGGCTGGATGGGCCGGTTTCTGAGCGCGACCGCCCAGATGCTGCTGCAGCGGTTCGACACCGCCGGCGACACCCTGGCGATGCTGCAGGCGACAGCTCCGGCCGCGGAAATCGACAATAATCTGGCCGTGTGTTGCTGGCATCGCGCCCAAGCCGCCCAAGCCGCCCAAGCCGCCCGGGCCCAGGATCATTTGCAGCGCGCCTTGGCGCAGCGGCCACACTATGTCGACGCCCGCGCCAATCTCGACAGCCTGCAGCGGGGCTATGCGCCCACCCGGATAACCCGGCTGCCGCTGCGGCCGCTGCCCAGCCGCGATGTCTATCGCGCTGCCGCGCCGGGATAATGACGGCAGCCGCAGCGAGGCCCCCCCCTTTAGCGGCGGGCCGCCGGGCCGCCGGCTGCGCCGCTTTAGCGGATTTGTGAAGCCCGGCGGCGCGTTCCGCCTTGCGCGCCCCGGCTGGGCCGGATATAGCACCGGCTTCTGTGCGAACCGCACGGGGGCGCGTAGCTCAGGGGTAGAGCACTGTGTTCACACCGCAGGGGTCAGAGGTTCAAATCCTCTCGCGCCCACTATTTTTCATAATACAAATCAATGGCTTGGCGGGTATCTGCCAAGACCCTCTTTGGCGCTGTGACCAAACTGTGTCCATTCTGTGCCCATGGTCATTGGCGTCAACCCCGAGCGCCTAGAGGCGAATGAGCCCTGCGGTACCTTCAGGACAAGCTTGTGACCAGCCCATTCGGTCCAAATTCGGCCGACTCCCGATATTCCTCTGACTACTCTTCAAACATGGCCGCCATGTCCCGCACACCATAAATTCGTCCCCGCAGCCCGTTGTCAGCGAGTGATTGCGTTTTCCGAAAAACCCAGCTCCGGTAGTCGCTTATCTTTGCGAAAATTTCACTATCAAGTTGCGCGAATGGTTGTGGGTCGTTGCAGAACGCGAATGACTTTTGCCACCCATAGATTTTCTTTCCAATGGCCTGAAGAACGGCGCTTTCGGAGAGACTTGGGGGCAGCATTTTTCCTTCGTGGATCGAGGCATTGATCGCCTTTTTTGACGCGCTGATCGAACTCGATACGCTTTTGCTGAGGTTCTGCATGGAGCGTGCACTTGGAACGCATCGGTTGGGCTGAAGCATGCATCCGAGGAAGCTTATACTGTCATGCCCGCACAGACCTTGCGCAGCCTTGTCGGAGCCGCGAACGGGCTTGTAGAGGCTGAAACCGAATGCAGCGAGACGAGCCTTGGCCAGCTTAACTGCCTCGTTCAGCGCGGCTTCGCTGGGTGCGACCATCAACAGATCGTCTATATAGCGTACGGCGGTGACTGTTCCCGTATTCAACTCATGGTCAAGATCATAGAGGAGCACGTTTCCTGCAAAAGCCGACAATGAGGAGCCTTGGGCGACACCGATTCCACCGGCGGGAAAAAGTTTTGCGTAGGTGGCCAACTCTTCCTTGTTGGCCAAATTTACCCTCAATCCATCGGCGAAAATCTTCGTAAGCTGCTCATCATTTGTTTGCGCTTGAACAAACGAGATCACGTCCGCCGTAGGAATTCTTGTGAAGAATGCCTTGATATCGGATTGAAAGAAGTACCTTGCGCCGTCATCCACGGCCTTTGAAATGCGCTTGATCGCTGGGTTTACACCGGCAAATGGTTTCAGAAGACCGCCAACCCCAAAGTCAGACCGGTTAACGGAGTTGATCTTGCCCAAGCGAGGGTCAGAAATCGCCTCATAGCGCGTATCGATATCCGCGATATTTCTGGCTTTCCGTGGCTGTAGAACTTGCAAGATCGCTCTCTGGACAACGCGATTGCGCAACGTGGCGATGGCGATAGGACGTGGGTCTTTTTTCTGTGCTAGGCGTTTCTTCTTGTCCTTCAAAACGCCTGTGACGTCGTCAAAAACGAACCGCTCTTTTTGAAGCTGCTTGCCTATGGTTCTCAAGTGAGTTTGGTGTCGATGCTCGAACTCAGCGGCCTGCCCCTTGATCTCGTTGTTGTCCGAGTTTAGTGCGCTTCGCTTTACATGCCGCCAAGCAGAAAACAGATTCTGCTCGCTCCGCATTTCATCATAAAGAGATTTTGTCATTTCTCCGCTCGGGACCCTAGCTCATACACACCCCGACCGTTGACGGGCACCCATCCACTGCGCACGGC
>JBHJGS010000029.1:0-9959 GCA_050331575.1 Rhodothalassiaceae bacterium | reverse complement strand
CAGCTCATCGCCAACGGTAAGCCACCAAAGGTCGCCATAACCGCCATCATGCGAAAGCTCATCGTACTCGCAAACGCACTCATTCGAAATCACCGAAAATGGGCTCCAAAAACCGCTTGAGAAAAACGGATACTCTAGCGCAGCAGGTCCCGCATGGCCCGGTCCAGGCCATCCAGCGTCAGCGGGAACATGCGGTTTTCCATGATCTGCTTGAGCATCTGGATGGACTGGCCATAGTCCCAATGCCGTTCCGGGATGGGGTTCAGCCACACCGCCTTGGAATAGACCGACAGCAGGCGTTCCAGCCAAACCTGCCCCGCCTCTTCATTCCAATGCTCCACCGAGCCGCCGGGATAGACGATCTCATAGGGGCTCATCGAGGCATCGCCGACGATGATCAGCTTATAATCGTGCGGGAAGGTGTGCAGCACGTCGAGCGTGTTGATGCGCTCGGCATGGCGGCGGCGATTGTCCTGCCAGACGGATTCATAAATGCAGTTATGGAAGTAGAAAAATTCCAGATGCTTGAATTCGGTGCGCGCCGCGGAAAACAGCTCCTCGCAGACCCGGATATGCGGGTCCATCGACCCGCCGACATCCAGAAACAATAGCACCTTGACCGCATTGTGCCGCTCCGGCCGCAGCTTGATGTCGAGAAAGCCCTGATGCGCCGTGGCCTGGATGGTGCCGTCCAGATCCAGTTCGGTGGCCGCGCCCTCGCGCGCGAACTGGCGCAGCCGGCGCAGCGCCACCTTGATATTGCGGGTGCCCAGTTCAACGCTGTCATCGAGATTCTTGAATTCGCGCTTGTCCCACACCTTGATGGCGCGGCGGTGGCGGCTTTCGTGCTGGCCGATGCGCACGCCGGCGGGGTTGTAGCCATAGGCGCCATAAGGTGAGCGGCCGGCAGTGCCGATCCATTTGTTGCCGCCCTGATGGCGGCCCTTCTGCTCCTCCAGGCGCTTCTTCAGCGTCTCCATGATCTCGTTCCAGTCGCCCAGCTCCTTGACCTTATTCATCTCCTCTTCGGTCAAGTAGAGCTCGGCGAGCTTCTTCAGCCATTCCTCCGGGATCTCCGGCGTCAGTGTCTCAGCGCCCAGCTCCAGGCCGTTGAAACAATGCCCGAACAGCCGATCGAACCGGTCCAGATGCTTCTCGTCCTTCACCAGCGTGGCGCGGGACAAATAGTAGAAGTCTTCCACCGAATAGTCCGCGCAGCCGGCCTGCAGCGCCTCCAGCAGCGTCAGATATTCCTTGATCGACACGGGCAGACCGTGATCGCGCAGGGTCAGAAAGAAGTGTGTGAACATGTCAGGCCGCTCCAAGCGATGCGACGTACCCGGGCAGGGGAGCTTACCAGACCAGGCGGGCCAGGAGAAAGCGCGGCTTAGCGCTCAGGCGCTAACCCGCCAATGAATTCATAAGCGGCAAGCTCCCGGCCCTTGTTCTTGTCGCCTGACGCGTTACCGGCAAATGGTTGGCCAGACGCTAAGGCGTGCCGGGGGGTGTATGCCGGAGGATCTATGCCGGTGGGTCAAGCCCGTGGCTGAGCAACCAGACATGACTGGGGCCCGGCCAGCGATGCTGTGACCAGTCCAGCCGGCCGCGCCGGTCGAACAGGATGCCTTCGGCTTGCAGCCGGCGATACTGTTCCGCCGAACCGGGATGGGCGGAGATCGTACCGGCGGCATTGATCACGCGGTGCCACGGAACGCTTTGGCCCTCAGGGCTGCTGCCCGCCAGCACCCGTCCCACCTGCCGCGCCGTCACGCCGGGCAGATAATCGGCAACCTGGCCATAGCTGGCCACCTGGCCTGCGGGAATTTCGCGCACCAGCGCATGGATCAAGGCAGATGGCGGGGCCATGGCTCAGCCTGCGTTAACGCTTCAAGGGGACTTTACGACTAATCTCCGCCTTGTTGTGCGGCTAAACAGGCCCCACCTTCAAGGAACTGGCGTCGAGGGGTGGGCAGAGTTTGTGGTGATGGGCTTTCGACAATTGGTCATGATCACGGTGGGTTGGTTTTGCCTAATCCTTGGCTTTCTGACGTTTTGGCTGCCGATCCCCACCGGTTTGGTTTTGATGGCCGTGGGCCTGGCCTTGTTGATCAGTTCCAGCCCGCGGGCGGTCCGGCTGGTGCGGGCGCTGCGGGAACGGCACCCGCGCCTTGACCGGCTGTTGTTGAAGGCGCAGCCATCCTTGCCGCGCTTTTTGCGCTTGGCGATTGCGCGCACGCGCGTGCGCCGCTGGCGTGCCCAGGTGAAGGACGCGCATTCCAATCTGGAACATGCCGGCCTGGACCTGGACCGGTTTCGGCCTCCGGCCAATGATCAGACCGGCGGCCGCCGGTCCAAGATGGGAGAAAGACACCAATGACCGACACCGCAGACGACAAGCTTGAAGCGATGACCCGCAAGCTGGACCAAATCATCCGGGTTTTGGAGCGGTTGGAAGACCGGGTGTCGGCGATTGAGACCGGCATGCTCGACGAGATGGCCAAGCGGCGCCGCGGCACTGCCGCTTAAACGCCGATCAGTTGGATTTCTTGCGGTCGCGCAAAAGCGGCGCCAACGCACCGATTGCCAGCGCCAGGGTCAAAAACCCCAAGGCGTGCTGCAGCAGAAACGCGAAGGTCTCGAAAACGGAGCCGGGCAGCCGCGTCTCTGCCCCGGCGAGTTGAGAGAGCCCAACCGCCAGCAGAATGTAGATCGCGACCAACACGATCATCACCACCGCCAGCCGGATCCACGCCGGCTGGGTCTGCTGCATCGCCGCCAGCATCGACAGGCGCCGGTCAATCGCCTCCGCGCTCATCGACAAGATCAAGGCCGAGACCACCGCGCCCAGGGGCACGGCCAGCAGCATGATCGAGGCGGCGCTGGCCATTGACTGGCCGAAGCCGCCGAAATTGCGCAACAGACCTGTCAGGATGATCGCAAAGATCAGCGCCGGCAGGCTGAGCGCGATGCCCAGCAGCGCGGCCACCATCAACCGGGTCAAGCATGTGGAAAAGCGGCGGAAAAACCCTTCCATGCCGCCGGCCAAGGCATTGGTGCGGCCAAGCAGGCAAATGCGCGCCCAGATCAGCCCGTGGCCGACCAGCACCATCAAGGCGATGGTCTGCATCAGCAAAATTGCCGCAAGATGATCCTGCCGCCGGCTACGATCGGCCAGATACTCCCCGATCCCAGGCTCAAGCAGGACGAACAGCTTGATCAGGATCAGATTGCTCAACGCGAATAACAGGCTGAGCAGCAGCGCCGGCGTGCCGTTGAGCAAAAGGAAAGACGCACCGTCGGCCAGCCGTGCCCGCAAGGTAATCAGGCTCGACCCACTCATCGGCGCCAACCCGTCCAGACCATTGCCATGATCCTTGGTGCGCGCAAGGCAGCACCGGTGTCAACCGGCAGGCTCAGAACCGTTCCCCGGCCAAAGGATCCGTGCGCACGTCATGCTCGTGCGTAATGCTGGCCGCGGCAAGGCTGATGCCGGTGACGGCGATGCTGACCAGCACGAAAACCGCGGCGCCGCCCGCGGGCATCGCGCCGAAAGCCGCACCGATGACGCTGGCGACAATATTCGATCCCAAGGTTAACAGGATGATGGCGATCAAATACGGCCGGAACGTCTCCACGGCTTTGCCGATGCCGACAAAAATGCCGTGGCCGCGATCCACCGCCGTTGCGCACAGGCTGAGATAATAGCCGGCCAGGGCGACCGAGACCACCAACAGACCCGCCAAGCTGGCGAGAAACTCAGCCACCTGCCGCGCTCCGACCAGCGACAGGATCAAGCCAAACAGGCCCTGCACGACCAACACGACGACGCCGGCCAGCAGCACGAAGAGGATCGTGACGAACACCATGCACACACTGCGCCAGAGGAACAAGGCGTAGCGCCGCAGCGTGGCGCGGGTGCCGCCGGCGAACACATCGCCGCGACCAACGGCCACGGCCCGGGTCCAAACCAGCAGCAAGATCGGGTTCAGCATGAAGCTCAAGGCCGTGGTCACCCGCAACTGGTCGAGCAGTTGCACGACCAGCCGCCCAAGGCGTTCCGCTTCGGCCGGGTCGCCTTGGCCGCTTTGTTCCATCTCGCTGGCTTGGGTCTGAAGTTGGTTCATCAGGGCGGCGAGCTCGTCCAGTCGTCCGAGCAGGCTGACATAAAGGATGATGCCCAACAGCACCGCCAACAACAGCAGAATCTCAGCGTGGCGCCAGGTCAGCCGGGTGGCCTGGAGGATCAAGGGCACAGGGCCGGGAAAGCGGTCCATGGGCATGGCCATCCCTTCTGTACGAGGAGGTCATAAGGACACGAGCGTCCGGTTGCCGGGCTCAGTTTTCGATACCGTGGCCGCGTTTGGGTATCAGAACCGATCGGATAAAGGTACACACGATCTCGCCGGTCTGGTTGCGCCCAATGGTCCGCACGGTCACGATGCCCTGGGTCGGCCGGGATTTGGACGGCCGCACTTCCAAAACCTCCGATTCCGCATAAAGCGTATCGCCGCAGAACACCGGGGCGGTCATCTTGATGTCGGTCCAGCCCAGATTGGCGATCGCCTTGTAGCTGACGTCGGTAACGCTCATGCCCAGCAGCAGCGACACCGTCAACGAGGACACCACCACGGGTCGGCCGAATTCCGACTTTGCGGCATAGGCGGCATCGAAATGCAGGGGGTGGGTGTTCATGGTCAGCAGGCTGAACCAGCTATTGTCGGCCTCGCTGATGGTGCGGCCGGGCCGATGCTCATAGATGTGGCCGACCTGGAAATCCTCCAAATACCGGCCGAAGCTCTCGCGGAAGCGGTTGCCGCCTTCTGCTCTGGGTTCGACAGCCATCACCGACCCTCCTCACCAGCACGATCAAAGCGCCCTGTTTAGGCGCCTGCGGACCGCACGGGCAAGCCGAAATTGTGCAGTGCGGCAAAAGGCTGGCTCTGCGGATGCGCTTGCTCAAGCGTTAGATCGCCTCTAAGAAAATTTGGCCAAACCCGTTTTTTGTTTTGTAGCAAGAAGTTGCAATGGCAGTGCGTATTTTGATAATGCCATCTGTCCTTCTGGCGCTTCCGGCCGCGGCCCAGGACACGCCCTCAGCACAGCCGGATCGAGCCTTTTTGGCGCCGCGCGTCGATCAGCTTGAGCAGGGACAAGTCCAGGTCGAAGCCGGCGTGGATGTCACGTTTGCCAGCACAGATCCGGAAGTGGGCACGATCCAATTGGCTGTGCCGGACCGCGATGAGACGCTCGTGCAAGTGCCCGACATTCAGTTGCGATATGGCGTTCTGGACCGGCTGGAACTGCGCGTGCGATGGTTTGGCGCGGGCATCTTGTCTGTTGACCAAGAGGCAGCCAGCTTTGCCACCGGCGGCACGACTGTCACCGTTCCCGCCATCGACAGCACCGAGACCGACACGCTGCCGGTAGAGATCAGCGGCAAGGCGCGCTTACTTGACCAGGCCGGGTTGCTGCCGACGATATCGCTGTTCGCTGGCGCCCAAATCGCGACCGGTTCTGGTGATGCCATCGGCTTTGGCGGTGCGTCTTGGCAGTACAGCCTCGATGGGCTTGCGGTTTTCGGGACGTTGCAGGCGGCCTCGACCAATGGCGCCAACCCGTCGTTCCTGCCCAGCATCGGCGTGCAGAAGGATTGGACCGAGCGGTTCAGCACCTATGGTGAGGTGCAGGGGCTGATCTCCTCCACCCTGCAGGACGTCGCGACCGTACAAGCCGGCGGCCTGGTCAAGCTTGGGGACCGGGTGCGCCTGGATGCGTCGGTGCGCACCGTGGTCGGCAACCAACTCGATGATGTCGCCTTCGATCTGGGCTTGAGCATCCGCTTCTGACACGGCTTGACCGAACCGGACCGGCGCGGGCATCTGGCGGGAATGACATCGTGTTCCGGCCACGCCCCGCCGCCGCTCACCGGCTTGAAGGTGCTCGACCTGTCACGGGTGCTGGCCGGGCCGTGGGCCGGTCAGATCCTGGCGGATCTGGGCGCAGATGTGATCAAGGTGGAGCGGCCCGGCCAGGGCGACGACACCCGCAGCTGGGGCCCGCCCTTCCTGACCGATCCCGACGGCCGGGAACTGGACGCGGCCTATTATCTGGCGGCCAACCGCAACAAGCGCTCCATCGCGATCGATCTGACGCAGGCCGAGGGCCAGGCGCTGGTGCGGCAACTGGCCGGCCGAAGCGATGTGCTGATTGAGAATTTCAAGGTCGGCGGCTTGAAGGCCTATGGCCTGGATTATGCCGCTCTGGCGGCGGCGCATCCGGGCCTGGTCTATTGCTCGATCACCGGGTTCGGCCAGACCGGCCCGCGCGCGGCCCAGGCCGGCTATGATTTCATCATCCAGGGCATGGCCGGGCTGATGTCGATCACCGGCGCGGCTGACGGCCCGCCGATGAAGACCGGCGTGGCGGTCAGCGATCTGACCACGGGCATGTATGCGGTGATCGCCATTCTCGCGGCGCTGCGCCATCGCGACGCCACCGGCGAGGGTCAGCATATCGACATGGCGCTGATGGACACGCAATTGGCCTGGCTGGCCAATCAGACGATGAACCATCTGATCGGCGGGCAGGTGCCGCAGCGGCGCGGCAATGCCCATCCGAACATCGTGCCGTATGAGGTGTTCGCAGCGTCAGACGGGCATCTGATCGTGGCGGTCGGCAATGACCGGCAATTTGCCCGCTTCTGCGCGGCAATTGAGGCCCCGGACCTGGCCGCCGACCCCCGCTTCGCCACCAATCGCGGCCGGGTGGAGGCGCGCGAGGTGCTGGTGCCGCGCATTGCGGCGATCCTGCGCCGGCAGACGCGGGCGGTGTGGCTGGACCGGCTGGCCGCGGCCAATATTCCGCACGGCCCGATCAATGACATTGCCCAGGCGCTGGGCGATGAACAGGTTAAGCACCGCGGCCTGGCGGTGACCCAGAGCCATCCGCGCGCCGGTGCGCTGACCACCATCGCCCAGCCGATGCACCTATCTCGAACGCCGCCGCGCCATGACCGGCCGCCGCCGATGCTCGGCGAGCATAGCGACGAAATTCTGCGCGACCTCGGCGTGCCGGCGGATCAGCTGGCGGCTTTGCGGCGGGCCGGCGTGGTCGCCTGATCCGCGGATCGTCGGCACGCGGCGTTCCAGGAGGGATCCGATCGGAAATCCGCGGCCAGAAAGTCCACGAAGGCGCGGACCTTGGCGGAGAGATGCCGGTTTGCCGGATACAGCGCATGAATGCTCAGTTGCGGCGGAGACCAATCCGCCATCACCGGCCTCAACCGCCCCGCGGCAAGATCCTCGGAGATTGTAAAGGCGGGCAAGCGCGCGATGCCCATGGCATCGACAGCGGCCTGCCGCAGCGCCTCGCCATTGTTGGAGATGAACGGCCCCTTCACCCGCACCACGGTGCGCCGGCCGTCGCGCGCTTCCAGCGGCCATTCATGCAGCCCGCGCCGCCCGCGATAGCGCAAACAGCGATGCGTCTGCAGATCCGCGGGCTCCACCGGCACGCCATGACGCTCACAATAGGCGGGGGCTGCGACCATGAGCAGATCCACGGTGGCGAGGCGCCGGGCAATCAGGCTGCTATCTTCCAACTGGTCGGCGATGCGAATGCAAACATCATAGCCCTCCTCGACCAGATCGACAAAGCGATCGGTCAGATCCAGATCCAGCAACAGGCGCGGAAACCGGTGCTGGAACGCGGCCAGCAGCGGGGCGATGTGGCGATAGCCGAAGCCGAGGGGGGCATTCACGCGCAAGGTGCCGCGCGGCTCCACCTTGGCTTGGCGGACGGACTGATCGGCGTCGTGCAATTCATCGAGAATCGGCAGGATGCGTTCGACATAGGCCCGGCCTTCCGGCGTCAGACTGACCTGCCGGGTGGTCCGGTAGAGCAGTTTGGCGCCCAGATGGTCCTCCAGGGCGGACACTTGCTTCGACACGGCGGACTTGGACAGATTGAGGTGGCGCGCAGCGGAGGAAAAGCTGCCGCTTTCCGCGACTCGGGTGAAAATGCGCAAGGCGCTCAGCTGGTCCATGACACGGCCGTGATAAAATCCGTCGATGAGGGCATATGCGTTCAAAAGCGCTTGGCGGCAAGGCAAGGGGGCTTTGCATCAGGCCAAGCAGCGCTTATATTCAGGTCTGCTGGGCAACCGGCTATGGCGATAAACGGCGCGTGCAATAGACTGTGCGGACCCGGGGGCAGTACCCGGCGCCTCCACCACCGCGCCCTGCGGCAGCATATCGCTGCGGGGCCCGCTGATGGGGGCGATATAGGATCGACGCCTGTTGAAAGACGCAGCCCTTCGCCCGGCATGGTACCGCCGTGATGGGCCGTAATCTAAGTGCGAACGACAATGACGTCGAGGTCGCTCTGGCCGCGTAATGCGGTTTGAGTGTCCGCACTCTTGAATTCCTGGGCCTTCGACAGGGTCAGGTGGGGTTTGGGGCACCTAGCAACAGAAGCCCCTCTTCCACCCGCTTTCCCGGCTAATCGGTCTTTGCAGGTCCCCCGGCGGCTGGTTATAACCAAAGCTGAAGAGGGCGAGGATCAGGCGTGGGCGGCAAGCCGGCCGCTGGGAGTGACGATGTCGAGCAGTCAAATCGATTATGATGATTTGGTCCAGAAGGCGTTGCGCAATGTCGTGCGCGACATCCTGATCTGCACCGCCAAGGACGGCCTGCCCGGCGATCATCATTTCTACATCGCCTTCCGCACCCGCGCGCCCGGCGTGTCGATGCCGGAGCATCTGCGCGAGCGCTATCCCGACGAGATGACCGTGGTGCTGCAGCACAAATTCTGGGATCTCACGGTTTATGAAGACCGGTTCAAGGTGGGCTTGAGCTTCAATCAGCAGCCGGAAACCCTGGTGATCCCGTTCAGCGCCATCGTCGGCTTCGTCGACCCCTCGGTGCAGTTCGCCCTGCAGTTTCAGGATCCGGATCTGGACGAGAAGACCCTGCCGCCAGACGATGAGCCGGATGCGGCCGACGCGGCCGAGGCCGCCGACCCCGACCCCGACCCCGCCCCCGCTGAGGGCAGCGACGGCGACGGCGATGGCGATGGCGATAACGTCGTCACCCTGGACGCCTTCCGCAAGAAGCCCTGACCGGCACCGGCGCCGTCTTCGCGTCTTCTTCGCCTCAGGTGGGCACGTCCGCGCGCTTCTGTTCAGCCGAATGGGCGGTCTTTCCCTTATGTCCAGTCGCGCCGATGGAGGACGGTCCGCAAGGTCGTCTTGCCGACCCAAAGGCCGTGACCCTGCTGAAGGCGCTCGACAAGTTCAAGCAGGGCAATGTCGGCCTGTGCATCAATCAAGCCAATGACGAACGCCTCGTGCGGATCGAGCCGCGCGCCCTGAAGAAGGCCTAGGCGGCCCGGCTCAAGACTGCCGACCTCGCACCATTTGCGATGCCAGACAATCGCGGTGGCAACGCCCGCCGAAAAGCGGGCCGCCGCTGCTCGGGCAGACAGCCCGCCGTCGAAGGTCGATCCCACAAGCCCGGGCCATACCCGCCTGCCACAGTGCCCTGGGACGCAGAGTCATATGTCGCAAAATCTGTGGTCCCCTCAGCCAATCAGATTAGACGAAACCTGCTTTAGGTCACCAACTCATAAATCGCATGCAAATTCTTGCTGCTGCGAGCTTGACGAGAGCAAGGTAGTTCTCGTCATGCTTTTCATATCGCGTAGCGATGGCTCGGACGCGTTTGAGTTTGTCGAAGAACCGCTCGACGCCATTGCGATATCGGTAGTGAACCGCCCCGGATTTCCTGGAGGCTCCAACCTGTGAGAAGGAGTACCCATCTTGGAACGACACACGACACGATATCCGGCGGAGGTTCGCGAGCGGGCTGTCCGGCTGGTTTTGGATCACCAGGGCGATCACGCTTCGCAGTGGGAAGCGATCGGCTCGGTGGCGGCGAAGATCGGATGCACGGCGGAGACGC
>JBHJGS010000028.1:0-60363 GCA_050331575.1 Rhodothalassiaceae bacterium | reverse complement strand
CACAGGCGGCGTCATCGGGAAAGCGGCGCTGAAACTCAAGCAGCGAGCACGGAACATCGGTCATGGAAGCCCCCGGCAGAACTGTCTGTTCACCGTATGTTCCTATCACGCAGCGGCTTCCGCGTCACTACATTTTGTGCGGCCCGGACCCAAGGGGATAAGCCTTCTGCGTGTAACTCTTCCTAAAGACATGCTGGCCAGACTGCATCGTCACGGTGATGAAGAGCACCTCATACCCCCGCGGCACCGGGCCGGACAGCTGGGATGCACAGACAGATTTTCGTCATAGCAACCACGATCCTCGTCGGCGTGATCGTGGCCTGCGCAACCTTGGGGTTGGGCTATTCCTTATCGGTCAGCCAAAGCCACCGCACCGTCGCCGGCGTGTCTGAAGGCGCGCTGGAGGATGCCGAGGCGGTGCTGGACTATGTCGTGCGCGAGATCGGCTCGCTCGCGGCCTTGGCCGGCCAGCCCTGCAATGAATGGTCGCGCGAATCGATGGAGTTGCAGTCCTATCTGTCACCCTTCGCTCGCGAATTCGGCATCATCGATGCCGAGGGGCTGATCTATTGCACCAGCGGCGGTGAGCAAATGATCTACAGCCCCGAGGCGATGGCTGCGGATTTCGAGCGCTTCGGCATCTTTCTGGCCTTGAACGAAAATCCCGTCCGGCACCACCAGTCGATCATGGTGGCCATCCCGATGCCAGGACGCGGCGCCATCCTGGCACGGGTCTCGCCGCAGGAATTCCGTCACCCCTCGGTGTCTCGCTATATCGGCGACTACAGTCAGATCTCGCTTATCCTGAACGACGGCGGCCTAGTGCAGATCGCCGGGGACAATAGCATGACCAGCCGGGTCGCCCAGGGCGAGACCGCCGGCGGCATCACCAAGGCGGCCGACTCGAAGAATTATCCGATGCGCACCGTGGTGGTGTCCGACCCGGCCTTCACCTGGCACGCCTTCTTCGAGAATCTGCCCTTGATCGGCCTATCCGCGGCACTCGCCGGGATCGGTTCGGCCCTGCTATATTTCCGCATCACCACCCGGCAGCTATCGCTGGAGCGGGCCCTGCAGCGGGCGATTCGGCGCGACAGCCAGGAATTCCAACTGCATTATCAACCGGTGATCGATCTGCGCTCGGGCCGGTGCGAGGGAGTGGAGGCGCTGCTGCGCTGGCGCCACCCCAATCGCGGCTTGATCCGGCCCGATGCCTTCATTCCCATGGCCGAGCGCACCGGCGACATCATCCCGTTGACCCGCTGGGTGATCGCCAAGGCGGTCGACGAACTGGCGCCTTATCTGCACGGCGATGCCCAATTTCATGTCGGCATCAATCTGTCCGGCAGCCATTTCCGCACGCTCGACATCGTGGAGGATCTGCGCGAACTGATCGCCGCCACCGCGCTCAGGCCAGGTCAGATCGTGCTGGAGGCGACGGAACGGGAGATCCTAGCCGACAGCGACGAGACGCCGATGAAGGTGATGGAACTGCTGTCCGCCCAGGGCTTCCACATCGCCATCGACGATTTCGGCACCGGCCACAATGGCCTGGCCTTTCTGCAGAAATTCCCCTCCCACATCCTCAAGATCGACCGCACCTTCGTCGACACCATCGGCACCGATGCGGTCAAGCGCCCGGTGCTGGACGCCATCGTCGATCTGGGCCAGCGGCTGAAGATGGGCCTGGTCGCGGAAGGTGTGGAGACCGAGGAACAGGCGGTCTATCTGCGCAGCAAGGGCATCCAGCGCGCCCAGGGCTATCATTTCGCCAAGCCGATGCCGGTGGACGATCTGCACCGCTTCATGGCCGATCTGGCCCGCAATCTGCGCCACCAGACCCTGAAGGATGTCGACAATGTCCGCATGCTGTTCGACGCCCAGTCCGCCACCGGCGAAGGCGTGGCGTGATCGGCTGACATCTGCCCACCCCTATTGAACCTGTCGCGCCTGCTTCCTATTAGAACGGCAACCGCCCGGCTGCTGGCCGGGGGATCATAAGCCGTGAGGGGAGACTTTTTTGGCAATGGGGCTTGAGGCACGGGCGCTGGTCAAGCGGTTCGGCGCCATCACCGCGGTGGATGGGATATCCTTCACCTTGAACCGGGGCGATGTTCTGGGCTTTCTGGGGCCCAATGGCGCGGGCAAATCCACCACCATGAAGATGTTGACGGGGTTCTTGCGGCCGACCGCCGGTACCGCCCTGATCTGCGGCCAAGACGTGCAGGACGCACCGGAGGCGGCCAAGGCGCGGCTGGGCTATCTGCCCGAAGGCGCGCCGGCCTATGCCGACATGACGCCGCGGCAGTTGCTGCGCTTCGTGGCCGACGCTCGCGGGCTTGACCAGGTCGCCCCGGCCATCGACCGGGCGGTCGAGGCCTTGTCGCTGGCCCGCGTGCTGGACCGGCCGATCGAGACCTTGTCCAAGGGCTTTCGTCGCCGGGTCGGCCTGGCCCAGGCGATCCTGCATGATCCCGAAGTGCTGATCCTGGACGAGCCGACCGACGGGCTTGACCCCAATCAGAAGCATGAGGTGCGCCGGCTGATCCAATCCATGGCCGCGGACAAGGCGATTATCGTGTCCACCCACATTCTGGAGGAGGTCGAGGCGGTGTGCAGTCGCGCCATCGTCATCGACCGTGGCCGCGTCGTCTATGACGGCAGCCCCCAGGGCTTTCGCGCGCTGGACAAGGCCAGCACACCGATCGAGCTGCGCGTCACCCAGGCAGACGCGCCCGCCGCCCGCACCGCGCTGGAGGGGATCGGCGAGGGCGCCACCGTGCGCGAGACCCAGACCCCGGACGGCTTTACCCACCTTTATGTCGACGGGCCGGACAAGCTGCGGCTGACCGCGCGCATCGCCGACCTGGCCGCCGCCAATGCCTGGACCGACGCCAGCCTCACCGTGGCGCCGGCCTCGCTGGACCGGGTGTTCCGGCAGTTGACCAGCTCTGACGCGCCGGTGAAGGAGGCGGCGGAATGACCGGGTTGAAATCGGTGTTTCAGCGCGAATTCGCGGCCTATTTCGCAACGCCGCTGGCGTTTGTCTTCATCGTCATCTTCCTGATCTTGAGCCAGGTGATGACCTTTTTCGTCGGCGGCTTTTACGACCGCGGCCAGGCGGACCTGCAATCCTTTTTCGGCTTTCTGCCCTGGCTCTATCTGATCCTGATCCCGGCGATCGCCATGCGGCTGTGGGCGGAGGAACGCAAGAGCGGCACCTTGGAGTTGCTGATGACCCTGCCGATCACCCCCGGCGCGGCGGTGGTCGGCAAATTCCTCGCCGCCTGGGCGTTCACCGTGCTGGCGCTGGCCTTGACCTTTCCGCTGTGGATCACGGTGAATTATCTTGGCAATCCAGACAATGGCGCGATTTTCGCCGGCTATGTCGGGGCGGCCTTGATGGCCGGGGGCTATTTGGCGATCAGCACGGCGCTGTCCGCGCTGACCCGCAACCAGGTGGTCGCCTTCGTGGTCGCGGTCAGTGTGTGCTTCTTGTTCACCGTGGCGGGGCTGGAGATCGTGCAGGCCTTCTTCCCCGGCGGGGCGGGCCGCGAGATCGCCAATTTCTCCTTCCTAAACCGGTTCAACGCCATCGCCCAGGGCGTCGTCGATCTGCGCGACCTGCTCTATTTCCTCAGCCTGATCGGCTTCTGGCTGTTTTTGAACCGTCTGTTCCTTGACCGAGCGCGGGAGCGCGGCTGATGGGCAAGCATTGGGTCCGATCCGACATTCTGGCGGGCATCTTCGCCCTGCTGATCTTCGTCTCCGTCAATCTGATCTCAGACCGGCTGTTCGATGCCGCCCGGCTGGATCTGACCGCGGAGGGGCTCTACACCGTGTCCGACGGCACCCGCGCGGTGCTGAACGATCTGGCCGAGCCGATCACGGTGACGCTGTATTTCTCTGAGACCGTTGCCTCGGCGTTTCCGCCGCTGTTCGCCTATGGCCGGCGGGTGCGCGACCTGCTGGAAGAATATGCCGATATCGCCGACGGCCTGATCCGGCTGCGCGTGATCGACCCCAAGCCCTTCACCGAGGCGGAAGACCGGGCCGTGGCCGCGGGCATCCGCGGCCTGCCGGTGGGCGACGGCACCTCGGTCTATCTGGGCCTGGTCGCCGAGGACGCCACCGACCGGCGCAGCGTGATCCCCTATCTGTCGCGGGAGCGCGAACGCTTTCTGGAATATGATCTGACCAAGCTGCTCTACACCCTGGATGCCGGGGAGCGGCCGCAGGTGGCCCTGCTGACCAGCCTGCCGCTGGCCGGCGGCGCCCAGCCGGCCAACCCGTTCGCCGGCGGCGGCGGCGCTCAGCCGCCCCAGGTAATCTATGAGCAGCTGCAGGAGCTGTTCGACCTGACCGATCTGGACCCGGCATTCGAAACCCTGCCGGAGGGTCTGGACTTACTGCTGCTGATCCACCCGCCCGAGCTGGGCACCCGCCAGCGCTACCTGATCGACCAATATGTGCTCAGGGGCGGGCGCGCGGTGGTGCTGCTGGATCCCTATTCGGAGGCCGCGGCCATCGCCTCGCCGTTCCCCGGCGCGCCGGGCGGCGCGCCTGCATCGTCCAACCTGCCGGGTCTGTTGGGCGCCTGGGGCGTGGAGTTCACCGCTGAAGAGGTGGTTGCTGACGCGGACCTGGCGCAACGGGTGAATTTCGGCGGCGGCGGCTTTCGGGAGGTGAAGGATTATCTGCTGTGGCTGGCCCTGGGCCGCGATCAAATCGCCCGCGACGATCCGGTCACCGGCCCGGTTGAGGGGGTGAATATGGCCAGCACCGGCGCCTTGTCGGCCATGGAGGGCGCGGACACTCAGCTGGAACCGCTGCTGACCTCAAGCCCGACCTCCGCGCTGATCGCCGCTGAACAGGTCGAAGGTCAACCCAATCCGGATCGGCTGCTGCGCGACTTTATGCCGGACGACACCCGCTACATTCTGGCTGCCCGGGTCACCGGACGTGCCGCAAGCGCGTTCGGCGACGCCCCACCGGAGCCGGACACCCAGGGCGAGGCACCGATGCCGGACGCCGCGGACCATGTCGCGCAGGGGGAGATCGCGCTGATCGTCGTGGCCGATGCCGACATCGTCGATGACCGCTTCTGGGTGCAGACCCAGCAGCTGTTCGGCCAGCGCATCGTTCAGCCGATCGCCGACAATGGCGTGCTTATGGTCAATATGATCGATGCCTTCACCGGTTCGGATGCGCTTTTGTCCCTGCGCGGACGCGGTACCGCGCAGCGGCCGTTTACCCGGGTGGAGGCGCTGCGGCGTCAGGCCGAGGCGCGCTTCCTGGAGCAGGAGGAACGGCTGGAGGCGCAACTGGCCGAGACCGAGCGCCGCCTGGCGGAACTGCAGGAGGCGCGCGGCGAGGAAGGCCTGTTCCTGTCACCGGAGCAGGAGGCGGAGATCGAGCGCTTCCAGGCCCAGCGTCTGGAAGTGCGGCAGGAGCTGCGCCGGGTGCAGCGCAATCTGCGCGGTGATATCGAGGCGCTGGGCGAAACGCTCGCCTTCATCAATATCGGACTGGTGCCCGGGCTGGTGATTGTGGCCGCCCTTGTCTGGTTCGGCTGGAAGCGCCGGAGGGCCCAGGCATGAATGAACGACAAACGACGATCCTGGGCTTTGCCACTTTGATCCTGGTGCTGGCGACGATCTGGCTGTTGTTCGGAGAAAGCGGCGAACAACAGCCCAAGGCGCCGCGCCTGCTGTTCCCCGGCCTGGTCGAACGGGGCGCGGAGTTGGGCGCGGTGACCATCGCCCGCGCGGAACAGAGCGTGGAGCTGGAGCGGCGCGGCGACACCTGGGTGGTCGCCAACCGCGGCGATTATCCCGCACAGGAAGACAAGATCGCTCGGCTGATTACCGGCCTGGCACGGGCCGAACGGCTGGCGGAAAAGACTGCGCGGGCCGACCGTTTCAGCCGCATCGGCCTGGGCGAGGAGGCGCTGCTGGTGACCCTGGCCACCAATACCGGCCAAGACGTCGCCGCCCTGGCAATCGGCGACACCGCGGAAGGGCCCCGCCAGGCCCGCTTCGTGCGTCGGCCGGATGAGGCGGCGGCCTGGACGGCCAGCGGCCTGCCCGCGGTGACCGCCGATCCCGGTGACTGGATCGATCCGGAGATCTTTGACATGGACCGCGAGCGCATCGCCCGGATCGACGTCACACCGCCGGACGCGCCCGCTTATACCCTGGTGCGCGAGGAGACAGGCGGGCCGTTTCAGCTGACGGATCAGGCTGAGGCAGAGACGCTAAAGGCGTTCGGCGGTGCAGACCGCATCGCCACCGCCCTGGCCTTCATGAATGCCGAGGATGTCCGCCCGATCGACCAGACACCACCGGGCGATCCCTGGCGCATCACCGTGACCGCGTTCAACGGCTTTACCCTTTATGCCCGGCTGTGGCCGGACGAGGCCGGGCCCTGGATCGGCCTGGCCGCCGGCGAAGGCGGCGGCGCGCCGGCAGCCGAGGTCGACGGCGATGACGGCGAACAAGAGGCGATCCCCGCCGCACCGGACCCGCTGGACCGGGCGGAGGATCTCAATGCCCGCTGGGACGGCTGGCTGTATCGCCTGCCGCCGTTCAAGGGCGATGACCTGACCCAACAACGCAGCGACCTTCTGGAGGAAGCGGAGAGCGACGAATGACCGAGACGGTGGAACGGCGGGAGTTTCAGGCCGAAGTCTCCAAGCTTTTGAAAATGATGGTCCACTCCGTTTATTCGGAGCGGGACGTGTTCTTGCGCGAGCTGGTCTCCAACGCCGCGGATGCGTGTGACAAGCTGCGCTTTGAGGCGATCGCCAGGCCAGACCTGATCGCCGACGAGCCGGCCTTCAAGATCGCCGTCGTCGCGGACAAGGCCGCCGGCACGCTGACCGTGTCAGACAATGGCATCGGCATGAACCGACAGGATCTGATCGACCATCTGGGCACCATCGCGCGCTCCGGCACCGCGGCCTTCGCTGAGATGCTGTCCGGCGACGCCAAGAAGGATGTGTCGCTGATCGGCCAGTTCGGCGTCGGCTTTTATGCCAGTTTCATGGTCGCAGACGAGGTCACGGTGATTTCCCGCCGCGCCGGCGAGGAGTCCGCCCATGCCTGGGCGTCCGATGGCGTCGGCGACTATGAGATCCGCCCGGCCGAACGCGACCGGCGCGGCACCGACGTGATCCTGAAGCTGAAGGACGATGCCAAGGAGTTTCTGGAAACCGCCCGGCTGGACACGATCGTGCGCACCTATTCCGGCCATATTCCGGTGCCGGTGTCGGTGGCTGAGGCGGGTCGCGAGGATGAGGCCAGCATCAGCGAAGGCAAAGCGCTATGGACGCGGCCGAAATCGGAGATCACCGAGGAGGACTATGCCGACTTTTACCGCCATGTCGGCCACGCCTTCGACGCACCGCTGTTCACCCTGCATTACCGGGCCGAGGGCGTCATCGAATATACCGTCCTGCTGTTCATCCCGTCGACCCGCGGCATGGATTTGTTCGACCCGGCGCGCAAGCCACGGGTGAAACTCTATGTCCGCCGGGTGTTCATCACCGAGGACACCGCCGAGCTGCTGCCCGGCTGGCTGCGCTTTGTGAAGGGCGTGATCGACAGCCAGGATCTGCCGCTGAACATCAGCCGGGAGATGCTGCAGAACAATCCGGTGATCCGCAACATCCGCAAGGCGGTGACCAACAAGATCCTGTCAGAGCTGGACAAGCTCGCGGAGAAGGACAGTGACACCTATCTGAAGATCTGGGATCAGTTCGGACCCGTTCTGAAGGAAGGGCTCTACGAGGATCAGGGCCGGCAGGAACAGCTGCTGAAGCTGTGTCGCTTCCGCTCCACCCAGACCGACGGCTGGATCTCGCTGGCTGACTATGTCAGCCGCATGAAGGACGGTCAGTCAAAGATCTATTACGTTACCGGAACGGACCATCAAACCGCCGCGCGCCAGCCGCATCTGGAGGGATTCAAGGCGCGCGGGGTCGAAGTGTTGTTGCTGTCCGACCCGGTCGATGATTTCTGGCTGCAGATGGTGTCGGAGTTTGACGGCAAGCCATTGACCTCGGTCACCCGTGGCGGCGCGGATCTGAAGGATCTGGGCGATACCGACGAGGCGGATGACGCAGACGCCCTGAAGGATGGCGATGTCGCCACCCTGGCGGCCACCATCAAGGGCATCTTGGGCGAGGCGGTGGCCGATGTGCGCGGCTCAGACCGGCTGACCGAGACGCCGTGCTGCCTGGTCGCTGACGAGTCCGCCATGGATCTGCATCTGGAGCGCATGCTCAAGGCCCATCAGCAGTTGAGCCAAACCGCGCCCAAGATCCTGGAGCTGAACCCGCGCCATCCGCTGATCAAGGCCATGGCCGCCAAGGCCGGCAAGGCCGGTGCGGCAGAGGCCCTGGAAAACCCGGCCAAGCTCTTGCTCGACCAGGCCCGCGTGCTCGAAGGCGAACCCCTGGAGGACCCCACCGCCTTCGCCAAGCGCATGAGTGCGGCGCTGGTGCGGGGTCTGTAGCGGTTTTAAGGCAAGCTGCGTTGCCGGCCGCGCCGCGGCCGGCTGCTTAGGCCTCCGCGGTGTCGGCACCTTCCGCGGCGCCCGCAGCTTCGGCCTCGGCGGCTTTGCGCTCTTCTTCCTTCTGGCGGCGCTCTTCCAGCCGCTCCAGCGTCTTCTTGCTGGGCTTGCCCTTATTGGGGTTGCTGCGGGTCTTCGGCTGCAGGATGCCGCGGGCTTCTAGAAAGCGGGCGACGCGATCGGTCGGCTTGGCACCCTTGCCCAGCCACTCCTTGACGCGCTCCTCGTCGATGACGATCCGGCCGTCATGATCCTTCGGCAGCTTGGGCTGATAGGCGCCGACTTTCTCGATGAAGCGGCCGTCGCGCGGGCTGCGCGTGTCCGCCACAACAATGCGGTAATAGGGACGTTGCTTGGCGCCGCCGCGCGACAGCCGAATTGCCAGAGCCATAGTCGATCCTTTCCTTAACTACTCCGGTTGATCAGGGTCATTTCTTCTTCAACAACTTCGCCAGGTCCGGCGGCAGCGCCTTGGGATCCATGCCGCCGGGTAAGCCACCGCCTGGTAAGCCCCCGGGCAACCCGCCGGGGCCATCGCCTGCGCCCATGTCCGGCAGCCCGCCCGGCAGGCCACCCGGCAGGCCGCCCATCCCGGTCAGCCCCGGCATGCGGTCTTTCTTGCCGCCCATCTTGGCCATGGTCTTCATCATGCCGGCCATCTGCTTGTGCATTTTCAGCACCTTGTTGACCTCTTGCACCGAGGTCCCGGAGCCCGCCGCGACCCGGCGCTTGCGGCTGGCATTCATCAGGTCCGGCTTGCGGCGCTCCTTCGGCGTCATCGAGGAGATCACCGCTTCCTGCCGCTTGATCATGCTGTCATCAAGGCCCGCTCCGGCCATTTGCTTGGACAGCTTGCCCATGCCCGGCATCATGCCCATCAGCGATTTCATGCCACCCATCTTGCGCATCTGCTGGAACTGCGTGCGCAGATCCTCCAGATCGAACTTGCCCTTGGCCATCTTGCGGGCGAACCGCTCGGCCTTTTCCTTCTCGAAGGTCTCCTGCGCCTTCTCCACCAGGCCGACAATGTCGCCCATGCCCAGAATGCGGCTGGCCACCCGATCGGGATAGAAGGGCTCCAGCTCGTCGACCTTCTCGCCGATGCCGGCCAGCTTGATCGGCTTGCCGGTGACCGCGCGCATGGACAGGGCCGCACCGCCGCGGCCGTCACCGTCCAGCCGGGTCAGCACAACGCCGGAAATGCCGACGCGGGCCTCGAACGTCTCCGCCGTGCGCACCGCGTCCTGACCGGTCAGCGCATCGACCACCAGAAGCGTCTCGCGCGGGCGCACCGCATCGCGCACCTGGGCGACTTCGGCCATCAACTCCTCGTCGATGGACAGGCGCCCGGCGGTATCCAGCATGACCACGTCATAGCCCTGCAGCTTGGCCGCCTGCAGCGCGCGCTTGGCGATGTCGACCGGCTGCTGGCCCTGCATGATCGGCAGGGTCGCGACCGAGATTTGCTCGCCCAGGGTCTTCAGCTGTTCCATGGCGGCGGGCCGGCGCGTGTCCAGCGAGGCCATCAGCACCTTCTTCTTGTCCTTGTCGGACAGGCGCCGGGCGATCTTAGCGGTGGTCGTGGTCTTGCCGGAGCCCTGCAGGCCGACCATCAGCACCGGCACCGGCGGGGCGGCGGCCAGGTCCAGGGGCTCGGCCTCCTTGCCGCCGAGCATGTCGACCATCTCGTCATAGACGATCTTGACGACCTGCTGCTCCGGCGTCACCGACGACAGAACCTCCGCGCTGGTGGCGCGGCCCTTCACCTTGTTGATGAACTGCTTGACCACCGGCAGCGCGACATCGGCCTCCAGCAAGGCCACGCGCACCTCCCGCAAGGCCGCCTGCACATCCACCTCGTTCAAGGTGCCGCGCTTGCCGATGCCGTCGAATATGGCGCCGAGCCGGTCGCTTAAGCTTTCAAACATCGCCGTTCCACCTGCTTGGTTTCCGATCCCCTCGCCAGACCCTGCCCCCTCGCGCAAACACCACCGGCACCAGTGGGCGAAACCTCGCTGACTGGTGGGCACCCTCGGGCGCAAGCAGGGTCTGTCATTTCCGGATATCGGAAGTCGGTGGCGATAGAGCAAGCGCCACAAAAGGTCAAGCCAGCCCACGATCACGACCCGGTCAATCCACCCGCCCCCCGCCTCCCACCCCGTCATTCGCCAGCTCGACCGGCGAACCCATAGTCCCGCCGCCCCGTCGCTGGACAGATAGACCCGCCGGCCAAGCCGGCGGGTGACGATGGAGGGGGGCGGGGACGGCGGAACGGGGATGGCGGGGGTTGGTTCCAAGCGCTCCCTGCCGCCCCCCACCGCGTCATTCGCCGGCTCGACCGGCGAACCCATGCTCCCACCGCCCCGTCGCTGGACAGATAGACCCGCCGGTCAAGCCGGCGGGTGACGACGGAACGGGGCGGTGGCGGGCGTCCGTTCTACGCGCTCCCTGCCGCCCCCACCGCGTCATTTGCCGGCTCGACCGGCGAACCCATGGTCCCGCCGCTCCGTCGCTGGACAGTTGGGCCCGCCGGTCAAGCCGGCGGGTGACGATGGAGGGGATGGGGAGTGACGGAAGAGCGGACGAGCGGGGGGGAGGATGGCCGGGGCGGGGGCGGTGTTTTACGCCAGCACCTGCACCGGGTCGCCGACGCGCAGGGACATCAAGGCCGCGGCGGAGGCTTCGCGGGCGGCCAGTTCCGCCAGGCCCAGGCTGTTCTCATACCAGAAGGCCTCCGCGGTGCGTGCCTCGCCAAAGGTGCGGCGGCGCTTCAGCGACTGTCCGGCCGCATAGAGCTGGGTGCCCGGCGCCAGGGTCGCCGCACGCCGGCCGGTGAGGCAGTTGCCGAAGGCATCGATGTGGATCACGCGGTCCAATTCCTCCGGCCAGTCCGCTCCGGGCAGGCGCGTCTGGACCGGTTCGGTCGCCACCGGCCGACCCGCCGCCCGCTCCGCCGCGGCCGGCGCGAACAGATCGCGTCCATGAAAGCTGGCCGACAAAGACTGGCCGTCGGGCACGGCCAGGCGGTGCGTGGTGACCTGCCGGGCGCGGCGGCAAACAAGCTCGAACAGCCCATTACCAGGGCCAATGAAGCAGCGGCCATCGGCCTCGACCAGAACCGGCGCGCGGTCGGTGCCGACGCCGGGATCAACGACGCCAACAAGGATCGCGCCGGCGGGCACGAACGGTATGAGCGCGGCCAGCAGATAGGCGGCGGGCTGGGGCTGAAACGCCGGCGCGTCGTGCATCAGGTCGATCACCGGCACGCCGGGCGCGCGTGCCGCGATGGCGGCCTTCATCTGGCCGACATAAGGGCCATTCAATCCGAAATCGGTGAACAGCAGGATCATTCCGCCGCCTTGGCGCGGGTCGCCTGGCTCTGCTCGAACAGCGTGCGCAGCGCGGCACCCTGCTGGCCCTGCTCGCCGATATACAGCGTGCGATGCGGGAACGGGATTTCAATACCCTCGGCATCGAAGCGGCGCTTCAGACGCAGATTGAACGCGCGCTTGACGCCCCATTGCTGCAAGGGTCGGGTCTTGAAGCGGAACATGATGGTGATCTGGCTGTCGGCGAAGTCGTCCAAACCGAACATCTCCAAATCCTCGATGATCAGCCGGCGAAAGTCCGGTTCTCGGCGGAAGGCCGCCGCCTCGTCCTTGATCACGTCGATGACCCGCTCGATGTCCTCGCCGTAGGCCACGCCAATGCGAAACAGCGCGTAAGAGAAGGTCTTGGTGTAGTTCTTCACTGAGGTGACCTCCGAATAGGGCACGGTATGGACAATGCCGTCCAGGTCGCGAAGTTGCACGGTGCGCATGCCCATGGCCTCGACCAGACCGGTATGCCCGCCCAATTCCGCGACATCGCCGACCGCGACGATATCCTCAACCAAGATCATGATGCCGGTCAGAAAGTCCTTCACCAGGGACTGCGCGCCGAAGCCGATGGCCACGCCGATGATGCCCGCGCCAGCCAGGAGCGGGCCGATCTCCAGGCCGATCTCGGCCAGGATCAGCACGAAGGCCAGGCTGCCGATGACGAAGCGCGCGATCCGGCCCAGCAGGGTGGACAGGCTGGACGCGCGAGCGGCGCGCTGACCATTGCGCTCAGATGGCACCAGCATCAGGTCAAGCAGCGGCGGCACGGCCTGCCAGGCGAAGAAGCTGATGATCAGGATCACCACCAGATTCATCGCACTGCCCAGGATCGCCCCGCGCACGCTGGCCCAGGCCGCCGAGGTCAGCCCCCAGATGCTGGCGATGATCATGGCGCCGACCAGCGTGGCCATGACCGTGGCGCCGCGCTTCATCAGCCGGCCCAGCCGCTTCATATGCTGTTCTTGCGGCCGCGGCTCGGACGTCTCCTCTTCGTCCTCGCGCTGTTCCTGCGGCGCGGGCGTGGCCAGCCGGCCAACCAGCATGCGGAAGAAGATCATCACCAGAAGCACCAGAACGCTCAAAACGGTGTTGAGGATCAGGCGCTCCAAGGGCATGGAGGCGATCTGCTGGGCGACGGATTCCACCAGGCCCAGAAGGCCTTCGACCGATTCGGTCACGGCCTCTTCAGTTTGAAACAGCACTGTCTGCATGCATGGCAGTGTAAGCGGCGGGAACGGGCTCAACAAGCCAACGCCGCGCGATGGCGCCGGGCGCTATAACATTTCAGTGACAGATCGCGCCCAGGCAGACGGTCAGCCAGGCGCTCGGCCAGACGCTCGGCCAGAACCGCGTGCGGCTGGTCCGGGCTGGCGCCATGGCCGGCCCAGCCCAAGCCCATCGGCCCACCAGTATAGGTCGGCACGTGGATCTCATAATGGCCACATCGGGGAAAGGCGCCGGCCAGCCGCTGCTTCTTGGCCGCGAACACCGGCCCGTCCAGAAACGCCATGCCCAGCTGTGCCACCACCAGCCCATCCGGCGTCAGCCGCTGCGCCGCGGCGGCATAAAAGGCATCGGAGAACAGCGGTTCGCCGGGGCCGGCGGGGTCAGTGCTGTCGATCAGAATGGCATCAAAGCGCCGGTCGGTTTCCTGCACATAGGCGATGCCGTCGCCGACGATTAGGTCCAGGCGGGCGTCGTCGAACGCGCCGGCGCTCAAGCCCGGCATATGCGTCCGGCAGGCCTCGATCACCGCGCCGTCGATCTCCACCATGGTGACACGGGCAACCGGATGTTTCAGCACTTCGCGCGCGGTGCCGCCGTCGCCGCCGCCGATGATCAGGATTTCAGCGGGGGTGTCCAGGCTGAACAGCGGCACATGCACCAGCATCTCATGATACAGATGCTCATCCGCCTCGGTGGTCTGCACCACGCCATCGAGCGTCAGCACGCGGCCGAACAGGCGGTTTTGAAAGATGTGGATGCTCTGAAACGCGCTGTCGGCCTGGTAGAGCATGCGCTCAATGTCGAAGAACTGGCCCCATGTGCCGTCGACGGTTTCGTGAAACCGCTTCAAAGGCACACGCCGCGCTTTTGCTCATTCACCGCCACCTGCGCCGGCGCCAGCGCCTCGCGCAGCACATGAATGGCGGCCATCGGCTTGGCGTCGCCGCACATGAACACGTCCAGGGCGGCAAAGCCGCGTTCTGGCCAGGTGTGGATGGAGATATGGCTTTCCGCCAGCACCGCCACACCGGACACGCCATTGTTCGGCGTGAAATGATGCAGATCGACCGACAAGACGGTGGCGCCGGCTTCCTCCGCCGCGCGGCGCAGCGCCTGCTCCACCAGGGCCAGATCGTCCAGATGGTGCGCGCCCCAGAAATCGGCGATGACATGACGCCCGGCGAATTCCACGCCATCTTGCTGGACGAAATGGTCCAGGGCGGGCTCATCGGGAACGATCGTCAATTGCGGGGGGGTGGCACTCATGAGCTCGCCCTTTCTGTCGTCACATCAGGATCAGGACCCGGACAAAGCCGAGCCGCGCACCATCGAACATCCATTGCCGGTGATTGGAGAGCGGGCTTGTGCTGGATTTTGCAGCGGCGCGCAAGAGCAGAGCCACGGCCTTGCCGGTCACGTCTGCGCCATGTCAGACAAGGCGCGCCCATCCATGGCCGGGAGCACGCCATGCCGCCCTTTCATCTCGCCTTTCCCGTTGACGATCTGGCCGCTGCTGAGCGCTTTTATGCCGGGCTGCTCGGTTGCCGGGTCGGCCGCCGCTCGGACAGCTGGATCGATTTCGACTTTTTCGGCCATCAGATCACCGCCCATCTCAGCCCCGACGCGCTAGCCGCCCCGACCAACGCGGTCGACGGCGATGCCGTGCCCGTGCGCCATTTCGGCGCGGTGTTGGACCGGCCGGACTGGCAGGCGCTGGCCGACCGGTTAGACGCGGCCGGCATCGCCTTTCTGATCGCCCCGAAGCTCCGCTTTGAAGGCCAAGCCGGCGAGCAGGGCACCTTCTTCGTGCGCGATCCCGCCGGCAATGCCCTGGAATTCAAGACCTTCAAGGATAAGGCGCGGCTGTTCGATGCCGGGGAGCCCGACCATGCTTGAGGGCCAGCGCCTGCTGATCACCGGCGCCTCGCGCGGCATCGGGGCTGCGGCCGCCGCCGCGGCGCTGGACCATGGCGCCCAAGTCGTCGGCCAATATGTCACCGCCGAAGGCGCGCTGGCCGGTCTGCGCGACCGCTTCGGGGCGGACCGGGTCCACGCCGTGCGGGCCGACCTTGCCGAACCGGCGGCGGTGGATGCGGTGTGGCAACAGGCGATGGCGTGGACCGGTGGGCTGACCGGACTGGTCAACAACGCCGCGGTGATGCCTTATTCCGGCCCGGCCGACCCCGGCTGGGCCGAGGATTGGCAGCACGCGTGGGCGGTGAATGTGCGTGCGGTGGCGGATCTGTGCCGCCACGCGGTGCTGGCGTTTCCAGAGGCAGGCGGCGGGCGCATTGTCAATATCGCCAGCCGTGCGGCGTTTCGCGGCGATATGCCCGATGCCATGCACTACGCCGCCAGCAAAGGGGCCGTGGTGGCGCTGACCCGCTCTCTGGCCAAGGGCTATGCGCGGGACAAGATCGGCGCCTTCATCGTAGCACCGGGCTGGGTGAAGACCGAACGGGTGCTGCCGCGCCTGGCTGACAAGCCCGAGGCGGTGGCGGAGATCCCGATCGGCGACGCCTGCCCGCCGGAGCAGGTGGGCGCGCTGATCTGCTTTCTGCTGTCCGGCCAAGTCGATCACGCCACCGGCGGCACCTTCGATATCAATGGCGCCAGCTATTTTCATTGATCACGCAGCAGCCCGGGTCATCCCGAACGGGCCTCGGATCAGCGGGACGTCGGCATCGTGGGTGAGACGCTCTCGCCCGGATTATTGCGCAGCGACGGCATCGGCGGCCTTTTTGCGCGCCATATCCGCTTCAATTTCCTCGGCCTTTTTCTCGACCAGTTCGACGATGTGGTCGACAAGATTGTCGTCCTTCACCTTATGGTCGGTGACGCCGGACAGATAGACCATGTGATTGCCATTGCCGCCGCCGGTCAGGCCGATATCGGTCTCCCGCGCCTCGCCCGGGCCGTTCACCACGCAGCCGATGATCGACAAGGACATGGGCGTGGAGATATGGGCCAACCGCTCCTCCAGCACCTCAACCGTCTTGATCACCTGGAAGGCCTGACGCGCGCAGGACGGGCAGGAGATGATGCGCACGCCGCGGTGGCGCAGGCCCAGCGACTTCAGCATGGAGAAGCCGACCTTGATCTCCTCCACCGGGTCCGCGGACAAGGACACCCGCACGGTATCGCCGATGCCGGCCCAGAGCAGCATGCCCAGCCCGATGGCGCTTTTCACCGTGCCGTCGCGCAGAGCGCCGGCCTCGGTGATCCCCAGATGCAGCGGATAATCGCACGCCTCGGCCAGGCCCTGATAGGCGGCCACAGCCAAGAACACGTCGGAGGCCTTGCAGGAAATCTTGGTCTCGAAGAAATCATTGTCTTCGAGCAGCTTGACATGTTCCAGGGCGCTTTCGATCATCGCCTCCGGACACGGCTCGGCATATTTGTCCAACAGGTGCCGCTCCAGCGAGCCGGCATTCACGCCGATGCGGATCGCACAGCCATTGGCCTTGGCCGCGCGCACCACTTCCTGGACCCGGTCGGCCGAGCCGATATTGCCCGGATTGATGCGCAGGCAGGCGGCACCATTGTCGGCGGCTTCCAGCGCGCGCTTATAGTGGAAGTGGATGTCCGCCACGATCGGCACCTTGGCCTGGCGGGTGATCTCTTTCAGCGCAGCAGAGCTTTCCTCATCCGGGCAGGACACGCGCACGATATCGGCGCCGGCCTCTTCGAGCTGGCGGATCTGCTCCATGGTCGCCTTGACATCATGGGTCAGCGTGTTGGTCATCGACTGCACGGTGATCGGCGCGTCGCCGCCGACGGGCACGCCGCCGACCATGATCTGCCGGCATTGCCGCCGCTCGATATCCCGCCAGGGCCGCACGGACATGGGGCTTACTCCCGATAAAAATGGTCGCCTTGAATATAAGCCA
This sequence comes from Rhodothalassiaceae bacterium, assembly GCA_050331575.1. Classification (GTDB taxonomy): domain Bacteria; phylum Pseudomonadota; class Alphaproteobacteria; order Sphingomonadales; family Rhodothalassiaceae; genus JBHJGS01. The sequence goes on along the minus strand of JBHJGS010000028.1, from coordinate 43,292 downwards.
GCCGCCTATCACGCACCACCGTCCATGACAAGGTGGCGGCGTGCTCGGCCAGCCCCCCGGTTTTTGGGGCTCCTGCTCGGACGCAAGCTCAGATGGGGCGACACCCCCCTAAGCGGCCAGGGTCTGTTTTAGCGCTGGGTGCACCGGGTCGATTGCCTTTGCGGGCCGTTGCGGGCCTGGCGGAGCGAAGGCGGCGTAGGCGAGGCGCTCGCGTGGCGGCAGCGGGCCGGCCAGGCGGTCCAGCTCCGCCAGTTTCAACCCCTGACGCACCAGATAAACCCGATAGCTGTGAAGAACCAACGCGGCATCGACCCGGTCAGGATCGGGCAAGCCGGCGTCATGGGCGGCAGCGGCAAGCATGGCGTTGACATCGGCCAGGTCCAATGGCGTGCCGTCCGGATGCTGAAACACGCACGCATCGTCGGATAAGGCTGCGCTTTGGGCCCGAAGTGCGGCCCGGACCGGTTCGGGCAAGCGCTGTGGCCGGTCGGTCCGGCCCAAGGCCCCGACGGTCAAACGCTCCAGCTGCTCCGGCGCAAAACCGCTCAACAACAGGCCCAGCAGAAGCCGGGTCTGGGCATCGGCCTGCGCCAGCATCCCCGAAAGGTCAGCCTCCTCCAGAGGCGCCGGCAACGCCTCCGGGCCCGCAATCGCTGTGCGGGCGGACGCTTCGGGCAGCGGCTGCGGCGTGGCATCGATCAAGCGGCCGTCCGGGCCGGTGGCGCGGGGCGGCACCAGCTTGGCGAACAGCCCGCCCAACAGACTGGCCTGCATTTCCGCGTGCAGAGCGTCGGTATCGCGGCGCGCGGGCCGGGTGAAAAAATCATAGAGCAGCACCGCCAGCAAAGCCAGCAACAGCGCAGCCGCACCGACAATGGCGGCGTCCCTGGCATAGGGCGGGCCGATCGGCTCTAGCGGCACCGATGGTGCCTGCAACACACTGACTTGGGTGATGCCGCGGTCCGCGTCGATATCGCGGCGCAGCGCCTCCTGGCGCGCCGCGGCATTGGCGGCTTCCAGTTCGCGCAGCTCCGCCTGCAATTCCTCATATTCCTCAAACCGGCTGGTGAACGCGGCGATTTGCGCCTTGGAGGCGTCATAGTCGCGCTGCAAGCGGGCCAGGGCCGCGCGGGCCGAGGCCAATTGCTGCTCGGCCGCAGCCAGGACCGTGTCGCCGGCGCGGGACTGCACCTCTTCCAGATCGGCGCGCAGCTCGTCGCGCCGCCGCAAGATGGCACTGAGATCGGGATCCAATTCGATATAGCGCAGGGTAAAGCGGTTCAACAGCGATGCGACCCGCTCTTCGGCTTCCTGCAGCCTGTCTTCCAGCTGTGCCAGCCGGGCGCGGTCCTGGTTGGTAAACACCACACGGCCAGCCTCTAAAGCGGCCCGGATGCTGTCGACCTCGCCCTCGGCAGTGATCACGTCCTGCCGCGCGGTGTTCAGCGATTGGGTCAGGCCCTTCAGGCGCGCGGCCAGCCGGTTTTCGTCGCGTTGGAGGGAGAGAATGTCATGGTCGGTGCGAAAGGCCTCGATTTCGTCGCGCTTGGCCACCAGCCGCGTCTCAAGCGTCTGCATCTGGCCGCGCAGCTTCGCCACCGTGTCATCGAAGTCCGCTCGCTGCTGGCCGGTTTGGGTCTCGCGATAAACCCCGATCCAGGCCGCCAGAATTGGGGGCAGGACCGTGGGATCGCTGCCGCGGGCGCGCAAGGTGACAATGTCGGATTGCGCATCCGGCTGAATTGAGATGGCGCGCGCCAGCGTGGCCAGGTCTGGGGCTGTCTCAGGATTCTCAACAGTCTCGTCCAGACGCTGAGCGGTGGCCTGCAGCACGTCATGGCTCAGCAGCTGATGATGTTCCACCGCCACCTCGGTGCGTGCGGCGCGCTCGGCCAGCGCGGTATCTGCCAGAGCCGGCGGCAGCCCGGTCTTGGCCGGCCCCGCGACCGTGATGCGCAACGCCGCCCGACTTTCATAGACGGGTGAGCGGGCAAAGACATAGGCCAAGCCAGCGACCAGGACCGCGGCAAAGACGCCGACGAACAAAAGCAGCCGCACCCGTGCCGCACCGCGGCCCGCGGGTGGCGGCAAAGGGGCGGAACGGTGGCGCATGGGCGCGGGTCTCCATCAAGCACGGGGGCGCATGCCGACACACGCGGATGCGCCGTGACTTTAAGGCAAGTCACGGCAACAGGAAAGGCGGCCCCCGGCACGGAGACCGCCTTTCATCAGGCTGAGCCGGTCGGGCTGGCTTTGGGCCGTACCCGACCGATCGCGATCGGTCGGAGGGTGCTTTAGAAGCCCATGCCGCCCATGTCGCCCATGCCGGCGCCGGCCGGAGCGGCGGGCTTGTCGTCCGGCAGTTCCGCGACGGTGGCTTCAGTGGTGATCAGCAGGCCGGCCACGGAGGCGGCGTCCTGCAGAGCCGCGCGCACCACCTTGGTCGGGTCGATCACACCGGCGGAGACGAGATTCTCATAAACCTCGGTCTGCGCGTTGAAGCCGTGGCTGGTGTCGTCCTGCTCCAACAGCTTGCCGGCAACAACGGCGCCGTCGAAGCCCGCATTTTGGGCGATCTGGCGCAGCGGCGACTGCAGCGAGCGACGCACAATATCGATGCCGCGGGTCTGGTCTTCATTCTCGCCCTTCAAGCCGTCCAGCGCCCGGGTGGCATAGAGCAGCGCGGTGCCGCCGCCCGGCACGATGCCCTCTTCCACCGCCGCGCGGGTGGCGTGCAGCGCGTCGTCGACCCGGTCCTTGCGCTCCTTCACTTCCACCTCAGTGGCACCGCCGACCTTGATCACGGCCACGCCGCCGGACAGCTTGGCCAGCCGCTCCTGCAGCTTTTCGCGGTCATAGTCAGAGCTGGTATTGTCGATCTGGGTGCGGATCTGGTCGCAGCGCGCCTTGATGTCGTCGGCCGTGCCGGCGCCATCAACGATGGTGGTGTCGTCCTTGTTGATGGTGACCTTCTTGGCGGTGCCGAGCATGTCGATGGTGACATTTTCCAGCTTGATGCCGAGATCTTCGGAGATCACCTGGCCGCCGGTCAGCACGGCGATGTCTTCCAGCATGGCCTTGCGACGGTCGCCGAAGCCCGGCGCCTTCACCGCCGCGACCTTCAGGCCGCCACGCAGCTTGTTGACCACCAGGGTAGCCAGCGCCTCGCCTTCCACATCTTCAGCGATGATCAGCAGCGGACGGCTGGACTGAACCACCGATTCCAGGATCGGCAGCATGGCCTGCAGGTTGGACAGCTTCTTCTCATGCAGCAGGATGAAGGGATTCTCCAACTCCGCCACCATCTTTTCGCTGTCGGTGATGAAGTAAGGCGACAGGTAGCCGCGATCGAACTGCATGCCTTCCACGACATCCAGTTCCGACTCCAGGCCCTTGGCTTCCTCAACGGTGATGACACCTTCCTTGCCGACCTTGTCCATGGCCTTGGCGATCATCTCACCGACTTCGCGCTCGCCGTTGGCGGAAATGGTGCCGACCTGAGAGATTTCACCGGAAGAGGAGATGTCCTTGGAGCGGGACTTGATGTCCTCGACAATCTTGGTGACAGCCAGATCGATGCCGCGCTTCAGATCCATCGGATTCATGCCGGCGGCCACCGACTTCATGCCCTCATTGACGATGGACTGCGCCAGCACCGTGGCGGTGGTGGTGCCGTCGCCGGCCAGATCATTGGTCTTGGAGGCGACCTCCTTGACCATCTGTGCGCCCATATTCTCGAACTTGTCCTTCAGTTCAATTTCCTTGGCGACGGTGACGCCGTCCTTGGTGATGCGCGGCGCGCCGAAGGACTTTTCCAGGACCACATTGCGGCCCTTCGGACCCAGGGTCACCTTGACCGCGTCGGCCAGGGTGTTGACGCCCTTCAGGATGCGATTGCGGGCGTCGGTATGAAATTTAACGTCTTTGGCAGCCATGTTGATATGACCTCTTTCACTTTACGGTTGAACGACGAATGGGATCGCGTGTGGCGCAGGCCTTAGGCCGCGGCACGGGCAGAGGTGCTGCCTTCCACGATGCCCAGAATGTCTGATTCCTTCATGATCAGCAGATCTTCGCCGTCGATCTTCACCTCGGTGCCGGACCATTTGCCGAACAACACGCGGTCGCCGGCCTTGACGTCCAGAGCCGCCACTTCGCCCTTGTCGTTGCGGGCGCCGGGGCCCACGGCGATGACTTCACCTTCTTGCGGCTTTTCCTTGGCGGTGTCGGGAATGATGATACCGCCGGCGGTCTTTTCCTCGCTCTCGATGCGGCGGACCAAGACCCGGTCATGCAGCGGACGAAATGCCATTGTCATGTCCTCCTTAAAGGATAGGGTTTGACGGGGCGCGGGCGGCGCCTGATACGGTCCCTCCTAGCGGGCGCCCCGGAACACTGTTAGCACTCTGTGTGAGTGAGTGCTAACAGCAGCGCAGATAGAGTGCGGGCGGCCTTTTTGTCAAGCACTGCATTGCATTTGAAGGGCGTTCTCGATCACGCCGCCGCACTTGCCCGTGAGCAGCCGGCAGAGCCGCCGCGCCCCCCTGGCGCCGCCGCACCGAAGTGTCTATGTCCAATCAAAGCGGCTTTGCGACACAAGCGACAAGGGAAGGATCGGACAATGCGCAGTATCCTATTCACCGTCTTCATCCTGGCGGCCCTGCCGGCGCTGGCGGACGGTCGGGCCGAGTTGGCCGCGGCCTGGCCCAAGACGGCGCTGCACAAGGCGGCGTTCGACCTTACCGCACTGGATGTGAAGGGCCCACGCAACGCGGTACCGCCGCTGAACACTCCCAGCTTCGTGCCGCTCAGCTACGCCCAGCATGTCGGCCAGCTCGCCCCGGTTATTGAGGTGACGCTGAACGGCAAAACCAAGATCTACCCACTGCACATCGTCGCCAGCCACGCCATCATCAATGATGAGCTGGCCGGTGTGCCGATTGCGGTGACCTATTGCCGGGTGTGCGCCTCGCCGATGGTGTTCAAGCGCCAGGTCGATGGTGAGGTGACCCGGCTGGGTTTCACCGGCGTCGGCTATGAAGACAATCTGGTGCTGTTTGATGAGGCCACGGAGACCTGGTGGCAGCAGATCAATGGCCTGGGCCTGGCCGGCCCGCACGCCGATGCCGCGCTGGAGGTGATCCCCAGCGGCCTGAAAAGCCTGCAACACGCGCGCGACGATGCGGGCCAGGCAGCGCTTGTGCTGGCCCATTCAGACTATTCGCGCGGTCGCGTTCTGCCGCCGATCAACACCGACGCGCCCGGAACCGATCCGATCTACGTTAATCTCAGCGCCACCGAAGGCGTGGTGGTGGTCGACAATCATGCCTATCGGGTGCGCGACATCGCCGCCCGCGGTGAGGTCGTCGACGGCGACCTGGTGCTGCGCCATCGCCCTGGCCGCCATGCCGGCCCCGATGCGTTCCGAGGCATCACCGACTCCGATATCGGCACCATCGACGTGTTGCGTCGCGCCGATGGCGGCGCCCGCCTGTCCCCGGAAGCCTATCGCTTCAATCTAGGCCATGCCCTGGATAATGTCGTGCGCCGCGGCCGCATCGAACTGCGCGATTTCGAACCCATCAACGACCCCTACGCTCCGGAGCGGCGGGTCATCCGGGACAAATAAGGCTCCCTTGCCGCTTCGGCCAGGCCGCATCAGCCGCCCGGCCCGCCGGTCGCAACCGGCGCACGGCGGAACGGTGGTGGCGATTGGATCGTTATGTCCGGATCAGCTTGGCGGTCGCCCCCGCCGAGTAGGATTTGCTTTCCGGAGCGCTGCCTGTGACCGCCACTGACGATACGCCGAAAGACAAGCGCCCGCATCGGACGAAGCTTGATCCAGTTGAGGAAGCCAGCGAGGAAAGTTTTCCGGCCAGCGACCCACCAGCCTGGACAAGCGATGGCGCCAAGCCGGCGCCAAAAAAGGACAAGGAGTGACGGGCTTGCGCGTGATGTGGTTCGCGCCTGGGCCGCAGGATCGACTCGATCAGATTGGGCAGGTGGGCCAGTTTGGACACATTGGCCTGGTTGGACAGATTGGCCGGGCGCTTACGCCCGCGCGCGCTTCTGGCGGCGGCGCTCCACCGACGAGCCGATGCGCATCGCCTCGCGATATTTGGCGACGGTGCGGCGGGCGATATCGATCCCCTCAGCCCTCAAGATCGCGACCAGCTTGTCATCGGACAGGATCTTCTTCGGATCTTCCGCATCAATCAACTCCTTGATGCGGTGACGCACGGCTTCCGCGGAATATTCTTCGCCATAATCCGCGCCCTTGATCGCGGCGGTAAAGAAATATTTCAACTCAAAGACGCCGCGAGCCGTGCCGACATATTTCGACGAGGTGACACGCGAGACGGTGCTTTCGTGCATGTTGATGGCCTCGGCAATGCGCCTGAGCGTAAGCGGCTTCAGCGCACGCACGCCGTGTTCGAAAAATCCCTCCTGCTGGCGGACCAATTCCGTGGTCACCTTCAAGATGGTGCGTTGGCGCTGGTCCAGCGCGCGGACCAGCCAATTGGCATTGGCCAGGCATTCCGACAAGAACGCCTTCTCGGTCTTTTCCTTGGCGCGGGTATTCAGCTCAACATAATAGCTTTGGTTCACCAGCACCCGTGGGAGCGTCTCCTGATTGAGCTCGACCGTCCACAGACCGTTATGACCCTTGCGAACGAACACGTCCGGTACGACCGGCTCCATCGCCTCGCCGCCGAACGCCAATCCCGGCTTAGGGTTCAAGCTGCGCAGCTCGGCGAGCATATCGTCCAGATCCTCATCCTCGCACTGGCAGATCTGGCGCAAGCCCGCGCGGTCATTGCGGACCACCAGGTCCAGATGCTCCAACAGCGCCCCGATCATCGGATCGTAGCGGTCGCGCTCCTTCAGTTGCAGGGCAAGGCATTCCGGCAGATCGCGGGCGAACACGCCGGCGGGATCGAGCGTTTGCAGCGAGGTCAGCACCGCTTCAACCTCCAGCGGTGAGGCGCCGAGGCGCTGCGCAACGTCTTCTAGGTCCGTGCGCAGATAGCCCGCCTCATCCAACAGATCGATCAGGCTGACGCTGATCATTTGGTCCATCGGCGCGGTGAACAAGCCGGGCAGTTGCGCCTCGATATGGTCTTTCAGGCTGGCCGCCTCGCTGAGCCTTTGATCCAGCCCCGGCAGATCCTCGTCCGGCGCGGACCCAGCACCGGCCAGCCCAACCGGTGCGTCCATGCGGTCGGCGATGCCATCGTCGATGAACACGCTGTCCTGCACATCGGTGTCCAGCGGGCTATCCGCGCCATTGCCGTTGACCAAGGCCGTGTCGGAGGCGGTCGGTCCGGCCTCGCCATTGACCAGCGGCTCCGGCGTCTCAGCGGCCGGGCTGTCTTCGCCCTCCGGCCGATCAAGCAGAGGATTTTTCTCGATCTCCTGGGCGACGAAATCGCCCAATTCCATGTTGGACAGCTGCAACAGCTTGATCGCCTGCTGCAACTGCGGGGTCAGCACCAGTTGCTGTGATTGCCGAAGATCAAGCCGCGACGACAAAGCCATGACAACGCCTCGCTACAAATGAAAGCGTTCGCCGAGATAAACCCGTCGAACGTCGGGATTGGCGGCTACGTCCGCTGGCGTGCCCTCCATCAACACCCCGCCATCGAAAATGATGTATGCGCGATCGATGATATCCAGGGTTTCCCGAACATTATGGTCTGTGATCAGCACTCCGATACCGCGGTCTTTCAAATGGGCGGTTAATTCGCGGATATTGGCGATGGCGATGGGATCAATGCCGGCGAAGGGTTCGTCCAACAGGATGAAGCTGGGATTGGCCGCCAGCGCGCGGGCGATTTCACAGCGACGCCGTTCGCCCCCGGACAGCGCGATCGACGGCGTGCGCCGCAATCTGGCGATGGCGAACTCCTCCAGCAATTCCTCCAGCCGCTGCTCGCGCGTCTCCCGGTCCGGCTCGACCACCTCCAGCACCGCGCGGATATTGTCCGCCACGGTCAGGCCACGGAAGATCGACGTCTCCTGCGGTAGATAGCCGATGCCCAATTGCGCGCGCCGATACATTGGCAGGCGCGTCACCTCGCGCCCGTCCAACTGGATATGGCCCTGATCGGGCTTCACCAAGCCGATGATCGTGTAAAAACAGGTTGTCTTACCGGCGCCATTCGGGCCCAGCAGGCCAACCACCTCGCCCCGGTGCAGCTGCAAAGACACGTCGCGCAGCACCTGCTTGCGGCCATAACTCTTGCCGATGCCTTGGACCAGCAACCCTTCACCGGCCGCCGCGACGCTTTCCCGGCTTAATGGATCGTCCATGCGCCAAACACCTGCCTTCCCCGCTTGGCCCGGATTATGCATGAATGCGGTGGGAAGGTACAGATGTTTCAGGCCGGCAGATGCTCTGGGCCGACCGGCAGGTCCGGCTCGTCAAACAGCCTGGCGATGTAGCGATCCGCCGGCGCAGGTTCAAAATGCACGGTGCAATTGCTGGGATAAAGTGCCATCTCGCCGACCAGCAAGCGGCCCTCGGTGACGTAAAGATCAACCCGCACGAATGGCAGGCCCCGGCTGAGCTCCTTCGCCATCTCGGCCATGGCCGGCAGCAGGGCGGGATAGGGAAAGGCGCGGCCGGATGCGTTTTGCCGATAGCGCAGCGGCAGCCAGCGGCCATCCATGTCATACAGATCCAGACTGTGCCGGCCGAACCGATCATGATTGACTTGAATGATCTTGGGCCGGCCATGGAAACAAAGGAGTTTCACATCATCAGGCGGGCCCACGGCATCGCCGATATAGGGCTCGACGATGACCTTCGGTGTCAGCCCGCGATAAGGCGGTTCTCGATTGACGGCAAAAAAGTCGATCTCCAGCCAGGCGGCCATGTCGCGGCGTTCCGCGGCGGTGGGGCCGTTCTGAAGAAAAAACAGAATATCCCGGCAGGCGTGGGTCGGCTTGGCGATCGAGGGCACCGGAAAGGCGAAGTCTGCAATGGCGGCTGGGCTGTCGAGAAGCGCCAGGGTAGGCACGCAATGGCCCGGGCCGAGCCGCGCGGTCACCCACTGCTTCACCCCGGCCTTATCGACCAACGGCGACAGCGCCGGACTGCGCGCCTGCTCAGACAGTTTCAGCCCCATAAGCCGTTCTGCAAAGCCAAGCGGCGGATGCAGCTGGGCGGCGCGCCGGTTATGCAGAAAATATTTGAACTGTGACAAGGCCAGATTGATCGTGGGATGATCGGGAAGCCGGCCAAGAGTGGCGCGTTCCAAGCGATGCAACCAATCAATGCCATAGCGCCGCCCCCTCAGCGTCGGCAGACTTGGCGCTGGCGGATCCGATTTCCAATCATGGGCGGACAGGCTAGGGTCCATCAAAGACGGTCCGATTCAGGCGGGGATTTGGCGCAGCTTTGGTCGTCAGTCATGCATTACCGATTGATATCGGTCCTTTCTGCCATCAGGACAAGAGTCACATGCCGGACTCGGCGCCGGGTTGATCGAAGGCAAGGATATAGGGATTCGTCGCAAAAGGCTGGATCATGGTGCACTTAACGGCGGGTCGGAACGAGCTGTTCCCGGTGCCGGTGTTCCGCTTCGACTTGGCAGAGGCGGCCGCCTTGAAGTCCGATCTGATCGAGGCGGTCAACACAGCCCGCGCGGAGGACCGCGGTGTCCGCGTGACCAATCGCGGCGGCTGGCACTCACCAAAGGACTTGTTCGATCGGGAGGTCCCGGCGTTCAAGGGGCTGAAGGCAGCGCTGCTCACCGCCTATGACCAGGTTCGGGCAGAGGTGCATGGGCTCAGCCCCGGCCCTGCGCCGGTCGGATTCAGCGGCTGGGCCAATTACAATCCCCCAGGCAGCTTCAATGTCAGCCATGAACATCTGGGCAGCCGCGGCCATTGGTCGGGGGTCTATTACGCGGCGCTGGACATGGGCTCCGGCGGCGATCTGGTGCTGGAGGACCAGATCTACAAATATTTCGGATTCCAAGGCGGCACGCGGCGCATATGGCGCACCGCGGCCGGTGCGGCATTAGGTCCGCGGCAGGAAGTGCGGGTGCCTCCCGTGGAAGGACGCGCCATCATGTTCCCGTCGTCGCTGCCGCATCGGGTCGAACCGTTTCAAGGCGGGCAGGCGCGGCTGTCCTTCGCGTTCAATCTGACCGACCCGGCCTTAAGCTTCGAGATCGGCGGACCGGAGCCAGCCCGGGGCCTGCGCGGACGCCTGGCGCGCTGGATGGGCCGCACCTAAAGCCGCTGGTCGCGCCAATCGCTCGGATAGACAGGCGCGCGCCAAAGAAGGCGGACAGGGTCATCCGATCCCTCGCGATCGCGCCTGATCGCATGTTGGTTTAGCGCGCCCGGCGCCAAGGCTGTTCGCGCAATGCCGTGCCTTGCAGACGCCTGGCTCGGAAACGCCGCGCCAGGAAGCGATGAAAGAACCAATCATGCGCGGCAAACGGCAGCGCCTGGTATAACAGCCGCTCCGGCAAGGTCCACCGCACCGAAGACCGATCGGCCCGCCGCGCTGAGGGCTGGCACCACAGATCAGGGTGATATTGCCCACGGCCCAGTTTGAAGATCCGTGCCATTTGCTCATGGTCCATCAGCGTGAACGGCCAGGCATCGGGATCATAGCCTCCGGCCTGACGCAAGGCCTGGGTGCGCAGCACGAAGCCATAGCCCCCGGTATGGCAGTGCCGCGGAAACAGCGTCGACATCATCACACCCTTGCGGCGCTTGAGCTGTGCGCGCCAACGCGTCGGGGCCTGCGACACACCCATCGCCAGGCACGCCACCAGATCAGCACCGCCAGCCTCGAACAATTGTAGGGCCTGCGCCAGATAGTGCGGCGGATAGGCCGTATCCGCATCGCACAAGGCCACGAACGGCGTGTCGACCGCTTTCAACCCGGTTTGCAGCGCTGCACATTTGCCTGGCCGCGGCTCTTGCAGGAACACCGTCTTTATCCCGCTTGTGCCCTGCAGGCACTGGCGCGCCACCGCAGTTGATCCGTCGGACGAGGCGTTGTCGACCAGGATAAGCTTGAGCGGGCGAACAGTCTGCGCCGCCAGGCATGCCAGGCTTGCAGGCAGAAACGCCTGCTCATTGTAGAACGGCAGCACCACGCTCATGGGCGCGGTGGCCGGGTCCTTGCTCATCTCGGCATTCGCCTCCTCGCCGGCGCTTGCGATCGGTCACAAGCGGCTTATCGCGCGGGTTAGCCGGCTTGCGGGCGCGGGCACAAGAGTGTAGGCCAACCAAGCAAGGGGAGGTGATGACCTCCAGAAGCCGACCACAGCGGCAGCCCATTGCCGGAGCGCGGCCATGCAAGAGTAGGGCGTTCTTGATATTTCCGATCCGCGAATCTTGGCACCGCCGTCTTGTGGCTCGGCAACGAGCCTTCACCCACACCGCTGACCGCGTCATCGGTCCGGCCGGCTCAGCGCGCCGAACCTTGCTTGGCCAAGTCTTGCAATGGGGCTTCATGGCGGCATTGGCGGTGTTTGTGCTGGTGCGCCTGAACCGGCTGGGCTGGGACCAAGTGCTTAGCGCCTTGCCCACAACACCTTGGTTCTACGCGCTGTTTGCCCTGCGCTACATGACCTTGCCGTTGGCCGATACCTGGATTTATGGCCGCCTTGTGGGTCGGTCGCAATGGCGGCATGTCCCGGTGTTCATCCGCAAGAAAATCTTCAATTTCGATTTTTTCAGCTATTCCGGAGAGGCCTATTTCACCTTCTGGGCTCGGCGGGAATGGGGCCGCTCGACCATGGACGTCCTGCGTCTGGTCAAAGATGTCAATCTCACCTCCGCAGCGGTATCGAACCTGGCCACCGTGCTGTTCCTGACGGTTCTGCTGATCGAAGGCAGCATTTATACACTGCCGCTGAACGGCATCGTGGCGGGGGCGGTGGCGCTCATCGCCCTGGATCTGGGCTTGATTTTGGGCCTTGTGCTGCTGCGCCGGCGCTTATTGTCAAGCGACGGTGGCCCCTTGGCGCAGGTCACCTGCATGCATGCCGGACGCTTCGCGCTGACCTTTGTGTTGCAGCTGCTGATGTACGCCGTGGCGCTGCCGAGTGTCTCGCTGAGCACCTGGTTCCTGTTTTTGACGCTGTATCAAATCGTCAACCGCTTGCCGCTGGTGCCCAATAAGAATTTGACCTTCTTTGCTGCGGCGCTGCCAATGGCCGGGGCCGTGCAGATCCCGGAAGCCGCCCTGGCCGGCGTATTGCTGGCGTTCACCGGCGTGCAGCAGGCCACCACCTTGTCCTTGCTGTTGATCTTCTCCACCGGCAGCCGCAAAGTACCGGCCCAGGCGTGACCGGCGCCAAACCGGCCGGTCAGGGGCCCAAGCCATGCTGATCCGACTGGACCGTTACCTTCTGCGGGCGCTGCTGACGCCGTTTGTGATGACCATGGTCATCGCGGTCATGCTGCTGCTTTTGGAGCAGATGCTGCGGCTGTTCGACTTCGTGGTGAATGAGTCCGGCCCGGTCGATGTGGTTTGGCGCATGCTGATGCACCAGGTGCCGGAATATCTGGGCCTGGGCATGCCGCTGGGCTTCTTCATCGGCATTGTTCTGGCGTTTCGGCGGCTGTCGCTGTCCTCGGAACTGGATGCCTTTCTGAACAGCGGGGTGTCGCAGTGGCGCATGCTGCGGCCGATCTATCTGATGGCGCTGGGGCTGATGGCGATCCATTATCTGCTCTTGGGCTATCTGCAACCTTACAGCCATTACCGCTATTCCGAGCTGCGCTTCGATGCCCGCTCCGGTGCGCTGGGCGCCAAGATCGATATCGGCGCCTTTACCGACCTGGGCGACGGAGCGACCCTACGCATCGGCAGCACCCGCAATGACGGCCAGGTGCTGGTCGACCTGTTTCTGGAGCGCATCACAGAAACCGGCCACCGCACGGCGATCACCGCCAAGCGCGGCGCGTTTTTCGCCACCGATGATGAGAATTTGGTGGTGTTGCGGCTCTATGATGGCTCACTTCTGGACCTGTCGCCGAATGTGGCCAATCCGCGCGTGCTGACCTTTCAAAGCCAGGACTTGACGCTGGATCTACCCGAATTGACGCCGTTTCGCGAGCGCGGCGATGATGAGCGCGAGGCCACCAATGACGAGCTTCTGGCAGCGTTGGCTGAGCTGCCGGACGGGCCGGAGCGCTGGGGCTTCGTCTCCGCCTGGCACTGGCGCATCGTCAACACCTTATCCTTCCTGATCTTGCCGCCGCTGGCCATCGCCATGGGCATCACCGAAAAGCGCAAGGACAGTGGCGTCAGCATGATCGTCGGCATCGCCTCGGTGATCGTCTATAACGAATTCATCGAGGCCGGCGAGGATCAGATGGATCTGGGCGCCAGCCCCTGGACCACGGTCTGGCTCACCTATGCGGTCTATGGCGCGCTCAGTTTCTGGTCGCTCTATGTCGTCGCCAACATCCCCGGCGGCCGGCCCCTGGCCCTGGTCGAGGCGGCGGTGCGCACCCTGAGGGAACTGCTGAGCGGGCCGATCAAGCGGCTGTTGCGCAGCCGCCCGCGACGGGCGCGCCCGGCATGACCGGCTGGCTGATGCGCCTGCGCCGGGCGCCGGCCCCGTCATTCACGCTGACGCTGTATATGACACGCCGGTTCCTGATGCGGTTCGCCGTTTTGCTGGGGCTGTTGGTGTCGATCCTGCTGATGCTCGACGTCTTGGCCAATTCCGACGAGATCCTGGCTGACCCCGCCGCCGATCAGGCCACCTTGCTGCGCTATGTGGCGCTGAGGCTGCCGCAGCTCTTGACCCTGTTTGCGCCCTTCGCCGCCCTACTCGGCGCGCTGGTCACCTTGGGCCAGATGAACCAGGGCAGCGAGATCACCGTGCTGCGCGCGGCCGGGCTGTCTGCGCACCGGATTTTGTTTCCGCTCGGCCTGGGCTGCCTGCTCATCGCCATCGGCCATTTCGTTTTCCAGGAAACCGTCGTGGTCGAGGCGACCGCTCGCCTGGACTATTGGGAAGACAATGGCTTCGCGCTGGATCTGGGTCCGCCGCCGGAAAGCCGCGCCGATGTGTGGATCGGCGACAATCGCACGATCATCCACGCCGCCAGCGTGACCCGCTCCGGGACCCGGGTGATCCTGGACGATGTCACCGTCTATGACCGCGGGCCGGACGAGCTTTTGTCCGGCTCCATGACCGCGGACTTTGCCTGGTACAATGATGGCGGCTGGACGCTCTACGGCGCGCGGCGCTTCGATGCCGCCGATCTGACCACGGTGGTGCGCGAGGTCCAGCCCTGGGATCTGGATGTGCCGCCGGATCGCTTTTTGACCGAGACCATCGAGCCGGACCACAGCGCCCTGGGCGATCTGGACGCGACAATCGAGCAGCTGAACCGCGAAGGCGCCGACACCCGTGACCTGCGCACGGCGTTCCTGAAGCGATTCGCAGCTCCCATGGGCGCTCTGATCATGCCGGTGATGGCCGCGGTGGTCGGCTTCGGCTCAGCGCGTGCCGGTAAGCTGTTCGCCCGCGCGATCCTGGGCATGGCCATGGGCTTCGGCTTTTTCGTGGTACAGAATTTCATGCTGGCGCTGGGCGAACTGGGCACCGTTCCGCCCGTGGTCGCCGCCTTCGCCCCGGTCGCCTTCTTCTTGCTGCTGGGCTATGCGGCCGTGTTCATCGTTGAGGAATAAGGCCCGCCTTCTAAACAGCGAGCATCGCGCCTTCCAGTCTGAGCAATGCGGCCTTGGTTTCGATGCCGCCGTCGCCGGAATAGTTCACCAGCGCGCCGGACTTGGCGATGACCCGGTGACACGGGATCAAGATCGGAATGGGATTGGCGCCGCAGGCGGTGCCGACCGGCCGCGCAGCCGTGCCCAGCCGCTCCGCCAAAGCGCCGTAGCTGACCGTCTCGCCATAAGCAATGGCCTGCAAGGCCCGCCAGATACCCTGCTGATACGGCGTCCCGAGCGGGGCGAGCGGCAGCTCGAAGGCGGTGCGCCGGCCGTCGAAATAATCCTGCAGTTGCGCCACCGCCTCGGCCAGCAGCGGGGTGTCGGCCTGGTCGCGGCCCCAGCCCCAGTCCAGCGCCACGATCGCGTCCTGCTCCTGTGACACAGTCAGATCGCCCAGCGGCGTGTGCAGCGATCGCTGCGGCATCGGTCTTCCCCCCCTTGCTTGTCAAAGCCGGCGCAGTCCGGCAGTGCTGGACCCCCGCGCACTCAGGAGCCCCGCCATGAAGGTTACGATCGATATCGACTGCACGCCACAGGAAGCCCGCGCCTTTTTGGGCCTGCCGGATGTTGCCCCGCTACAGAAGGCGATGATGGACCAGATGCAGGACCGGGTCGAGAAAGGCCTGCAGCCGGAAGATATCGAGCAGATGATCAAGCTGTGGGCCAGCGGCGCCGGCGCGGGATTTGAGCAGATGCAAAAGCTGTTCTGGTCGCAACTGGCCGGGGGCGGCACGCAGGAGCGGTGACCCAGACGATCTTTGCCTGCGCCACCGGGCCGGGGCCGGCCGGGGTGGCGGTGATCCGCGTGTCCGGCGCGCATGCCGGTCGTGCCCTGCAGGCGCTGGCCGCAGACGTGCCGCCGCCGCGCCGGGCCGCGCTGAGGCGCTTGCACGATCGCCACGGCACGCTTCTGGACACCGGCCTGGTGCTGTTCTTTCCCGGCCCCCACAGCTTCACCGGAGAAGATGTCGCGGAATTGCAGGTCCATGGCGGGCCAACGGTGGTTGAGGCGGTGCTTCAGGCGCTGGCCGATCTGGACGGACTGCGACCGGCCGAGCCCGGTGAATTCACCCGCCGCGCCTTCGATCATGGCCGCCTGGATCTGACCCAGGTGGAGGCGCTGGCCGACTTGATTGCAGCCGAGACACCGGCCCAGCGGCTGCAGGCGCTGACCCAGCTGGACGGGCATCTGGGGCAACTTTATGAGCGCTGGCGCGCCACGCTGATGCGCGCGCTGGCGCATCTGGAGGCCGCGCTGGACTTTTCCGACGAGGATCTGCCGGAAGACCTGATCGGCCAGGCGCGCGGCACGGCGCTGCCGATCGGCGGGCAGATCCGCCGGCATCTGGGCGAAGGCGATCTGGGCGAGCGCATCCGGGACGGCTTCACCATCGCCATCGCCGGGCCGCCCAATGCCGGCAAATCCTCGCTGCTGAACCGGCTGGCGCGCACCGAGGCAGCCATCGTCTCGCCGATCGCCGGGACCACGCGCGATATTGTCCGGGTGCGGCTCAATCTGGCCGGCCTGCCGGTCGATCTGCTGGATCTGGCCGGACTGCGCGACAGTGCGGATCCGATCGAGCAGGAAGGCGTGCGCCGGGCGCGCGCGGCCATGGATCGGGCCGATCTGGTGATCCGAGTCGTCGATGCTGCTGACACCGGCGCCGCGGCCGCCACGGAGGTGCCAGCGACCAAGGACTTATGGGTGGCCCACAAGGCTGACCTGGCGCGCCTTGACGATCCGCGTTATCTGCCGGTGTCGAGCAAGACCGGCGAGGGCCTGGAGGCGCTGATGGCAGCGATTGCCGAGCGCCTGGCCGCGCCGCGGCCCGACCCGGCGCAGCCGGTGCTGACCCGCGCGCGCCACCGCTATGCCCTGACCGAAACGGCCGCGCATCTGGACCGTTTCGCGGAGCAGGATGAACCGGTTCTGGCAGCGGAGGATCTGCGCTTGGCGGTGCGCGCGCTGGGCCGGCTGACCGGCCGGGTCGATGTGGATGATCTGCTGGATGTGATCTTCAGCGATTTTTGTATCGGCAAATAGCCCGCTCACAGCACCAGCAGCAGCACCAGGAACAGATACAGGATGATGGCCGCGACGATCAGCCAGATCGGATATTGCGGGCCCAGCGTTGCCTGGGCGTTCTCACGCAGGCGGTAGAGCAGTTCCGGCCACGTATAAGACACGAAGTCGCCCTGGCTCATCATCGCCACCACCTTGCCTTGGTCATCGACGATGGGCAGGTGCCGGAACCGCTGGTTAGACATTTGCCGCAGCCAATCGATCAAATTGTCCTCCGCTGTGGCCACGCGCACATCCGCCGTCATAATATCGCCCAGCGTCGTGGTCTCCGGATCGCGCTTCTGGCCTAACAACCGCCGCAATAAGTCGCGCTCCGAGACGATCCCGGCGACGGTGAAATCGTCATTCACAACAATGACGGCGCCGATATTGCGCTCCGCCATTTCCTTGACCGCCTCGGAAACCTTGGTTTGCGCCGAATAGGTCAGGGGTGCGAGTTTGGTTTTGAACTCAGGGCGGTCCTTGATTTTCATCTGCGTCTCCCCTCAGATGGTGGTGCAGGGCACGAGCGGACCGTAGAATAGGGTCAAGATGCTGCGTCGGCCATTGATTTTCGAAATAATCGTCGTCGTTTTGGCAGCCGCCTTTGCGGCGTTGATCCTGGCCACAATCGATGTGCGACCGAATGCCATCAGCCTGGTGGTGATCGCCTTGGTGTCTTACGGCGTGGCGCGCGGGATTATCCAAGTGGTGCGCAGCGGCGGCTACTACCGCACGGATCACCGCCCGCCGACACAGACCGCCTTGGGCCGCGCGCGTAAGCGGCGGGAGCGCCGGCGAACGCGGCGCTGAGGCGGTGTCGGCTTGCGCTTGTCACAGCGCGCCGGCGCGCCTATGGCTTGTGCCATGGCCCGCCCTGAGATCTTACCGACGCATCATGAGCCAAATACACCTGCATCAGCATGACCTGCCCGAAGGCCTGGATTGGGGCACCAGCATCGCCGTTGACAGCGAGACCATGGGACTGGAACCGCGGCGCGATCGCTTGTGCCTGGTGCAAGTGTCCGCAGGGGACGGCACAGCGCATTTGGTGCAATTCGCGCCAGGACGCTACGAGGCGCCGGTGTTGAAGGCGTTGCTGAGTGATGCGACCATCCTGAAGATCTTTCACTTTGCCCGCTTCGATATCGCGGTATTTCAGCAATATTTGGGCGTGATGACCGCGCCGCTTTATTGCACCAAGATCGCATCGAAATTGGTACGCACCTTCACCGACCGCCATGGCCTGCGCGATTTATGCCGCGATCTCTTGGACGTCGAAATCTCCAAGCAGCAGCAAAGCTCTGACTGGGGAGCCGACACGCTGACCGAGGCGCAACACGCCTATGCCGCCTCCGACGTCTTGCATCTGCACGCGCTGAAACAGCGGCTGGACGAGCTTTTGGCGCGGGAGGGCCGCACCGCCCTGGCCGAGGCAGCGTTTCAATTTCTGCCCTATCGCGCCACCCTGGATCTGATGGGCTGGGACAATGTGGACATCTTTGCCCATTCCTGACATGCGCGGCGGCCAACCGCGCCGCCGCTTCTTGCTGACCGGCCGGTCGGCCCTGACGCCCTATGACCGCTTCGTGGCGGTGATGCGCATCATTCTGCCCGCGATCGCCGCAGCGATCGCCTTGACAGCCCTGATTTGGCCGCTGGTCTCCGACCAGCCGCGCGGGTTCACCTTCAACCGCGACGCCCTGGCTGAACACAGTGATAAGATCCGGGTCCGCGATGCGCGCTATACCGGGGTCGATGCGCAGGGGCGGCTGTTTCACGTGTCCGCTGAAGAGGCGGTGCAGGACACGCCCAGTGCGCCGACCATCGCGTTGCGCGCGCTATCCGCTGAAATGGCCCTCGGCAAGGGCGAGGAGGCGCGCGTCTATGCCCCGGGCGGGATCTATCTGCTGGAGGAGAAGATCCTCGACGTGACCGGTGGCATCGAACTGGTGACCAGCACCGGGTATCGACTAGCAACCCAACGCGCCGAGGTCGATCTGGAGCGACATCTGGCGCAATCGCAACAGCCGGTCGAAGGCCGCTCGCCGCTGGGCGATTTCCAGGCCGGCGGGTTTACCCTTTACGCGGATGACCGGATCGCGCGGCTGGACAATCGCGTGCGGATGCGCATCGACCCCGTCGCGGTTGAGGACATCGCCCAGGATATGGAGAAATCGCCGTGAGCGGCCGGGTTCTGGCGTTGCTGCTATTGGGGTCGCTCGCGGTCGCCGCGCAGCCAGGCGAGGTCTCCAGCCCCGTTTTGAAAGGCCATGAAGCGCGCGCGCCGATCGATATTACCGCCAATATCGCCGAGGTCCGCCAACTCGAACAGATGGCCCTGTTCGAAGGCCAGGTGACCGCGGTGCAGGGCCCCTTGACGCTGCGTGCGGAGGCGTTGCGCGTATCCTATGACATGACCGAGGCGGACCGCCCGGATGTCTCCCGCGTTGAGGTGCGCGGCAATGTGCGCATCACCTCTCCTGACGAACAGGCGCAGTCTGATTGGGGCATCTATGATGTGCGCGCCGGCACGCTAACCTTGGGCGGCGATGTCATCTTCCGGCAGAACGATACGGTGATCCGCGCCGATCGGCTATCCTTGGATTTCGATACCGGGCTCTGGCAGTTCGACAGCGGCCCTGCCACCGGTGGCGTCAGCGGCAGCTTTGCCATTCCGGACCGGAACTGAAGCGCTGACGCGGCGGAATTGTCAGCCGTCGACCTTGAAGCTTTCGCCGCAGCCGCACAGAGACGTGGCGTTGGGGTTGTTAAACACAAAGCCGGTGGCGAAGGTATCTTCCTGCCAGTCCATCTCCACCCCCTGCAGATAGGGCACACTGCCGGACTCAATGAACAGGCGCACGCCATCCACTTCAACCACGGCATCATCGGCCTTGGCGTCGGCTACGAAATCCAGCTCATACATAAAGCCCGAACAGCCGGCCACGCGCGTGCCCAATTTCAGGCCGGCCACCGGCTCCTCGCGCTTGGCCATCAACGCCTTGATGCGTTCTGCGGCCTTCGGCGTCACCGTCATCAATTCGCTCATCTGGCTCTCCTTCCACCCGCTTATGCCATGTGGGAAGCGGGATCGTCCCGATCAACCCGACTGTGCTACTTGCCTTTAGCATAAGGCTGGATGGGCAAAAGATAAACACGCTGCGTGGCAACAAATGCGTTAGGGCCTTATCCAATTCGTTAGACGAGACCGCCTGCCTTCGCTGCGGCGCGCGCTTTCAGCGCAGCGGACCGCGCCTGTGCGGTCCCCGGTCGCGGCGATCAATCGCCCCGGCGTGTCTCCGCGACAAACCTCAAGAGACGTTGCTGGGTCACCGCATCGCCGCTGAACAGCCGGTCTACCTCGGAGCGGAACCATGCCACGTCTTCTGGGGTGTGATGATAATTGTCATCCAAGTTGAGAATCGTCTGAGCATCGGCGAGCCACGTCTGCGGCGCCTGCAGGTCACAAAAGTCCGCCAGTCTGGACGGAAAGCCCGCATCAATTTCCAAGGCGGTAAAGGACCAAAACCGCTGCGGATGATCCCGTTCATACTGGCAAAACCAGGCGATGCTCTCCAGAATCGATGTCACCACCGTCGCCACGGACGGATCGGCTTGCGCCGTGAGGTGGCGGACATGGCCGGTCTTCAGATTGGACTTGGCACAATCGATCGGGTGGCGGATCGGCAACAGGAACAGCATGCTGTCATGCCGCTCCAAGATCGCCTCAAATTTGTCGGGCTCTGCTTGCAAACGGTTTTGGATGCGCATGGACTCTTTCCAGAACAGTGCCCGGGCGGTGGATTTCAGCAGCACATCGGCATAACGGTTGTGGTAGAGGTGCTTTAAGGGCGCCCGGTCGAAGGCATGCGACAGGAGGATATTGCCGCCATAGTCGCCCCGCCGGCCCGTCCGCAACAGCCGCATCGCCTGCAGGACAAAGCGCTCCGGCTGGTCCTCCTCCAAATGGCTGAACGGGTCGGCGGCCCCGCTGAACAGGCGGATGCCGGCATGGTTCAAGACCACGCACTCCGGGTGCAGGGCGAACAGCGCCGCTGTCAGGGTCGTCAGGTTCCGATACGGCCCAAGTGGGATGATGAGGCGATCAATCTGCCGGGCAAGCCGACGTTCCTTCACCGTGGCCGGTATCTGAAAATCGACGAACCGGCGGATACGATTTTCCAGCCGCGGGCTTGCGCGCATTCCGTCAAAAATCCGATGGTACGGGCAGCGAAAGACATAGCGGAGCGTACTGGAATTTTGCTGTTGAGGCTAGGTTCGCGCGGCGCGCTTTTGCCGCAGGCGCGCACTCGCTTTCGAGGCCAGATCAAGCATGAAGCGTTCGGGGCCATCGGGCTTGGCCAGCATCGCCCACAAGATCAGGTGGACCAGGACATAGGCCAAGGCGCCGAACATCACCAGGGCGAAAAACTGACCAACCTGCCCGCCGATCGACGGCGCAACGGGCATGGCCTGCTTGACCAGAAGAACCGTGGCGGCCATGGCCGAGACGCTAGCCAGCGAGCGCCAGACATTATGCAGCTGCCGCAGCGACGAGTGCCCTACGACCCGGTAGACGAGGTTCAGATTCAACACAAAGCCGAAGGCCCAAGCGCCGACGCGCGCCCACACAAAGCCCCACAATCCGCCCAGAAGCAGCCCGATGATCAGGGCTGGCAAGCGGATTGCGAAGATCGCGGCGTCGCGGAAGAGCAAGGCCTTGGGCAGGCCCTGACTGAGCGCAAAGCCCGGCGCACCACTGACGATGGAATTCAACGCCAGCGGAATACCAATCACCTGAATGATCGGAATGATCGCGAGCCATTTTTCGCCCAGCACCAGCGGCACGAAGCGATCGGCCACCAGCACAAACCCAATGCCGATCGGCAGACCGACAAATGCCATCAGGCTTTGGGTCCGGTTAAAGGCGCTGACCATGTCAGAGCCGCTGCGCCGGGCCGATGAAAAGCCTGGAAACAGGGTCGAGGATATCGGCCCGAGCAGTTCGCGCGTGGGCAAGATCGCCAGATCGCTGGCCACCTTATAAAGGCCAACCTCGCGTTTGGGCAGATCCAAGCCCAAGATCAGCGCATCGGCGCGCCAAGACAGCGTATTCAAAATATGGCTCAACCCGAGCCAGGAGGAAAAGGCCCAGATCTGTCGGACGCGGGCGAAAGATGGCCTGGGCCAATAGGGTTTGACGAGATACCCGACCAAAAGGTGCATCGCGTTTGAGGCAAGACCTCCCAAAATCAATGCCCAATAACTTTGAAAGATGATGGCGATTGAGAATGAAACTGCAAAGCCAACGACTTTCGCCGAGCTTTGCAGAACAAATTTTTGCCAGAACACCAGGTCTCGGCTGAACGTGACCAGACTTGGATTTTCCAACCCGGTCAGTAAGGCGCCAAGACCGGTCACCGGTAAAATGATCATCAGTCTTGGATCATCATAAATATTGCTAAACGGCCAGGCAAATGCGCTGATCAGCAAAAACACGCCGCACCCACGCAGCAGGTTCAACGTCCAAGCCGTGTCCATGTCTTGTCGGTCGACATGATCCTGCCGGACCAGCGCCTGAGCCACCGGCACGGCGGTTAACGCATTGATCAGGGCGGACAAGGTGGAACTGAGCGCGACCAGACCGAAATCGTCCGGCACCAGCAAGCGCGCCAGAATCAGCGTGCTGACAAAGCCGATGGAGTTGACGAACAGCCGGGCCGCACCCAGCCACATCGCCCCGCGCATCAATCTGGTCGAAACCGCCTTGTCTGCCATACCCCGTCCGCTACTGCTGGCCCGTCGCGCTCACCGTTAGACCTCCCATCGCGCCGCTGCAAGACGGCGCTTCAGGTCCGCAGCGGCATCAGCAGGTGCCGGGAATAGCTGAGATAGCGCCAGCCCCCGGCGCGCAGCGATTGCAGATGATAGCGCCAGGCCGCGCCCATTTGTCCGTCCTTGCGGGCGCCCCGCGAACAGGCATGCAAGGCCGCGGCATGGCGCCGGCGCAACAGGGTTCGCAGGTCGGCCCGGTCAGTCATTGCCATCATGTCGCGCAGCACCTGAGGGACGGCTTCGCGGTAGCGCCGGCTGATCGAGACCTGATCATCGGAGATTTCGTATTTGATGAAGGTGGGCTGATCGATCCGGGCGACGGTTTTGGTCAGCGCTAGATGAAAGGCGAATTTGGTGATTTCCAGATAGTCCGGCAGATCGCGTAAATCCGCCTCGGTAATCGAGGCGCTGCGGTAGAGCCCGCCCGCCGAGGCCAGCCACTGATTCTTCAGCAGCGCCAAGGCGGGATCTTCGGGCAGCTGGGCCAGATTCTGAAAATGCGGCTGCCGACCGGTGCGCGTTTCCCGCCAGCCATTGGTGGCGACCGCATCGACACGTGGGTCGGCCATGCCGTCAAGGCGGATCTGCATGGCTTCCGGGAGCAGCTCGTCGTCATCGTCCAAAAAGCTGAAAAGGGGCGCCTCGACATGGCGCCGGCCGACCAGTCGGGCATGGGAGACGCCCGGCTGCGCAATCTGGATCAGCCGCAGGTCCGGCCGGGCGGCCAGGCGGGCCACCAGATCGGCATCAAAGCGGTTGCCGTTGACCACCAGCAACGGCACCGCCTGCACCCCCACCTGGCCCAGAATGCTTGCAATGGCGCGGTCCAGCTCGGCGGCCCGCGTGCCGATGGTCGGGATAATGATGTCGATCGTCACGCTCATCGCCTGATCCCTGCTTCCGCCCTTCTGGACGGCCGGCCGCGCTTTACCGGGCACATAGGCGCCGGCGTGCGCTGCGGTCAACGCTTGGGGCCACTGCTTGCTGCGCCCTTGCCCCGCCCGGTGCACTGGGATAGACGAGCCCAGGTCCGCGGCGGGCGGGGCGACTGAAACCACAGCAGGTCGGCGCATGCGCGAAAAACCCCGGATACTGATTTCGTTTTCCGGCGGGGGATGGGGGTTCCAGACCCGCAAGCTGATCCATGATCTGAAGGACCGCTGCGAGTTTCTGTATGCCATTCCCGAAAATGTCGTCGACCCGATCAAGGCCGGCTGCCCGGATGGCATAAGCTATCGCATCCCCAAGCTGCGCTCCTTCACCCGCGGTGTCGGCTGGCGCACGCCCGGGCACCTGCTGACGATCTTTCTGCGCTCTCGGCGCTTCATCGCGCGCGAGAAGCCGGATGCGGTGGTGGTTCTGGGGTTGACCGAAGGCCTGGTGGTGCTGGCCGCAGCCAAGCTGTGCGGGTGCCGAACCGTCTATATCGAAAGCATCACCCGCGTGTCGACGCCGTCGGCCACGCTGCGCCTGTGCAGCCGGCTGCGCCTGGCGGACACCACGTTGGTGCAATGGCCGAGCCTGGCCACGAAGGTCCCTGGCGCCAGCTATGGAGGCACCATCCTGTGATTTTCGTCACCGTCGGCACAACCATGCCCTTCGACGAACTGTTTCAAGAGGTCGACCGCCTTGTCGCCTCAGGCGCGCTGACCGATGAGGTGGTCTGCCAGATCGGCCAGTCGGCTTATGAACCGAAGCATTGTGCCTTCTTCAAGTTCAAGCCGAGCATTCAGGCTGAGATGGAGGCCGCCGACATGCTTTTCGTGCATGGCGGCACCGGCTCCACCCTCGGCGCCTTGGAACTGAAGAAACCCTTCGTCGCCTTTGTCAATCCGCGCTCCGCCGGCGACCATCAGGCAGAGTTTTTGCAGGAGCTGGAACGCGAATTCCAGATCGTCTGGTCACGCGAGGTGACGGATATGCTGGCCCTCTATGAAAAATCTCGGCGGGACTTCCATCCCGTCGACGTCGGCAAGACAAAGATAGCCGATACGCTGTTTGCTTTGCTGCGATCCTGAGCGATCCCAGCCGGGCGCTGAGCGCCCGGCCCGGTTGGGTGTCCGTCACGCGGCGCCGAAGAACAGCGCGGTATCGACCGTCTGATCAGAGAAGGCCAAGAGCTCGATCTCGCGCAGCTCGTCGACATCCTCGCCGGTGGTGCCGAGCGCCCGCACGATGAGCACACCGCCTTCACCGACACGAATGTCGTAATCCGCGCGGCTGCCGGCATAGGTCGCGGTGTCGGTGCCGCTGCCCCCGATCAGCACGTCGAAGCCGGCTCCGCCGGTGAGCACGTCGTCATCACTGCCGGTATCGATCAGATCGTCTCCGGCCGAGCCGGTCACCGTGTCCCGGCCGCCCAGCGTTTCAATGCGGTCGATGCCCACCAGCTCGGTTCGCGACAGGTCGAGGCGATCTGCCCCGGTTCCGTCCCGCCCGCGCACGATGTCGAAACCGTCGCCGCCATCGATGCGCTCGACGCCGAACAGGGCGTACAGCCCGATCACATCGTCCCCATCGCTGCCGACAATGGCATCGTCGCCGTCGCCGCCATTGACATAATCGGTCGACCCATCATCGCCTTGGAACACGAACACATCGTCGCCGTCCATGCCGACCAGATGATCGAACTCCGGCCCGCCGCGGATGGTATCATCGCCGCGCGAGGCGATGATCAGATCCAGGCCCTCACCGCCGTCGATCAAATCGATGTCGACCAGCTTGGTATTCGCCAGATAGATCCGATCGCTGCCGGCGCCTCCGATCGGCCCGGTCAAGGTATCGAAGCCGGCGGTCCCGATCACCACATCCGCTCCAGCCAGGTCCGGCGTCTCCAACGGCGCGTTTGCTTGGGCGAACACCACGGCATTGCCGACCGCCACGGTCAGCCGTGCGGTGGCACTATGGCCGCCGGCATCTTGGCTGGTGTAGGTCAACACATAGCGGCCCAGCGCCCCGGCATTCGCACTCAGCGTGACGGTTCCGTCGGTCTCGAAGTTGAGCGTTCCGCCGGCAAAATCGGATATCGCCGTGAGTTGCAGCGGCTGTCCGTCTGGATCCAGATCATTGGCCAGCACATCGATGCTGCCGCTGCTGCCCGGGGCCACAACCAGGACATCGTCGCTGGCGGTGAGCGCGCGGTCGACCCCGGTGACCTGGATTTCGCCGGTTTGTTCGACACTGTTGCCGGCGGTGTCGGTGACCCGGAAGACAAAACTGACCGTGTCGGACTGATTGGCGACCAAGCTGTCGAAATCCTCTTCGAAGCCGAACTGGAACGTGCCGTCCGTGTCGATCGTCAAGCTGCCTTTGTCCGGCCCGGTCAAAAGAGCAAAGGTCAGGGCATCGCCGTCTGGATCGGTGGCGCTGAGTTGCCCGGTCACCGGCGCCTCAGCGACGGGGAACTGAAAAGCAGCCGCGCCTGCCACCGGCGGGGCATTGACTGGCTCCGGTTCTGGTTCTGGCTCGGGTTCTGGTTCCGGTTCTGGCTCGGGTTCCGGCTCCGGCTCGGGCTCCGGTTCCGGTTCTGGCTGGGGGTCCGGCTCGGGCTCTGGTTCGGGTTCGGGTTCAGGTTCGGTGGCCACAAGGGTAACGATAATCTCCGCCTGGGCCACATGGCCCTCGGCATCCCGGATTTCATAGCTGAACCGATCGGTGCCGGTGAAACTGGCCAGCGGCGTATAGCGCACCAGGCCAGATGGCAGCAGTTCCGCGTCGCCATGCTCCGGCAGGCCCAGGGCGACGATCTGCGGCGCCTCGCCATCCAGATCAACATCGTTCCGGGTCGGATCGAATTCCACTGGCTCGCCATCGTCCACACGCACGCGATCATCGACAGCGATCAAACCGGCCGCCCCGTCGCCCAAGATGCGCGAACCGACATCGGGCATGGCGCTGCCGCGTTCGATGGCGCCAATGTCCGGCGCCGCGCCGGTATAGGCGTCATTCAAACCGGGCAACAGCACGCCCGCGTCAATCGCCCCGGAGCCATCGGCCAGGCGGAAATCCACCCCATTGGGCGAACGGAACTGGCTGCCGAAGGGGTTCGTGTCAAAGTCGGTGGGGACATTGGCGAAGACGGCATCCGGCTGCAAAAGTATGTCATTGGCGCCGTGAGGGCCCCGGCCTGACCATTCCGCAAAGGAATCGGTCGATTTGCGACCAAACTGGAACCGACCATCCGCGGTCCAAGCATTATAATCGACGTTAATATTCGAATTATATTTACTCGAGTCCTTAAGCACATATCTATTGTCAGTGTTTTGACTATAGAAAAGGTTATTCTGTATTGTAATATCAGAAGAACTGGTTGACGAATTCTGCTGTGCCGCCCCGCTTTTGATGAAAGTATTGTGAGCGACAACTAAGCCATCAGGATTGGCATCGGTTGGCTTTATCTTTAGTGGTCCGCGTTCAGTATTGTAGACGATATTACGAAGGGCATAGACCGGGCCGTTATAGACCGGCTGGAAGCTCAAACCGTTCGCATGATTGGCAATGAGATTTTCAAAGGCGCTGACATGCCGGGTCGAATAATCAAATTCGATGCCGTCATCAGCTCCCCACAAGATCTCGTTGCGGAAGATCTCGATTCCAATATTGTCCATGTTGCTGGCCCGGGACGTGCTGATCGAATCCAGAAATCCCGACACCGTATTATGCGCGACCACAATATCCTGGCCGCCGACAGTGATGCCGCGTTCCCCTCCGGACGTTCGGGTTTCCAACGGCTCGAAGCGACCGTTCAGAACATTATCGACGATGACGAGATCCCGATTGCCATCGCCGGCATCAATGCCGACGCGGACATCATCAAAATAGACCCCGCGCACCACGACGCCATCGGTTTCGTTGTCATCCTGCTTACTGCCACGGATTAAGAGCCCGCGCTCGGCATTGCGGATGGTCATATTTTCCAGATGGACATAATCACCCCAGATGACCGCACCGGTGCCCTCGCCATTCTTGTCGAGTACCACTCCTTCTGCGTTGGCACCGCGGATAATGATGGGATTATCCGCTGTACCGCTGCGTTCGATGCTGAAGTACCCGTATGTGCCCTCTTCTAGGATAATCACATCACCTGGGTCGGCCTGATTTAGGGCCTCGCGCAGCGCTTGTGTCGTCGAAACCCGGATCTCGGTGGAGTCGGCCGGTCGCGCCGGCGGCAAGGCGGCGGTCCGCGCCGTGAGAACCTCATCGTCATAAGTGACGCCGTCAGGATCCTGGGCGACCAGCCGAATTTCGTAATCGGTATCTGGCTGCAATCCCTGCAGGGTAGCCGTAAAGCCAATATCGCCACCGGTCCGCAGGAACAGTGCATCCGGGCCTGACCGCCAATCCGAGTCCCCGGCCTGACGATATTCGATGCGAACGCTGCTGTCGGAATCATCGTCGCCGGAGGCTTCAGCGAACAGGCCCAATGTCGCAACGCCGGTAGATTCTACTTCTAGATCATCCAACTCCAGCGGCCGGCCGCGGTTCACATCATCGGTTGGCTTATACAGGAACAGGCCGCCCTGACCGCGTCCTTCCGTGCCCTGAATGCCGACAAAGACGTCATGGTCCTCCAAGTAGGTCCATTTGCCGAAGACCTTCGAGAATCCCTTGCCGGTCGGCTGGTCCTCGCTGTCGGAATTGTAGAAGCGGTTCCAGGTATTGGTCTCCGGGTCCCAGGTCCCAACCCGAGCCCCGCCATTCCAAAAGTAGAACTTGCCATCGACTGGCCGATAGGCAACGCCGGATTGATTATGGTTGGTCAGGAAGTTGAGATCTTCCGGCTCCCCCCCGTGGCGGAAATTGGATACCCGGGTAGCAAACAGCTGATCGTTATTTATCTCCAGTTCAAACAATGCCTTCTTGGTTAAGGCATAAAGTTGTCCGGTTTCAGGGTTGGCAAACGCCACAGTCACGCCTTCAACGTAATCGCCGCGAATTCCCCCCAGCGTCTGCGTACTTCCGTCAGCATTGAGCAGATGCGCCACATTACCCGAACGCTTTATTTCAATGGAAAGAATATGATCGGTGTTCGGGACATGAACCGTGGGTCCGTGAAAATGATTATAGGGACCATCATGCCCGGTCCATTCCCCGGTTTCGGGGTCGAATTCCCAGGCGGCCTTGCGCTTTGGGCCGCCGTCAGGGCCGGCGGGATAAAATCGGGTCCAACCCTGCGTCGTCAACCACAGCGTTTCTGATACCGGGTTCCATTCTAGGCCATCATAGGTATGGGTCGAGACAGGGGCGTCCTGCTCGCCATCCCCATCTGAATCGGGAATATAGACAAGCCGCCCATCGCCCGGCTCAACGGCGTTGTAAGGCAATGGGTCGCTCAGACGGACCCATTCCAGCGTATCGAAGTCGAACGAATAGACCTCATTCCCACCATAATCATTATGCCCGCCGCCATGAAACAGAAACCGATTTTCGGCATCATCGAATGCAGCGCTATTCCAGGCCCTGAACAAACCTGACGGCCCGAGCACGCCCCAAAACGGCACATAGGCATCAGCTTCGTCATTAATGCGATCATGTTCGCTTCTAGTAACAGCGACATCATAGAAATCGTTTGCCGTTTCTAGTTTCGTCCAAGTCCCTGGCTCAAGACCAGCAACCTGATCAGAGAGATTTGTAGTCATTTTCCCCTTCTCCATCATTTCGGCATAACCCGGCAGCACAATACAAAGGTGGGCCAGAGCGAAAAACATTCCCGCAATAAAAGCGCGCGACATAGCACAACTCCTACATGGGCAGCATTGCTCACACAGCTTAACTTTCAGTAAAGCGAATGTGAAGTCCGGTCGTTTGACAAATTGTGTTTATTTACCCCATCCCAACAGAAACGCTATTCGATTGGAAGCACAACCTTCTCTGCCAACTTTTTGGAAAAAGCTCAAAAACAGCTACAAATGCGAGAGATGTCCCGCCCCCGTCCCACGCCGCCGCAAACTGGACACACAATAAGTTAAGATTATGGCAATCCGTCGACGAAAGCCGGCCTCCCCTAGCAAGCCTTTGCCGATGAGCGGCTTAGACGAGCTCGGCAAAAAATTGCTCGATTGCGACGAACTGTGACTCACGGGCAAATCCGACTGCCGCAGCTGGATCATAGCCCACGGCGGCGTCTGCTCCCTGGTCCAGTGCCTGCCGCAGAAGCGCGCCGGCGTCCGGTGCGCTACCGCACACCACCCCCAACTTGTTTTCAACGATCAAGTCCGCAGCCTCACCGCGCGTCCTGCCGATTGAGAGGATCGGCCGGCGCGCGCCGATATATTCGAAAAGCTTCCCGGCGATGACGCTATCCTCCCGCGGATCGTCCCAGCGCAGCAATAGAAGGAGACTGGAGCGTTGCTCCAGTTCCAGGATCTTTTGGCGGGGCACCGGCGGCAGGCTTTGCACCACGGGGTCTTCCAATCCGTACCGTGCCGCAAGTGAGGCGACCTCGTTCGGCCCGGGGGTATGGAATCGCACGCGCAGCCGGGTTTTGTCCGGTCCAAGGTCGGCGATGGCTTGAAAGAGCGGCGAAGGGTCGCGCTTGGCGCCGTACAGCGCTCCGGCATAGATCAGACTGAGGGTTCGCGGGTCGGTGTCGGGAGGCATGGGACAGGCATAGTCGGCCGGATCAAAGCCGTTCATTGCCAAGATGACCGGCTTTCCGCGTCGCTTAAGCCAATTCGCCCACGTGCGGGTCACGGTGACATAGCCCGCGACGGATTGCGTCCATCGGGCTTCCAGCCGTCTCTCGACGGCGCGCCGCCAAAACGGTTCGCCATAATATGGATGTTCTGTCCAAAGATCGCGATATTCTAGCACCCAGGGGACCGACCAGTGCGCTGCCAAATCCGCCCCCACGCCAATTGCACTGTGTGGCGGTGCCGAAACGTAGATCAAGTCCGGTCGCCAATCTTGCCAAGCCTGCAGCGCTGCCTGAACCGCCGGTCGCTGCCAAAGTCGCAAATTGTCTGGCAAGGCGAAGCTCGTTTGGTACAGCGCCCTGACATTTGTCTTGAGCTTCTGAACCGCAGAGGCAGGCGCGGCATCCGACGCGGGCCCCGGTTTGGAAGGGCGAGGCCTCACCTCGGCACTCGGTTTTGACCTTTCACGGCTCGGCCTTAGTCGACCTAGGACATCCCGTACATCGGTATAAGGAACGTAAAGCGCCCGCTCCTCGGGAAATTCCGCGGCCACCACCGGTGGATATTGCTGGTTGAGCGCGCCCAACAGACGCACGTCATGGCCCCGGGCCAGCAAAAAGGCGGCAAATTTGGAGACGCGTACCGCTGAGGACGGCGCATAAGGCGGGAGAAAGCCGGTGCAGAGCAGGAGTTTCATGGTGCGTCCGTGGCAGGCAGGGCCGAGCCGTGCTCCGGGCGGGCATAGAGCGTGCCGCAGATGTGCTCCGGGGCGTGCCACGAACCGTGGCCGGCTAATGCGCTCTATAGCCTGCCGCGGCAGGCCGGTAAAAGCAAGCGCCCGGTAGCTTTTGACTTTACCGCGCCCATCGCTTAGCTGTGGCGGACATTCATTCGGCGGTATGAGGCACCCTCAGAATGCGAAACTTGCTGATCCGCGCGGCGCTCGCCGGGATGGTGTTTGCGCTTACCGCCGCCTTCACCGGCTTGGCTGGGCTGTTTGTCCTTACCCAAATGGCTGGTTATGACCCGCAATACATCCTGGATAAAACAGGCGAAGCGCTGACGGCGAAACTGCGCGTGTCGGAATTGGATAGCCGCCTGCGCAAGGTTGAGAACGCGCTCATCACGTCGCGAGCAGCCGTACAGCCAGACGAACCAGCACAGTCAGGCAGGCCAGAGGTCGGCTTCGAACCCCAACTCTCCGCGCCGTCCCGCGGAGCAGCCCCACCCCTGTCCGCCCCGCCGGCTGCAAAGTTTGGCGGAGCCGCCAAGGTCGCTGAGGTAAATTTCACCCCGACTGTGGCGCCGCCGCAGTTTGACGGGCTGGATCGTCCACAGTTAGATGTCTGCCAGGATGGCACATGCCGCTTTCCAAGCCTGGCCAAAGCTTACACTCGGGCCAGTGACGGCGATGTCATCACGATTGGTCCTGGCCTTTACAGCGACTGCATCGACGCCATCAAGAAATCCGTCGCAATAATCGGCCGGCCCGGTCCAGACGGCCAACGCCCGACATTTTCGCGTGCCTGCGCTGGCAAAGCCGCCCTGATTCTAGCGGCGCCGGAGATCCTGGTTCAAGGCATTCAAGTGCAGGATATTCGCGTTGGCGACCAGAACGGGGCCTGTTTCCGACTGCAACATCCCAAGCATCAGCGAGTGCTCATCCGTGACGTGGTCTGCGTCAATAGTCAGAACGGCATCCTCGGATCGCCTGGGTCGAAAGGCGGCGTGCACATCGAACAGTCCTTGTTCGCCGGAAACGGCTTTAAAGGGCGGGCGCATGGTATCTATGTCACTGGTGGCGAGGAAGTGGTAATTCGCAACAGTGTGGTTCATTCCACAAAACAAGGCGGGCACAGCATCAAGGTCGGCGCGCGACGGTTGCTGATTGAAAGTTCCATCATTGCGGCTTTGGATCAACGCAATTCTCGAGCGATCGACTTTTACGGCGGCGGGGTCTTGCTGGTCCGCGACAGCGTCCTGCAACAAGGGGAAAAATCCGACAATCATGAGTTTATCGGTTTAGCGGGGGAGGCCAAAAGGCTGAATCTGGGCACGCCGCATGCCGTGTTTGTGACAGGATCCTGGCTGATCTATGATGATTCTAAACGCTGCTGCCGCTGGCTGTTGAACGGCCGCAAAACCGGCGAGATATTGTTGCAAGGGAACCGGTTGGTGAATGTCAACGGATCCCGCATCAAGGAATTCACCAACACGTCGAATAAGGACTTTGGCAGTCGGCGGGCGGCGGGCTTACCAGCCTATGACGGCACACTAGCGTCTCTGCCGCTCCCCCAAAGTTGGACGAATTGAGCTGGAACACGGGCGCAGCAACGCCGTTGCTATCACGCTGATGCTGGTTTGATTTGGTGCCGCAGTCGGGCGTGCGATACAATCTGCCGGCATTGGGAACGCCAAGGAGGGCTTTCACCATGAGATTGCGGATTTTTGGGTGGCGCGGGCTTGGCTTCCTTGTCGCGGCGCTCACTGCGGTGCCGGCCGCTTCCTATCAAGACCTGGGGTCGATGGGTCGGAAGGCCGTAGCCATTGCCGAAAGTGAAGACGTTTGGGCGAGCGATCCCATCTATGAGGAGAGCAGCGACACGTATTTTCAGTTCTTCCGTGACTTTCGAACCAATCGCCATGGCATGCGCTGGGAAGAAGCTCGCCTGTTTGCAAGCCGTGCGCGGTATAATGGCCGGAAAGGGCGGCTAGTGATCATTGATACGCCGGAAAAATATGAGGCGATCATCTCCAATTTCCCACTGCAATATGTCTCGAATAACTACACTTGGATTGGCCTTCGGTATTGGTGCTTAAATCGACGCCTGCAATGGGTAGACGGTGGCACGCCGGGTCGGAGCGCATTCTCGGTTTGGCATGCGCAATGGTTTCGCAATCCGCAAATTACTTGTTCTAACAGCCGGATTAATTACATGCCGGTTTATCTCGACGGCGCCACATTGCGCTGGCAGGCAAGCGGGCAAGCAAAACGCTTTCCCCATTACATCGTCGAATTTCCGCCAATTGCCACGGCTGAGAGGAACTGACTTCAGCAATGCTGACCTATTTTGCGATCTTCTCCACAATTGCCGGATTTTATGGACTGGTATTATGGCTGATGACGAATGAAGGTGTGAAGAGCGTGCGCGATCAGCAGGGCCTATTTTCCCAAAGTAGGCTCAAGGCCGGACCGGATCAGGGCGCCGCAAAGCGTTTAGGACCGGGACAATCCGCATCCGCGCAAGCGGAACGATCCGGTTTCGCCCGCCCAGCGCGCCGCTGAGCGGGGCAGGCTAACTGCTTAGGCCATCGTGTTGGCCGGGCTGGCCTGGGCCGGCCCGGCAAAAAATGAGGACCGGCAAACTTAGGACCGCCGGACGCGGATGCGACCGCAGCGCAGTGCCGCGATCCCCACCAGGGCAAGGGCTGCCGTGGATGGCACGGGAACGTCGCTGGCACTAAAGCCCAAGGCGATTTCGATAGAGGGGCTGTCGACGCCGGAGGGTGCGAAAAAGTCGAACAGGCCCGAGGTAAAATTAATGTCGAAGCCGCTTGCGAAACTGTCGGAGCGCAACACGAAATATTCCGCGTCGAGGTCACCGAACAGCGCTGATCCGACCAGAAGGTCGTCGAACAGATCCGCTAGCACAATCGTGTCGCCGCCGACCAGAATTTCCACATTGAACAAGGCGATCCCGGACGAGGCTGTGGTTGTGGCGATCGACGGACCAGTCTGCAACCGAAACGCGACGGTATTGACCGGTCCGGCCAGGACCGGGTCGCTGGCCGTGCCGGAGACAGGCGTTGGCGGCGGGACGAGCCCTGGTACGACTTCGAAGTCATAGGAGAGAGTGTCCGGCGCATAGGACAGCAGCGGCTGCGCAGACGGCTGCAACGAGTTCAGACCGACCTCCCAGTCGATCCCGGACGGTGCCAATGTCTGGCTTCCGGCGGTAATGGCGGCCTCGAAGATGTCCCCGCTCGCCATGGCGTCGCCGCGCCGGATCAAGACATCGCCCACTGGGTTCAACCCGATCGACTGAGCATTAGCGTCAAAGCTTGCATCGTCGTTGAACCGCAAAGACACAGGCGTTGCCGCTGCGCTGAACGCACACAGCCCACCTGCCACTACAAGAAAGGGTTTAAAACACTTCACTGTTGGCTCCCGGAAGCTACTCGTTTTGGTTATGAACAGTCGAATGCAAGGCTGGTGCCAGGGATAGGGGCATTGCGACTCAATCGCTTAGCCGGTCTGCGCGCGGCCCTGTCATTAAACTTTACAGATTGGTCCCAGGACTGACGCGCGCTGTAAACGGCGCTGACTCACCGCACTGACCCACGGCGCTGGCTCACGGCGCTGACTTAAGGGGCCGTCCCAGCCATTCGCCCGGCCGCCGCCGCCCCAACCGGGCGAAGCCGTTGCAGCGCCGGCTGATCGGCTGTCAGCTCTTGGCTGACAACGAAGCGCAAGCCGCCCGATAAGGTAACGATCAGATAAATTAGATCAAAGAACGCCAGATTCAGAAACGCACCATTGATCATATAGCCGAACAAGGAGACTTGACCCATGGTCGCCAAGTCGTACGCCCAACTTTGCTCTGGGTTGCCGCGGGTCTTGCGCATTACCCAGCCGAAATTGCGCCACACCGCCCACAACATCCCCAAAAAGATGCCAAGTCCGACGAATCCATGGCAGCCGAGGACTTCGAAATAGATGCTGTGGAATGCACGCGCTTTGGATGCCTCGGGCACGAGCCTCAAAAACAAGTCTTTCGCGACATTGATTTCAAAGCCGCCGCCGGTAATCGGCCACATCATTGCGACTTTGATGGCGTAGGTCCAGGCATGCAGACGGCCTTGCGCGGAGACATCCTCTTCGTACGAGCCGATAGAATACATCCGCTCTACCCAGCTCTCGGGCACAAAATTGATTAGTATCGCTACCATGACGATGCCGAGCAAAAACATCGGAAGTTTATTGCGCGACTTCATCAGCAAGAGACCACCCATCGCAATAAGACCAAGCAAAGCCCCTCGCGATTGGCTGCCCACAATTGAAAATAAGCACGTGACTAATAGCACCCCCGATCCAATCTTTAACCATTTATGCTCACTTTGAAGCTGCAAGTATCGGACCAGGGGCACGAGCATGATCAACGCTAGCGCCAATTGATTATTATCAAAGATGAAAGATTTCGGTGGCCCCCAAACATGATAAGAGCCACCAGAAATGACCGTGAAGACACCACCCTTGAAGCCAAAGAAGCCAAGCGACAGGACTGTTACCCAAACCAAGACATGAATGCGTTCGCGGCTTGTCAGGAGCATCGTCGCGACGACTGACATGAACATGATTTTGATGGTTTGTTCCCATTCGGCCCAGGCCGCGGAGGGTACGACAGCGAAGAAGGTTGTAAAAGTGACCCAAATCATCAGCAGGATCAGAAGAACGCTGCCTGGGTCCTTCGGTAGCCGTTTAGGCTCACGACTGAAGAAATAGGCCATCAATGTGGTTGCTGCGATCATCGCGGCGATTGGCAACGTGGTCATTAAGCCATAGACCATGCGATGCGGGTTTAGAAAACCGAACCAGAACCAAGCCATAATGCCGACAAACGGCCACCGCAGCGTCAGCGCCAGCATTGGCAAGAATAACAAAAAAAGGGCGATCGAACTCATCAGGTCCCCGCGTTTCTGCCTGCGAAGCGCCGTCGCGTCTGCGAGCGCTTAAATCCGATTGCGCGGCACCTGTGTTTGCTGTTTCGCCCCGTTAAAGGCAACAGCTAGCTTCTGTTCGGCAAGACTTGCCAAGCCGCGCGCACCCATCGTGCGGGCGATAGCTTGAAGATAGCGCAAGCCGTTTGGGCCGGTGTGCAACGCTCGGTTTTTCAAAGCGGCATAATAGCAGCGCTGAGCAAATAAGGTCTTAAGTTCGGAGCGTCCATCGCCACGCATCAGGGTCAGCATGCGGGAAAGCAGCGCCTCATCAGCAAGCAGGTCGGCGATGGCCAAGGGCTGAGACAGGGCCCGCCCCATTGATGCAAGATCCAACGGTGGCTCAGTTCTGTTGTGCGGCGCAAGCAGCTCGCCAAGGTCGTCGAGCGCCTCAGGCCAAAGTCCGCGCAAGGCCGCCACCTTGAAGCGGCTCAAGCGCGCCTGGCGCAGATCCACTTCGGCCGGTCGCACACCCGGCTTGTGCGGAACATATTCCCAAAGGTGTAGTGAATTATACAGAGTCCGAAAAATCGTCTTATTATTGCCATACCAATGCCAAAGTCGCTGTGCTGCGGCGATCGGGCCAGCTGCGTGGCCGCGGCGGCCATCATGCTGTCGCCACCAAAACGTCGGGTGATCCAGGGCAACCCCGCTATGGTGACGGGTCAGGCGCAACAGGAAATCATAGTCCAGCGAGCGGTACAGGGCCGGCGAATAGCCTCCGACCGAGACAAAGGCCGGGGTGCGCACCAAGGATCCCTGCTGCAAGAAAACGCAGCGCTCCAGCATTTCGCAGAACAGCTGCTCTGGTGCTACGGCCACTGGCGGACGGGGCACCTGCGGGATCAACTGACCGGTCGGGCCGGTGGCCGCTTTTACCGAGGCGCTGTAGCTGAAATCCGCCTCCGGATGCCGCTGAAGACAACGCAGATGCCGCTCCAGGGCATCGGGAAACGGCACGTCATCATCGTCGAAAACCCAAACGAATTCCTGCTCGATCGCGGGGATTGCGCGGTTCAGCGCGGCGGACTTGCCGGCGTTGGCCTGCTCAATCACCTGCAGCTTGTCGCGATAGCCGGCAAGCAGCGCCGCGGTGCCGTCCGTCGATCCGTCATTGACGATCACGATCTGGCGCGGACGCACGCTTTGCGCCAGCAAGCCCTCAATGGCTTGCTGCAAAAAGTGCCGACGATTGTATGTCGACATTAGAACCGTTACCGGCGCGCTCATAGTGGCCCTCCCAGCCTGGCGCTTACAGTCTGGTCCACGCGAACGTGTAATTGAGCATAACGCACAACCGATCAAAAGGCTCCTGTTCAACGAGAATGCGCGGCGGTCTCGGAACCTTCCATCTCGGCAGCTCGTTCGGCTCGCCGGCGAAGGGTTGGGGTCCGCCAGACGTCGCGGCCAAAATGTTCGTGTGTTTACGCCACAGATGTGGCGAAAATCGAGCCGGTCAGCTAAACAAATCTGATTTGTGCCACACCCATGGGAGGGCGTTCAGGAATGCACAGCACCCGCGCATCCGGAGCAGCGGTCGATGACACAGACACGCTGCCGCTGGTCGTGGTCGAGCCGCGCCGCGGCTGGCGCTTGATCGATTGGCGTGAATTGGCCGGCTACAGTGACCTCTTTGCGTTCCTGACCTGGCGCAACATCAAGGTGCGCTACGCGCAAAGCGCCATCGGCGTCGGCTGGGCGGTGATCCAGCCGCTTGCCTCCATGCTCGTGTACACAATCGTCTTTGGCAAGCTTGTCGGTGTCGAATCAGAAGGCGCGCCCTATGCTGTCTTCGCATTCACAGCGCTGGTGCCATGGACCTATTTCTCCAATGCATTGACCCAAGCGACCTCCAGCCTCACGCGCAACGCCAATATCCTCAGCAAGGTCTATTTTCCGCGCCTGATCATCCCCTTGTCGGAAGTCGCCGCGCGCCTGGTCGATTTCGCCATCGCCTTCGTGCTGCTGATCGGGCTGTTGCTGGCCTTCGGCCTGGTCCCAAATTGGAACGCGCTGGCACTGCCGCTGCTGATTGTGATCATGACCGCCTCCGCGGCAGGCCTGGGACTGTGGCTGACTGCCCTGGCAATCCAATATCGCGACGTCAATCACGCCGCCAATTTCTTCGTCCGCTTGCTCATCTATGCCGCCCCGGTGATCTATCCTGTGACCCTGGTGCCGGAACATCTGCGCCTGATCTATGCGTTGAACCCCATGGTCGGCGTGATCGAGGGTTTCCGCGCCGGGCTTTTAGGAACGCGCCCGATGCCGTGGGACTATATCGCGCTCGGCGCGACGGTGGCGGCCATTCTGGCGGTTGCCGGGCTGTTTTATTTTAACCGCAAAGAACATGTTTTCGCCGACGTTGCTTAGGCGCCGCGGCCCGTTGAGAGAGGCAAAGTATGGAGCCGGTCATCCGCGTGGAAGGCTTGAGCAA
Organism: Rhodothalassiaceae bacterium; assembly: GCA_050331575.1. Taxonomy (GTDB): domain Bacteria; phylum Pseudomonadota; class Alphaproteobacteria; order Sphingomonadales; family Rhodothalassiaceae; genus JBHJGS01. Next base: position 4,878 of record JBHJGS010000028.1, on the reverse strand, counting down.
GGCTTATCGGCTGGGCAGCCGACAGGCGCGTGCGGACACGCTTGCCGAGGCGCTGGGTCAGCTGGTGCGCGCCCCGGCACACAATTTCAGCCGTCTGCGCCGGTTGGACACCTTCTCCACCGGAACCGACGCGGAGGATATCCTCTGGGCGCTGAAAGACCTGGCCTTCACTGTCAGTGCTGGTGAGGTGCTGGGCTTTGTCGGACGCAACGGCGCCGGCAAATCAACGCTGTTGAAGATCTTGTCGCGGATCACCGATCCAACGGCGGGGCGGGTGCTGATTCGCGGCCGGGTCTCCAGCCTGCTGGAAGTTGGCACCGGCTTTCATCCCGAACTGACCGGGCGCGAGAATGTCTATATGAACGGCACGATCTTAGGCATGCGCAAGCGTGAGATCGACCGGAAGTTCGACGAGATCGTGGCATTTTCCGGGGTAGAGCGCTTTCTGGACACACCGGTGAAGCGCTATTCCTCCGGCATGAAGGTGCGCCTGGGTTTCTCCGTGGCGGCGCATCTGGAGCCCGAGGTGCTTATCGTCGATGAGGTTCTGGCCGTGGGCGACGCGGATTTCCAACGCCGCTGCCTGGGCAAGATGCAGCACGTCGCCGGGCTTGGGCGGACCGTCTTGTTCGTCAGTCACAATTTGGGCGTTATCGAAAATCTCTGCACCCGCGCGATCAGTTTGGAAGACGGGCAGATGCTGAAAGACGGCGCCACCTCCGAGGTCATTCAGGATTATCTGGGGCGCATGAACCCGCAAGACTGCAGCGGTTTTGGCGACGACAATCCGTTGCGCGACAGCCGCGGGCCGGCCCGCTTTATCGGCGGCCGCATCCTCAATGACCGTGGCGAGGCCACCAGCTATGTGCAATCCGGCGCTGCGCTGACATTTGAATTGGACTATGTCAATCCGACCAACAGCGCGACGCTGGAGCCGGCATTGAGCATTACCAATCCTGAAGGCGTGCCCGTGTTTCACCTGTCACCGCGCTTCACCGGCACGCCGTTGGACGGGCGGGCGCGGGGTCGACTGCGCTGCACCCTGCCCAAACTGGCCTTGCCGGTGGGCGACTATCGGGTCAAGGCGATCTTGAAGGCCGGGTCCGACCCGTCTGACAGTGTCGGTAATGCCTTCGTCTTTTCGGTTCGCGCGCCGCAGTTCTTCCCGACCGGGGCTGCGCCACCGCGCCGGTTCGGCAGCGCCCTAGCAGAGCATGAGTGGCAGCAAATCAGTGCCGCCAACGACGCGTCGTCCGACTGTGCCGCCGCGGAGTAACCACTTGGAACTTCTCTATACAGCGAAACGTTCGGGGCAGGATGTGAACGGCTGGGGACAAGGCTGAGCATGCGCATGAGCTTTCTGAGCCGGCGGGCGCCGCGAACCGCTGCAAGGCCTGCGCCGCTGCCCGGCCGCCGTCGGCCGCCGCTGCCCGGGGCGGCGATGCTGGCCAAATGGGCGGTTCGCACCGGTCTGCCGCCGGCTTGGTTCGGGTGGCGCTGGATCCGCGAGGAAACACTGCGCGCGCACAGCAAGCGCCGCCGCGATGCCAGCCTGGACATTCTGCAGCCGGCTGAGACGGCCAGCAATCCGCTCCCCTGCAATGTGAGCGATCGTGACGAGCTGCCCGTTGACCGAAGTTGGTGGGGCTTTTCGTTTCACGACGTGCCGGAGCGACGAAGTGGCGAAACCGCCTTGGCGGAGATCCGCGGCGGCCACATTCTCTGGTATCGCGATCCGGATCGCGACATGGAATTTTTCCCCGCGGTGCTGACCGATGATGCGCGCGCGCTGAAGCTGCGGGAAATCCGCTTCAAGCCGCGCCACGGCGAGGTTTTGCGCGCGCAAGGCCCGGTGGAGCGGGTGGAGCGCGCGGTGTGGGTCACCGAGCGCGTTTACCAGAATTACGCGCACTGGTTGACCGCGCATCTGCCCAAGCTGCTGCTGCTGAACCAGCTTGGCCGGCTCGACGATGTGCTGCTGCCGCGCGAGCGGATGCCGGCGATCGATGCCTCGCTGCGCATGGCCGGTCTCGACCCGAGTCGCTTTCGCACCTTCGACCCCAATCGCTCCTTGAAGGTGGATCATCTGACCCTGTTGGATACGGACCGCCTGCGCCCGGATCTTTTGCGCCTGGTGCCACAAGCCATCGGCACCTCAGCCTTCGAGCCCGGCGGCCAGCGCATCTATATCAGCCGCGGCGACGCGCGCCGGCGCCGGCTGGTCAATGAAGACGCGTTGTTGCCCATGTTGGAGGCGCGCGGCTTTACGCCCGTGCGCATGGAAACCCTGAGCTTTCCCGAACAGGTCGAACTGATGCGCCGAACGGCGGTCTTGTGCGCGCCGCATGGAGCGGGCTTGAGCAATATGCTGTTCTGCCCGCCGGGCACCCATATCGTGGAACTGGTGACGGAGGATTTCCCGAGCCCGAATTTCTACGCCATGGCATGCGCGCTCGGCCACCATTACTGGTATGTGCGCGGGGACGGCGTCGGGGAAGGGCCACGGCTGAGCCGACATATCCGCACCGATCCAGCCGCGCTTGACCAGGCCCTGACGCAGTTGGAGCGGCGATTATGCTGATTTCGGTCATCATACCCTGCCATAATGCCGAGGCGTTTTTGGCCCAGACGGTCGGCTCGGTGCTGGATCAGACCCGGCCGGCTGACGAGCTGATCATCATCGATGACGGCTCCAGCGATGCCAGCGCCACCCTTGCTGACCGGCTGGCCGCGGCGGCGGGCGATCCGGTCCGCGTGTTCCGACAATCGCAATCCGGTGCCGCGGCGACGCGGCGCGCCGGCGCAGATTTGGCACGCGGCGATGCGTTGATGTTTCTGGACGCCGATGATGTCCTGCTGCCGGACACGTTGGACGCCTTGGCGGCGCGACTGGCCGAAGCGCCCAACAGTCTGGCGGCATGCCCTTGGTCGCGCTTGGATTTGCGTCCGCCGCAGTGGATCGCCCAACCGGCCTCTTGTGCCCGCCGGCGCGCGGGCCAAGACGCTTTGGCCGCCTGGCTGACCGGCTGGTATTACCCTCCGTGCGCGCTGTTATGGTCGCGCAGCGCCTATGATAGAAGCGGCGGATGGGATCCGCAGACCAGTGTCAATGACGATGGCGATCTGGTCATGCGCGCGCTCATCGCCGGGGTGAAGCTGGCCGAGACCGACCGTGGCATGAGCTTTTACCGGCGCGTGCCCGCACAAACCGGCTCGCTCAGCGGCCAACGCCTCTCTGCCAAGGGCATTGAAAGCCGGCTGATCATCCTGGACAAGATTCTGGCGTGGTTGGACGAACGCGGCCGTTTGAGTCGGTACCGCGCTGAGCTGCACTGGGCGGCCTCGTTGGTGGCGGAGGATGGCGCGGCCGATCATCCGGATTTGGCCCAGCGCGCTTGGGATGTCATCGCCCGCCTCCGCACCCGCGTGCCCGGCCCGGTGCGCCCCCGCGGAGCACCGCAGCCGCATGCCTGGCCGCGCGCTCATGGCGTCATCACGCATGGCCAAGCGCGCGCTGAAAAACTGCTGGCCGGCGATGTCGCGGCGATACCCTCGGCAGCCTTGCCGCGCACGCCGGCGGTCAGCGTGATCATCCCGACCTATGACCGACCGCAAGCGCTTGCCCGCGCGATTGATAGCGTTCTTGGCCAAAGTTTCGCCGATTTTGAACTGTTGGTGATCGACGATGGCGGCAAGGCCGAAACCCAGGCCCTGCTGGCTCATTACACCGATGCGCGTTTGGCCGTGCTGCGCCAGCCCGGCAATCTGGGCGTGGCCGCCGCGCGCAACCGCGGCATGCGGGCCGCGCGCGGACGCTATCTGGCATTTCTTGACGATGATGATGTCTGGATGCCGGACAAGCTGGCACGTCAGGTCGCTCTCCTGGACCAAGCCTCAGAGCAGGTCGGGCTGGTCTATACAGGGGCTGAAAACGCATTGGCCGGTGGCCGCACCAGCCGCTTTCACCCCACCGAAGAGGGCGCGCTATATAGCCGAATGCTGGTATGCAACCTGTTACACGGGGCGCCCTCCAGTGCGCTGATGCGCCGTGACTTGGTCGCCCGCGTCGGCTTTTTCGATGAGGATCTGCCGGCGATCGAGGACTATGATTTCTGGCTCAGGCTGTGCCGGGTCAGCGAAATCGCCTGCCTGCCGGAGCCGCTGATCCGCTATACGGATGGGGCCGACGGTCCGATCGAACCCACCCGCCGCTCCCGCAACCGCCAAGCCAACCGGGATGCTAGGGATTTGTTCTACACCAAACACGGCGCGGCCATGCGCGCGGCCGGTGTCGCCCACATGTTCTTGTTGGACAGCGCCAAGCGCTGCCTGGTCGGCGAGAAAGACTATCGCCGGTCCCGCCGGTTGGTGAAACACGCCTTGGCGCTGCGGCCGTGGCATGGCCCGTCGCTGAAGCATCTGGCCGAACTCAATCTGCCGCTAAACGGAATGCGCCGGCGCTTGCGCCCGCTGACCGGTCCCCTGGCACACGGATAGAGCACCACCCAACCGATCGGCCTCGCGACGCGATGCTGGAGCGGGTTCAAGATAAACGGAATCGCTCAAGGGGATTCCCAAGGGACTGGACACAGGGGTCTGTATCTCAGGGCAGCTTGGGAGGCAGATATGGCACGTGCTTATGGTTTGGACCTTCGTCGTCGGGGGGATCGAGGCGATTGATGAGGGCATGTCGGTCACGTCCCACCGATTGGTGTAGCTCCCGGTAGCGCTGCTGACCTCGTCCGCGCCCTTTGAGGGAGCGCTGTAGGACGAGGTCAGTTGCGCGGTGGTCATCGAAGGTTCCGCGGTAGGGTCGGGTTGCAACACCAACCTGAACCGAAGGAAGACCTTGAGATGACCAAACCCATGATGGACCTG
>JBHJGS010000027.1:0-73151 GCA_050331575.1 Rhodothalassiaceae bacterium | reverse complement strand
ACCCGCCGGCCCCCCCCACCCAACCCCCGCTCCCCCAGACGGGGTGGAGGGGCTTGCTCCATTCGGGGGCGACGGGCGCGCCGCCCTCTCCCGCTTGCGGGAGTGGGTGGGGGTGAGGGTTGTGGGCTCGGGCTTTGGTGCACCCCCGACCGTGCCGCCATATGTCTCCGTCCGAGCAGGGCGCGACCGCCAGCCCCCTCACCCCAACCCCTCTCCCCCTGAAAGGGGCGAGGGGCTTTTTCTAAACCGCTTGCGGAAGGGGTCCCGTCGGTCAGCCCCTGGTCTTCTTGTACGTCCGGGTGCCGGGTTTGCCGGCGCTGCTGCGGCCCTTGGCCCGGCGGGCCCGCTTGTCCGGGCGGGCCTTGGCGGCGTCTAGGGTGGCGGTGCCGAGATCGGCTTGTTCCAGGGCGCGGATTTCGTCGCGCAGGCGGGCGGCGTCTTCGAATTCCAGGTTTGCCGCGGCGTCCTTCATCTTGGCCTCGAGCTCTTCGAGATAGGCCTTCAGATTGTGGCCGATCAGCGCGCCGGACTCTTCGCCGGCATCGACGGTGACATAATCGCCTTCTTCCTTGCTGTCCAAGATGTCGGCAATCTTCTTGCGCACGGTTTCCGGGGTGATGCCGTGTTCGGCGTTCCAGGCCAGCTGCTTGTCCCGACGCCGTTCGGTCTCGGCCAGCGCGCGGGTCAGGCTGCCGGTCATGCGGTCGGCATAGAGCAGCACCCGACCGTCGACATTGCGCGCCGCCCGGCCGATGGTCTGGATCAGCGAGGTTTCCGAGCGCAGAAAGCCTTCCTTGTCCGCATCCAGGATGGCGACCAGGCCGCATTCGGGGATGTCCAGCCCCTCGCGCAGCAGATTGATGCCGACCAGCACGTCGAACACGCCCAGGCGCAGATCGCGGATGATCTCGATGCGCTCGATGGCATCGATGTCGGAATGCATGTAGCGCACCTTGATGCCGTGCTCGTGCAGATATTCGGTGAGATCCTCGGCCATGCGCTTGGTCAGCGTGGTGCACAGCACGCGCAGGCCCTTGGCGGCGGCCTCGCGGGCCTCGGCCATCAGATCGTCCACCTGGGTTTCCACCGGGCGCACCTCGCACACCGGATCGACCAGGCCGGTGGGGCGGATCACCTGTTCGGTGAACACGCCGCCGGTGCGCTCCAGCTCCCACCCGCCCGGCGTGGCGGAGACGAACACCGATTGCGGCCGCATCGCGTCCCATTCGGCGAATTTCAGCGGGCGATTGTCGACGCAGGCGGGTAGGCGGAAGCCGAATTCGGCCAGCGTCGCCTTGCGGCGATAATCGCCCCGCTCCATGCCGCCCACCTGGGGCACGGTGACATGGGATTCATCGACGAACAGCAGGGCATTGTCGGGCAGATACTCAAACAAGGTCGGCGGCGGTTCGCCGGGCGCGCGGCCGGTCAGATAGCGGGAATAATTCTCGATGCCGGCGCAAGAGCCGGTGGCCATCATCATCTCGATGTCGAAATTGGTGCGCTGTTCTAGCCGCTGCGCCTCCAAAAGCTTGCCCTGATCGACGAACTCCTTCAGCCGCGCCTCCAGATCGATGCGGATCTGCTTGACCGCCTGATCCAGCGTCGGTTTCGGCGTGACATAGTGCGAGTTGGCGTAGAGCTTGATTTGCTTCATCGCGCGGATCTTCTGGCCGGTCAGCGGGTCGAACTCGGTCAGCCCCTCGACCTCGTCACCGAAGAAGGAGACGCGCCAGGCGCGGTCCTCCATATGGCTGGGGAAGATCTCCACGGTGTCGCCGCGCACGCGGAAGGTGCCGCGCTGGAAGGCATTGTCGTTGCGCTTATATTGCAGCTGGACCAGCCGGCGCATCAGTTCGCGCGTGTCCAGCACCTCGCCGTCCTTCACGGTCAGCACCATCTCCGAATAGGTCTCCACCGCGCCGATGCCGTAGATGCAGGACACCGAGGCGACGATGATGACATCGTCGCGTTCCAGCAGCGCGCGGGTGGCGGAATGGCGCATCCGGTCAATCTGTTCGTTGATGTTGGATTCTTTTTCGATATAGGTGTCGGTGCGCGGGACATAGGCTTCCGGCTGATAATAATCATAATAGCTGACGAAATATTCGACCGCATTCTCCGGAAAGAAGCTCTTGAATTCGCCGTAGAGCTGGGCGGCGAGGATTTTGTTCGGCGCCAGGATCAGCGCGGGGCGCTGGGTCCGCTCGATGATATGGGCCATGGTGAAGGTCTTGCCCGAGCCGGTGACGCCGAGCAGCACCTGGTCCTGCTCGCCATCCCGGATGCCTGTGGTCAACTCGTCGATCGCGCGCGGCTGATCGCCCCGCGGCTCGAAGTCGGAGGAAATCTTCAGCGGGATGCCGGCTTCGGACTTTTCATGGCTGAGCGGCGGCCCGCCGGCGGCCAGCCAGGGCAGCGTCTGTTTGGCAACTGCAGGGGGCATGCGGGCGACTCCCTTCGAAAATCGGGCCGCTGAGTCTGCGGTCGGCTTCCCGCTCCTGTCCAGGCCGATCTTCCCAGCGCGGCCATCTGGTGCGGGCGCTCAACCCGCTTATAAGCGAAATTCCGCTTGCCAAAGCCTTGGGCCAAATGGTGCAACGCGTCCGCCGGGCCGAAGCGAGGCAGCCCGGCGACGGGTCGTTCACACCAGACCACAGGGCGGCCTCCTCCTGTTGTCCGGGGCATGCCAGTGTCTGCCACGCCTGACCAACTTCTCACCGCGTTTCGGGCCGACCCCCAGAATGCCCCCCTGGCCCTGCATGCCGGCGCGGCGTTGCAGGCGGCGGGGCGGTTGGACGAGGCGCTGGCGGTATGGACGTTGGGCGATGATGTTAACCCGGCGCTGCGGCGGCTGGCCAATCAACCGCAGGTCAGCCCGGACCTGCGGGACTGGTCGGCGCGGGCCGATCAGGCGATCCGCCATCATTTCACCGGCCTGCATGCCCGCACCGTCGCGGAAATGGCCGAGGATCTTCCGGCCGGCACGCTGGATCGCATCGCCCGCGCCATTTGGGTTCAGTATGCCACAGAGCCGTTTCATTATAACGTCCCCGATCAGCGGCCGCCGATCTTCTATCTGCCGGACCTGCCGGCCCTGCCAATGGTCGGCGCAGACGCCTTGACCTGGGGCCCCGCGCTTGAGGCGGCGGCGGATACGATCCGACAGGAATTGCTTGCAGCCACTGGGGCAGCGCCAGAACCCTATGTCCCAGCCGGCTCCCGCGGCATCTGGTCCAAGCTAGGCGGGACGCTGGACTGGGGCACCATCTACCTATTCGCCAATGCCCAACGCTGCGACCAAGCAGACATGTTTCCAGCAACCATCGCCGCCTTGGACAAGGCCGAATTGTCACAAAAGAATGGCGCGCCGATCGAAGCCTTCTTCTCGATCCTGAAGCCCGGCGCGCATATTCCGCCGCACTGCGGGCTGACCAATGCCCGGCTGACCGTTCATCTGCCGCTGATCGTGCCGCAGGGATGCCGGATCCGGGTCGGGCAAGACATACACACCTGGCGCGAGGGGCAATTGATCGCCTTCGACGACAGCTTCGAGCATGAGGCGTGGAACCAAGGCGACACCGACCGCGTGGTGCTGATCTTCGAAACGCCGCATCCGGATCTCAGCACCGACGAGAAGCGAGCGATTGAACGGGTTTATGAAGTGTTCGATCACTGGGTTGCCAACCGCCACGCCGTGCTTAACATGGCCTGACGCGGACGGCGTTACTGCGCCACCCTCACCACCTTCTCCGCCCCGCCATAACCATGCACCCGATCGTGCGCGCGCACGGTCACGTCCGTCACGCCGGCTGGAATGGCGACGCCGGACAAGGCGCGGGTAAACGGCTGTTCGTTGACATGCGGATGAGCCAGGGTGCGGGTGGCAAGGATCTGACCGTCCGGCCCGACAATCTCCCACCGATCGGCATAATGCTCCCAGCCGGTATCCGCGTGGCGGACGGTGACGGCAAAGCGGAAAGTCCCGTTGCTTTGGCGGCTGACCTGAACGTCCAGAACATCGGCTTCGCCGGCGATGCAAGGCGCCGCGAAAACGGCGAGCATCCAAGCCCAGCACTTCACCGCTCCGGCTCTTCCACCGATGCCGGATCCGGCAGATCGACACCGGCCGCCTTGGCACCTTCCAACAGCGCGGCCATCACCCGCTGCGCCTGCGCCCGCGCCTCCTCCGGCGTTTCCCCGAAGCCAGCGCAGGAATTCAGGGCCGGCACGCGGGCGACCCAGGCCTCTTCCTCCTCCGACCAGCCGACGGTAATCTCATAGCGCGGATCCATCGCCGCCAGCCTAATCCTGCGCCACCAATTGCTGCTCGCGCGCGGCATTGCGCACCGCTTTTTGCAGCTTTTCAAACGCGCGCACCTCGATCTGGCGTACCCGTTCGCGGCTGATATCATAGATCTTGGACAGATCCTCCAGCGTGGTCGGGCTTTCCTTCAGGCGCCGTTCGGTAAGGATGTGGCGCTCGCGCTCATTCAGCACGTCCATGGCCTGTTCCATCAGCTCGCGGCGATGCTGAAACTCCTCATTCTCCGCCACGATGGTTTCCTGGCTCGGTGTCTCGTCGACCAGCCAGTCCTGCCATTCGCCGTCGCCGTCGATGCGCATGGGCGCATTCAAGCTGTTGTCGGGCGCGGACAGGCGCCGGTTCATCGAAATCACATCTTCTTCCGAAACCGACAATTTGGTGGCGATGGATTCGACATGTTCCGGCCGCAGATCGCCTTCTTCCACCGCCTTCAGCTGGCCCTTGATCTTGCGCAGATTGAAGAACAGCTTCTTTTGCGCCGCGGTGGTGCCGATCTTCACCAGCGACCAGGAACGCAGGATATATTCCTGGATCGCCGCGCGGATCCACCACATGGCATAGGTCGCCAGGCGAAAGCCCTTGTCCGGATCGAAGCGCTTGACGGCCTGCATCATGCCGACATTGCCCTCGGCGATCAGTTCCGCGACCGGCAGGCCATAGCCGCGATAGCCCATGGCGATCTTGGCGACCAGGCGCAGATGGCTGGTCACCAGCTTGTGCGCGGCCTCGCTGTCATTATGTTCCACCCATGCCTTGGCGAGCATATATTCCTCCTGCTGCTGCAGCATGGGGAATTTGCGGATCTCCTGCAGATACTGGCTAAGGCTGCCGTCCGGCGTCGGCGACGGCATGTTGGACAAATTGCTGGCCATGACCGCTTCTCCCTCTCAAACGCCAAACCCGGGTAACGATGGGCCGACCTGCGGCGGTTCCCCCGCGCAAGCTATTTCAATGCGATATATATGCCTCACGGAAATCCGTTCAAGCCGACCCGCGCAACAGCGCGATGGCGTACTGCATATCTTCCGGCAACGGGCTTTCGAACGCAAGCACTTCCCCGCTGATCGGGTGCCGAAACCCCAGTTCCGCGGCGTGCAAGGCCTGGCGGCAAAAGTCCCTCAAGGCCGCCGCGGATGCGGGCGACAGCTGATCGATCAGCGGACGCATCTGTCCATACACCGGGTCGCCCAGCAATGGATGACCCAGATGCGCCATATGAACGCGCACTTGATGGGTCCGCCCGGTTTCCAGCCGGCACGTCACCGCACTGGCCAGCACGCAGCCCTTGGTGCCGTGGAACAACTCGTCGGTGCGGTAATGCGTGATGGCGCGTTTGCCGCCAATCTCAACAACCGCCATCTTCTTGCGATCCTTCGGGTGGCGGCCGATGCGGGTCTCGATCCGGCCATCGGCCGGCACCGGCACGCGATGCACCAGAAGGCGGTAGACGCGATGAATGCTGTGGGCGGCGAACTGCTCGGCCAAGCCCTGATGGGCCCGGTCATGCTTGGCCATGACCAACAGACCGGACGTGTCCTTATCGATCCGGTGGACAATGCCCGGGCGGCGCACACCGCCGATGCCTGACAAGCTGCCCTTACAATGGTGCAACAGGGCATTGACCAGGGTGTGATCCGGGTTGCCCGGCGCTGGATGCACCACCAGGCCCGCCGGCTTGTCCACCACGATCAGATCGGCGTCTTCATGAACGACGGCCAGCGGGATCGCCTGCGGCTCAGGCGTGGCGGCTTGCGGCTGCGGCAACTCCACGCGGACCGTATCACCGGGCTGCATCGGGCGTTTGGGCTCGCATTGACCGCGGCCGGCGGTTAGGCTGACATGGCCGTCGCGGATCAGCGCCTGAACGCGCGCGCGCGACACATCGCCCAGTCGGCTGGCCAGCCATTTGTCCAGCCGTTGGCCGGTCTCCTCCGGCCTTACCTGCAATTCCATAGGGTCGGTCATGACGCGTCGAACGTCTCTTGTCTCGGAAGCTGCGGTGCGGCGCCATTATCTGGGCTGGCGGCTGGCCGTGGTGCTGATGGGGCTGGTGCTTGCCTTCGGCTTTGGTTTGGTGTCGGCCACGCTGCTTTACCGGATCCAGACGGCAGGGTCCAACCTACCTGACGGCGCGGTTTGGACGCCGTCGGATCAACAGCGCCTGGTGGCGGTTCGGCCCGCCGGCACATATTTGCTGCTGGAGTTCGCAGGGCCGGGCGGCAAAACCATGTCCATCGAGGCAGATCCCCGGCACAATCCGGCAGAATGGACATATCACCGCAAAGACTGAGCCTGGCGCGCGACCAGGCCAACGCCCTCGCCCGCGATGCCCGGTCCGCCTGGCCCGTGGAGGCCTGCGGTCTGTTGATCGGCCGTCGCGCCGGCTCGGTGCTGTGCGCCACGCGAATCGTGCCGACCGCCAATGTCGCCGGCACGCCGGATCGGTTCGAGATCGACCCGGCCGCGCATCTGCGCTTGCAACGCCAGGTGCGCGGCACAGCCGATCGGGTGATCGGCTGCTGGCACAGCCACCCCACCGGCCCGCCTGAGCCTTCTCCCGCAGACGTGGCGGCCGCCATCGAAGCGAACTTTATCTGGCTGATCTATAGCGTCGCCGAGGCCCGCCTTGCCGCATGGTGGCATCATGGCGGCGGCCGTTTCAGCGCGCTGATGCTGGATGAGCGATAGGCTCCGTCGCGGCCCGCCTCGCTCGCACCCGCGCGCCGTTGGGATCGGGCCGGGCGCTCGATCAAGACCCGACCGATTGGACATGCGCGGCGATGCCAATCGGTCGGATCGAATAGCCCGCCCCACCCACGGCGAGCCTTCCCCGCCCGGCGTCAGCTCTCCGCGCCGGTGAGGCCCAGATGCTTGGCCAGAAAGGCCCAGCGGTCGGCATATTCTTCAATGGCCTTCTGGGTTGAGGTGCCGGCGCCATGACCGGCGCGGGTTTCAATGCGGATCAGGATCGGCGCCTCGCCGCTTTGGGCCGCTTGCAACCGGGCGGCATATTTAAAGCTGTGGCCTGGCACCACGCGATCGTCCCGGTCTGCGGTTGTGATCAGCACCGGGGGAAAAGCGACGCCATCCTGAATATTGTGATAGGGCGAATAGGCATAGAGCGCCTGAAATTCGTCGGGCTGATCTGCGGAACCATAATCATCCACCCAGAAGCGCCCGGCCGTGAACTTATGGAAGCGCAACATGTCCATCACACCGACAGCCGGCATCGCCGCCCCGAACAGGTCCGGGCGCTGGTTCAGCACCGCACCGACCAATAGTCCACCATTCGATCCACCGAAAATACCCAATCGGTCCGATGTCGTAATGCGCTCGTCGATAAGATATTCAGCCGCCGCGATGAAATCATCGAAGACATTTTGCTTGTTTAGCTTCGTCCCGGCCTTGTGCCAGTCTTTGCCATATTCGCCGCCGCCGCGCAGATTGGCAACCGCATAGACACCTCCCATCTCCATCCAAGCCAGGCGCGTAATGGAAAAAGACGGCGTCAGGGAAATGTTGAAGCCGCCATAGCCATAGAGCAATGTCGATTGCGGTTGGCTCATATCCAGCGATTTCTTGTGCGCCAGAAACATCGGCACGCGCGTGCCATCCTTGGAGGTGTAGAAGCGCTGGGTCACGGTATAGGCGTCGGGCTCGAAATCCACCTCAGCGCGGCGAAACAGCCCGCGCTCCAAGCTGGCCGTGTTATAGCGATAAATCGTCGGCGGCGCGTTGAAGCTGGAGAAGTCGAAGAACATTTCCGGATCGCCCGGGGCGCCGGTGATCGCGCCGACGCTGCCGATACCGGGCAGATCGACGGTGCCGGCGGGGCTCCCATCCTTGTTGTAAAGCCGCACGACCGACTTGGCATCCTCCAAATATTCCGCCACGAAACGGTCGCCGATCATCGGCGCCGTCACCAGCACATGCTCCTGCTCGGGCACGATCTCGGTCAGACGATCCGGCGCAGCCAAATCGATCGCGACGATGCGGCCCTTAGGAGCCTCCTTGTCGGTAAAGAAGAAAAAGCGATCGCCGTCATTGGCAATGAAGGAGAAATCGCTCTCAAATGTCGTGATCAGATCGACCGGCTGCAATTCATCTTCGGCCAGATCGAAATAGACCACGCGGTATCGATTATCCGTGCCCTTCCAGATGGTGACCACCAGATAGCGGCCATCTTCGGTGACTTCGCTGGCAAAGCCCCAATCGGGATGGTCCGGCCGCTCATAAATCAGCCGGTCCGCGCTCTGATCTGATCCGATGGCGTGATACCAGACCTTCATGTCATGGTTCAGGCCCTGCAACTCCTCCCCCTGCTCCGGGGCGGGGTAGCGGCCGTAATAGACGCCGGACCCATCGCGTGCCCAGCTGACACCGGCGAATTTGATCCAGCGCAGCTCCTCTTCCAGCACCTCTCCAGTGCGCAGGTCCATGAAGCGCCAGACCCGCCAATCCGAGCCGCCATCTTGACGCGCAAAGGCCAGATAGCGGCCGTCCGGGCTGGGCGCGAAGCCGGCCAAGGCCACCGTCCCGTCCTCAGACCAGCTATTCGGATCGATCAAGACCCGCGGATCCTCAGTCAAGCCGTCCTGCACATACAACACGGCCTGGTTTTGCAGCCCGTCATTTTTCATGAAGAAGTAGCGCCCGGCTTCTTTGATCGGGGCGGAATAGCGCTCGTAATTCCACAGCTCGGTCAGGCGAATTTCAATATCCTGGCGTCGCGGCAACTCAGCCAGATAGGCTTGGCTGAGCGCATTCTGCGCCTCAACCCATGCCTCCACCTGCGGATTTTCCCGCACATCGTCTTCCAACCAGCGGTAAGGATCAGCAACCTTTACGCCGTGATAATCATCCACAACTTCCACCTTCGCCGTTTCCGGATAGTTGGGCGCGGATCCTTGCCCGTCCGGCGCGTTTTGATCACAAGCGCTGAGCAAGAGCGCGGCCATCCCGACTTGAACAAGATGTCGAACCATGTAGGGCCTCCCCAAACCTTCACTGGATGCATTCCAGCATGGTGGGCGGGACGATTCAAGCGGGGCGGCGGCGCAGGCGACGGTCGCGCCGGTCAGCGACCTGCCAGACATAGACCACGGCCAAGCCGCCACTGCCGATCCAAAGGGCGGTGAAAAAATCCGCCGGCAGGCCGGTCAGGGCTTCTAGTCCGCCGGCATCGGAGTGATTGACCGCCGCCGGCGGCAGCCGACCGGTCCAGGCGTGCAGTTCCAAGGCCAGCAAAAAGCCGCTGACCAGGATATAGGCGCCAACAAACAGCAAGAACATGGCCGCGATCTGCTGATCGGGCTGGATCGCCACCCAGCCGAATCCGGCGATCAGAACCGCCAGGACGATCCAGGTCCCGGCATCTGCAAAACCCGCCCACGCCAAGCCGGTGGCCAGGATGAACACGGCCAGAAACCCTGCGATCAAGCGGCTGCGCCCGGGCTTGGCGGTCAACATCGCTTGCACGATGATCGCACCCCAGAAGAAGCTGCCGGCATAGCCGGCCAGCAAGGTCAGAACCGCATGACCGCCACTGGCCAGCACATAGCCCGACCCGTTCAATTGCAGCACCATCCGCGCCACCTGTCCTCCGGTCGCCCACGCCACCAGGCCGTGGCTGGCTTCGTGAAAATAGGTCACGAACCAATTCAGCATTCGGGCAAGGCCGGGCACCCCGGTGGCCAGATAGGCCAGCCCCAGGGCGAGCAAGAGTCTCACGCGCGCAAGCGCCAGGGGGTCTGTGCTGGCCACGCGCCAAGATGTGCGCTAGCTCTGCGACAGATACAAGTCGAGGCAGAGGCATGCGACGGCCCGTCATTGGCGTCGGCGTGGTGGTGTTCAAGCACGACCAGGTGCTCTTGATCCGCCGCGGCACGCCGCCCAAACAGCATCAATGGTCGCTGCCCGGCGGCAAGCAGGAATGGGGGGAAACCGTTCCAGCCGCGGCGCATCGCGAGGTTTTTGAGGAAACCGGCGTGACCATTCATCTCGGCCCCCTGATTGATATCGTGGATCTGATCGAACGCGATGAAACCGGCGAGCTGGTACGGCATTACACGCTGCTGGACTATGCAGCGACGTGGCGGTCTGGAACGCCTTGCGCCAGGGATGATGCAGCGGACGCGCGGTTTTGGCCGCTGGACGCCGTGAACGGCCTGGGGCTATGGCACGAAACAGCACGCGTCATCCACCAAGCCTGGGACAGACTGGCATGAGCAAGACCAATCCACGCAGCCTGCCCGGCATGCTGGGCCTGATCGCCGGGCTAACCGCCTATGCCTTTGCCGTTGCCGGACTGGCCGCCTGGCTGATGCCGATGCCGTTTTTGCTTGAGATCCTGTTTTATTTGTTCTTCGGCATTGTTTGGATTTTTCCCGCCCGCGCCGTGATCAATTGGATTGGCCGCGCCCAACCCCGTTAACCGGGGCATGATCCGATCCATCGCGATCGCGCTTGATCGGAGGAAAAGGCCCGCCTTCTAGAGTGCGAGCAACTTTATCGGACCGATTGGCATCGTACGGCGAGTCCAATTGGCCCGATGCTTCTTTAGATAAATTTCTGAAAATTTTGACGGAACAAAATGCAATACTTGACTTCAACGGTTGCTTAACCTGGCAGGCGCACAGTCTTCACATGTGAATGCCTCCAAAGCCGTGTATGGAGGGACGAAGACGGTCGAACCGGAGCCGTTACACTCATGGACTTTTCTGCGCCGCCGCAAGACGATAAGGTTCAGCTTATCGAAAACCTTCATTTAAAGCGCGACCGCTGCTTCACCCGCGGCGAGGTCGGACAAGACTTTGACCGTCTCACCTATGTCAGCCAGGGCTTCTGCCGCCATACCGGCTATAGCGAAGCGGAATGCGTTGGGCGAAGCTGCCGGTTTCTGCAGGGGCCGGACACCGATCCCGCTGCTGTTCAAGCCATTCGCGCAGCCTTGAACCAGGGCGCGGCGGTGCATGTGGACATCTTGAACTATCGCAAGGACGGCCGGCCGTTCTGGAACCGGCTGTTCTTGCGACCGCTGGTGCCCGACCAAAAGGGCGGGCTGCGCCTTTATCTGGGGCTTCAAGAGGTGATCCCCGCGGCATCCGTCCGCGCGGCCGCCCGGATCGGCCCCGCCGCGATCACCGAGGCCGCTGTCTTGAACGGTCGGGCGATCGCGGGGCTGGAGGATTAGGCCGTCGGAAGCCGATACTCGCGGAACTGGTCTCTCAAGGCCGTTTTCTGGATCTTGCCCGTGGCCGTATGCGGGATTTCGGTCACCGTGACGATATCGTCCGGCAGCTGCCATTTGGCGATATGCTCGCTCAAATAGCTAAGGATTTGAGCCTTATCGATCTGCGCTCCATCTTGCGGCACGACGATCAACAACGGGCGTTCGTCCCATTTCGGGTGAGGAATGCCGATCACCGCGGCTTCGGCGATATCGGGATGCCCCACCGCGAGATTTTCCAGGTCGATTGAGGAAATCCACTCACCGCCGGACTTGATGACATCCTTGGAGCGATCGGTAATTTGCATATAGCCGAGCGGATCCAGGGTGGCAACGTCGCCGGTGTCGAACCAGCCGTCCTGATCGAGAATGTCGCCGCCCTCGTGGCGGAAATATTCCCGCACCGTCCACGGCCCGCGCACCAGCAAATGGCCGAAGGCGTCGCCGTCTCGCGGCTGCTCCCGGCCCTGGGCATCGACGATTTTCAATTCAACCCCGAAGATGCCGCGGCCCTGCTTGCATTTCATGTCCAACTGCTCTGACGGGCTTAAGGCCGCGGCCCGATCGGACAAGGTCCCCAATGTTCCCAACGGCGACAATTCGGTCATGCCCCAGGCATGGTTGACCTCCACGCCATACTCCTTCTGAAACGCCTCGATCATCGCGCGCGGAGCGGCAGAGCCGCCGATAGTGACATCCTTCAGGCTGTCCAGCCGCTTGCCGGAGCGGCGCAAATGGTCCAGCAGGCCCAGCCAGATGGTCGGCACCGCAGCAGATTTGGTGACCTGCTCGGTCTCGATGATGCGCTGGATCGTCTCACCGTCATGGTGCGGGCCGTTGAACACGAGGCGGGCGCCCACCAGAGCCGCGCCGTAGGGAATGCCCCAGGCATTGGCGTGGAACATCGGCACCACGGGCAGCACGCTATCCTTGTTGGACAGGCCGATGGTATCGGTCATGCACGAGGCCATGGCATGCAGCACGGTGGAGCGGTTGGAATAGAGCACGCCCTTTGGATTGCCGGTGGTGCCGGAGGTGTAGCACAGCCCCGCTGCCCAATTTTCGTCCAGCGACGGCCAGGCGAAAGTGCCCGGTTCCTGGGCAATCAGCTCCTCATAACTGATCAGATCGAGCCGGCTGTCGGGCATGTCCTCCTTGCTGCACAGCACCACCAAGGACTGCACCGGCGCTAGATGCTCGGCCAGCGCCTCAACCAGCGGCACGAAGCTTGTGTCAAAGCACAGCACCTTATCTTCCGCATGCTGGTTGATATAAGCGATCTGTTCAGGGAACAGGCGCGGATTGATGGTATGGCTAACAGCGCCCATGCCAGCGACGCCGAACCACAATTCCATATGCCGCCAAGTGTTCCACGCCAGCGTGCCGACCCGATCCCCGGGCTGCACGCCTAAGCGCGTTAAGGCCTCGGCCAATTGGCGCGAGCGCCGGGCCAGCGTCTCATAGTCGGTGCGGTGCGTGCCGCCTTCCACGCCATAAGTGACGATTTCGCGCCCACCATGATATCGCTCGGCATACTCGATCAATTTCGAGATCAGCAGCGGCCACTCTTGCATCAGTCCCATCATGCGCATTCTCCCCGGATCCCAAAGCCCTTCAGGCGGCTTTGCGGCGATGATAGCCGGCTGGCCGCCAAAGGCAATCGGGCCGTCTGAACCACAGAGCGGGAAAGCCTCGTACCTGTCTGGAGGTCCCCACCGACGCACGGAGAGGCGGGTGCAACAGCGTAAGATTATGGCGGCCTGGTTGAGCCTGCTGAGCTTGGCCGGGTGCGGCTCCATGCAGCTGGACGATTTCGAGGAAACTGCGCCCCCGCTTGATCTGTATGAGTATTTCCAGGGCCGCATCGTCGCGCACGGACTGTTCGAGGATCGCTTCAACGATGTCCGACGACGCATGCTCGTGACCATCGACGGCCGGGTCACCGAAGACGATGTGCTGGTGCTCGACGAACGCTTTTTCTATTCCGATGGCGAGACCGACACCCGGGTTTGGCGGATCGAACGTCTAGGGCCTGGCCGCTATCGCGGCACAGCTGATGATGTCGTTGGCGTCGCCGAAGGCCGCGCTGTCGGCAGTGCCTTGACTTGGCGATACAAGCTGGAATTGCCCGTGGGCGACGATGTCTGGACCGTCGGTTTTGAGGACTGGCTGTTCCTGCAGCCCGGCGATGTGCTTGTGAACAAGGCGATCGTGCGCCGCTGGGGCTTGGAGATCGGCGAGGTTTATCTGACTATGATCAAGGATCCTGAGGGTCGCGCCGCCAAGCCGGACGCGTGGCAACGCTGAGCGCCCCGCAAAAGGCCTAGCCGGCGACCTAACCGTCGACCTGGCCGCCCCATTCCTCGCGCAGCTCCGCCTGGGTCTTCTGGAGGCGTTTGATCTTCTCTTTATTGGTCGCCTGCACCACGCCGGCGGCGATCTGCGGGCACAGCCAAAGCATGAAATAGCCGAACGCTGCGGAGCCGTACATGATCGCCCACAAATAGGGCTGCGACATATCCGAAACCATGGCCGAAACATCGCCGGCCTGCCAATATTTCACACAATATGGCAGAACGCCGGCCAGATTGAACAAGAATACACTGCGCATGCGCAGGCGCCGCAATGGGCCCATCTCCGTGAACAAGGCCACCAAACTGGGCGCCAGGCCGATCGCCAGCACCAGTGCCACGGCCGGTTGCAGGATCATGATCGCGCCGATGAGGCCGACGAACAACAAGAAGGTGCTCTTGCCGCTGCTCTTACGCCGCCGGGCGGAAACTCCTTTTTGCGAAAGCGCCTTGGCCATGATCTATCCCAGCAAAGTCAGAACGGAGAGCGCCAGCGACGCGGTCACCGCGACATAGCCGGCGCCGACGGCGAAGCGATAGCCGCCCTGCTGGATCGGCAATTCGCGGGGCGACACCGGCTGCTGCATGCGGTTTAAGTCAGCGGCCAGCTTTTGCGCGGTGGCCTGCGCTTTGCGAAACCGGTCTTCGTCTTCCAGCAGGACCGTGCTGAGATTGACCTGCTGCAGTATCGTCGACAGATTGCCGATGCCCTCCAGCTTGGTCATCTGCGCCTCAACCTGCTTGCGGGTGCTGCGGCTCTTCAGCTTTTTGATCACCGGCCGGAACGACCCCAAAAGCACCTTCGACAAGGTGTTCAACGGCGGCCCACCGGCGGACTGCTGCATCACGGAGAATACCTCCATGACCGTTGGCATCAGTTTTTGCGGGTCATTGTCCAGATTGGTCATGCGCTTGAAGATGCCGTCGAAGCTGCGCCCGCGCGCGGCAATATAGCCCATCACATGCGCGTCCAGCAGCGATTTGGAACTGGCATCGGGCCGGGTCACCTCATCGAAGGTGACCACCAGGGCGCCCAGGGAATTGACATAATGGCTGTGGAACTTCTCAGACAGGCACGGCACCCCGTCGTGGAAGGAATACAGCGCGTATTCCAGCCCGCCACCAATCTCCAGATCCTTCATCATCTGCAAGGTCGGCGTTAGATTGGCATAAACATTCTTATAGTTGCGGTGCTTTTCCAGGATGATGTCAACCAGGGTCTCCAGAAGATTGCCGCGCAAGACATCGTCGAACGCCAGCACGGCTTTTTCATCGCCCTCTGCAAACGCATTGGCAAGCAACGGCCCGATGCCATCCAGCATGAAGGACAAGCCGCGATATCGGATCGGCCCGCGGGGATCGAGAAACGAGCAAACCCGCGAGACCAGCTTGCTATCGCTGGAGCCGCTGGCCGACAGATCCATTTCCGGGCGGACATCTAGCAGCCGGTCGAGCTTTTCGGTGAACAGCTCAGTGGAAATGATCTGCTGGATCCAGTTGGAGAAGTCGGTCTTGCGCAGAAATTCCGCGGCCTTGCGTTCGTCACTGGCGAAGGCGTGCGCAAGATAGCGCCGATCAGTGTACATCTTGCCCTTGAACTTGACCGGTCGGGCCAGACCCCAACTGCGCATGCCCGAGCGCCGGCCAGGCACCGCCCCGTCCATCCAGTTGGTCAGATCCTGCAGGGTCCAGCGATCTTCCGGGTCATCGCTCAACAACCCGCGCATCAGGATGCCGAGCGCGCCGGGAATGTCCCGACCTCGGCTGAGCGCCCAAAACGACCCTTGATTGATACGCGCTTCCAACATGACATTGTCGGGCACGTCCGCCCCCACGACCTCGCCGAAGAACAGCGACAGCAAGGTCACGCCCAACGCATAAAGATCGCACTGCTCATCGCCCTCGCCGCGGCCCAAGGGATGCGCCAGCGCCCGCTCCAGCGGCTCGAACGCCATCGGCAGACCAGCGCCAGGTGGGGCGGAAATGCACTCGCCCAGGAAAAATTCCTGATTATTGGTGCCGGACATGAAAACCGCATCAGGGCGGATCGCCCGGTGATAGACATTGCGGCTATGCAATGCGGAGATCGCGCGGACGCATGCGGGCAGGATCGAGTGCCGGATGGTCGGGAACGGGATCGATTTGCCGCCGCCCTTGCTCCGGGACAAGACCGGCGCACTGCCGGGATCATCCAAAATCGTGACCAGGCGTTCCGCGCTCTTGCCATCGATTTCCAGCGGCAGCACCGCCTGGCACAACGGATTGACCATATTCACCGCCGGCATGCGCGCCAATTTGCGGAATACCTCCGCGCGCGGCGGCACCCCCGGCTTTTGCACCAGCGCATAAACGCGGCGCTTGCTGCGGCTGGAATCGCGCGCCTGAAACGCCCACGCGCCCCAGGTTTCCATATCCACCAGCGGCTCGTTCGTTCGGACCTCAAGATGATCCGGAATGGTCAGGCGGTCATATTCGATGGCTGCCATGAAGCCCGGTCCGCTGAAAGCATGATCCCGCCGCACCCCCGGCAGGCCTGAGCTTTCAGTCATGACCGATCAGACTTAAGCAGCCGTTAAGTGACCGCGTAGATCAAGAACTCGCGGTTACCTTCCGGACCCGTAATGGGGCTTTCCGTCAAACCGGCAACCCGCCAGCCATCCCGGGCTGCAAACCAGGCGCGGATGTCATCGCAGACCTGCGCGTGTAGGGCCGGATCGCGCACCACCCCGCCCTTTCCCACCTTGTCCGGGCCGACTTCGAATTGCGGCTTGATCAGCGCCACGGCAAAGCCGCCGGGCCGGATCAGCGCCAAAGGCGCGGGCAACAGTGTTTTCAGGCCGATGAAGCTGGCATCGCACACCAGCGCGTCAACCGGTTCGGACACCTGCTCCGCCGTGAGATAGCGCGCATTGGTTTTTTCCAGCACGACAACACGGGCATCCTGCCGCAAGGACCACGCCAGCTGGCCCTGCCCCACATCCACCGCATAGACCCGCGCAGCGCCATGGGCCAGCGCCACATCGGTGAAACCGCCGGTGGACGCGCCGATGTCCAGCACAGTCTTGGTCTGGAAGTCCAGGCCAAACGCCTCCACCGCATGGGCCAGCTTCAGGCCGCCGCGGCTGACCCAGGGATGGTCCGCCCCCTTCACCCTCAAGGGCTGCTCGGCGGAGACCGGCTGACCGGCTTTGTCGACCCGCTTGTCGCCGGAAAACACCTTGCCGGCGAGGATCAGCGCCTGCGCCTTGGCCCGGGACTCGACAAGCCCGCGCGCGACCAACGCCTGGTCGGCGCGCTGCTTGGCGGCCATGTCAGGCTCGCGCCTCCTCCTGCGCCACGCGGTCGTTGCGGCCAAGGGCGGCCAGCGCGGTGTCGACGATATGCGGCGTGGTCAGGCCCGCGGCCTCATACATCTTCTCCGGGCTGTCCTGATCCTGGAACCGGTCCGGCAGCTTCATCGAACGCAGCTTCAAGGCGCTGCCGCCCAGCAGGCCCTCGCCGGTCAACAGATCGCTGACATGGGCGCCGAAGCCGCCGATGGCGCCTTCCTCGATGGTGACGATGACCTCGTGATTCTGCGCCAGATCGCGGATCAGCCGCTGGTCCAGCGGCTTGGCAAAGCGCGCATCGGCCACGGTGGTGGACAGGCCGCGCGCCTCCAGCATGTCCGCGGCCTTCAGCGCCTCGGCCAGGCGCCCGCCCAGCGACACGAGCGCCACCTTGGCACCCTCGCGCAGCACCCGGCCGCGGCCGATCTCTAGGGGTTCCAGCCCCTCCGGCAAGGCGACGCCAATGCCTTCGCCGCGCGGATATCGGAACGCGCAGGGCCGGTCGTCGATGCGCACGGCGGTCTGCACCATGCGCACCAAGTCCGCCTCATCGCCCGCGGCCATCACCACGAAATGCGGCAGAGTGGCCAGATAGGTGATGTCGAAGCTGCCAGCATGGGTCGGCCCGTCGGCGCCGACCAGGCCCGCCCGGTCGATGGCAAAGCGCACCGGCAGCTTCTGGATCGCCACGTCATGGACCACCTGATCATAAGCGCGTTGCAGGAAGGTGGAATAGATCGCCGCGAACGGCTTATAGCCCTTGGTCGCCAGGCCGGCGGCAAAGGTCACGCCGTGCTGCTCGGCGATGCCGACGTCGAAGCTGCGCTGCGGGAAGCGTTCCTGAAACTTGTTGACCCCCGTGCCGCCGGGCATGGCCGCGGTGATGGCGACGATCTTGTCGTCGGTTTCGGCCTCCTTGATCAGAGCATTGGCGAACACGCCGGTATAGCTGGGCGCCTTGGCGCTGCCCTTGCTCTGCTCCCCGGTGACCAGATCGAACTTCTTCACCGCGTGATATTTTTCGTGATGTTCCTTGGCGAAGGGGTGGCCACGGCCCTTCTCCGTGACGACGTGCAGAAAGATCGGGCCTTCCTTGGCGTCCCGCACATTCTGCAGCACCGGGATCAGATGGTCGAAATTGTGACCGTCGATGGGGCCGACATAATAGAATCCCAATTCCTCGAACAAGGTGCCGCCGGTGGCCATGCCGCGGGCATATTCCTCCGCCTTTCGCGCGGCATCCATCACCGTCTTGCCCAGGCGCTTGGCCAGCAGCTTGCCGATATCGCGGATCGACAGATAGCTGCGCGAGGACAGGACGCGGCTGAGATAGGCGCTCATGGCACCCACCGGGGGCGCGATCGACATGTCATTGTCGTTCAGGATCACGATCAGCCGGTTGCCCGCTTGCGCGGCATTGTTCATCGCCTCATAGGCCATGCCGGCGGAGATCGCGCCGTCGCCGATCACCGCGATGGCCTTTTCCTCCGCACCGGACAGCTTGTTGGCCACGGCCATGCCCAGCGCTGCGGAGATCGAGGTGGACGAGTGCGCCGCACCGAAGGGGTCATACTCGCTTTCGGCGCGTTTGGTAAAACCGGACAGGCCGCCACCCTGGCGCAGCGTGCGAATGCGATCGCGCCGGCCGGTGATCACCTTGTGCGGATAGGCCTGGTGGCCGACATCCCAGACCAGCTTATCGCTTGGCGTGTCGAACACGTAATGCAGGGCTACGGTGAGTTCGACGACGCCCAGGCCAGCGCCCAGATGGCCTCCGGTCTGGCTGACCGCGGCGATCACCTCTTGGCGCAACTCCTGGGACAATTGCGGAAGTTGGGAAGGACGCAGGCGCCGCAGATCCTGTGGATAGGTGACCTGATCAAGCAGCGGCGTTTCGGGTCGGCTTAACATGCCCACTCCTTTCGCTGTGTTTGGGCGGCAGTGGCGGGGTAACACACCATCCCTGCCTTAAGCGACGAGATTAGCCACGGCTGTCCCGCCAAACCAAGGTCTTAGTGCTCTCGGTGAACAGCGTAATGCGCAATTTGGCGCAGCAGTGTGGCTTTTTCGTCGAAATCTTTCAAACACTCTCCGGCTTGCTCAACCAGATAATGTGCATGCGCGCGCGACCGGTCGACGCCCCAGCGCGCCACCAGGGTGGCCTTGCCGGCGGAGGCATCTTTGCCCGTGGCCTTGCCCACTTGTTCCGCGCTGGCTTCGACATCGAGAATATCATCGGCAATCTGGAAGGCAAAGCCCATGGCGCGGGCGTAAGAGATCAAGGCATGGCGGCGCGCAGGGCTGGCGCGGCCAAGGCACGCGCCCAGTTCCACCGATGCGGTAATCAGCGCGCCCGTTTTCATCTGCTGCAGGCGCGTGATCTGGCCCTCATCATAGGCGGCTTCCGCGGCCAGCAGGTCGATCATCTGGCCACCGACCATCCCGGCATGGCCGGCGGCTTTGGACAGGATCGAGACCAGGGCGATGCGCACCCTGGGATCGGGATGGGTGCGGTCGTCGGCGAGAAATTCGAAGGCCGCGGTCAAGAGCGCGTCGCCGGCCAGGATCGCGGTGGCCTCATCGAATTTGCGGTGCGTGGTCGGCTGACCGCGCCGCAGATCGTCATCATCCATCGCCGGCAGATCGTCATGCACCAGGGAATAGGTGTGGACACATTCCACCGCAGCCGCCGCGCGCAAAGAAGATTCGCGGGAGACGCCGAACAGATCGGCGGTTGCCACGGTCAAGAACGGACGCATCCGCTTCCCGCCGGCGAACAAGGCATAGCGCATCGCCTCGACGACCCTTTTCTCGCCGCCTTCCGGCACCGGCAACAGCGCCTTCAACATGGCATCAACGGCCTGACCGATTTCTGCCAGCGCGCCCTTCAGCGGCTTGAAGTCCAGCACCTCGCCCATGGCCTCACGCCGGATCCAGCGGCGTGCGCCCGGTCACCGCGCCGTTTCTGACGGTCAACTTCTCGATGCGCTCCTCAGCCTCGCGCAGCTTGTGCTCGCAGAACTGCCGCAGGGCCGCGCCGCGTTCGTAAAGCGCGATGGACTGATCCAGCGGCACATCACCGGCCTCCAATTTGGCGACCAGGCCTTCCAACTCGGCCATGGCCTCTTCGAAACTCAGTTGATCGACTGCTTTCAATTCACTCACGCCGTTTCCGCCTCATTCTGTGCCTGCGCCCGGCGCGCTTCGTATTTGGCCTTCTCTTCGGCGACAAGCTCTTTCTTGGACAATTTGCCGATCATGGTTTTCGGCAGGCTGTCGCGAAACTCGATCTGCCGCGGCATCTCATGCTTGCCGATGCGCGCGCGCAGAAACTCCAGCAGATCCGCCTCGCTCAGGCTCTGGTTCGTCTTGCGCACCACGAAGGCCTTGGGCGCTTCGCCCAGATAGTCGTGCGGAATGCCGATGACGGTGCATTCCTGCACCGCGGGATGCTCGTAGACGGCTTCTTCCACCCGGCGCGGGAACACGTTGAAGCCGCCGACCAGGATCAGATCCTTGTCGCGGTCGATCAGGAAGGTGAAGCCATCCTCGTCCATATAGCCGACATCGCCGGTGCGCAGGATCGTGCCGCACATCACCTCCGCGGTCGCCTCCGGCCGGCGATAATAGCCCTTCATCACCTGCGGCCCGCGGATGCCGATCTCCCCGGTCTGCCCCACGCCGAGGATCTGGCCGGGATTGTCCCGGTCCAGAATGACGATCTCGGTGCCCGGCACCGGCACACCGATCGACCCGATCTTGGCGCCCTCCTGCGGGTTGGAACTGGCCACCGGTGAGGTTTCGGTCAGACCGTAGCCCTCATTGATCGCCACGCCGGGGACAACCTTCTCGAAGCCCTTCTTTACCTCCGCCGGCAGCGGCGCGCCGCCGGAAAAGCACATGCGCAGGGACGACAAGTCGTATTTGCCCAGCTGCTTGTGGTGCAAGATTGCGTTGAACATGGTCGGCACGCCGGGCATCAACGTGATCTTGCGCCTGCTGACCAGGTCCAGAGCCTCGTCCAGCTCGAATTTCGGCATCAGCACGATCTCACCGCCGGCCAAGGTGGTCACGTTCATCACCAGCGTCATGGCGAAGACGTGGAACAGCGGTAAAGCGCCCAGCATCTTTTCCCCCTGCGGCTGGAAATCCTGATCCCAGGCCAGGGTCTGCTGGGCATTGATCGACAGATTGGCGTGGGTCAGCATAGCGCCCTTGGGCGTGCCGGTCGTGCCGCCGGTATATTGCAGCACCGCGACATCCTCGTGCGGGTCGATCTCCACCGGCTCCGGCACGCCGTCATTGTCCATCAATTCCTGAAAGGTCAGGAACGAATCGTGGCGCGGCAGCGCCGCCCGCTCGCGCCGCTTGGCGATGCCGTACAGCAGCCCCTTGACCCGCGGCAGCGCCTCGCCGATCGAGCCCACCACCACGGTCTGCAGCCGGCTCTGCTCGCGCACATGGCTCATCGGCTCGAACAGCTGCTTCACGTCCAGCGTGATCATGATGTCGGTCTCGCTGTCTTCGACCTGGTGCAGCAATTCGGGAATCGAATAGAGCGGCGAGAAATTGACGACCGTTCCGCCGGCTTTCAAGATGGCGTAATAGCCGATGATAAACTGCGGGCAGTTGGGCAAGAACAAGCCTACCTTGGTGCCCTTGGTCACGCCGATGCGCTGCAAACCAGCGGCAGCGCGCTCGACCTTGGCCTTGACCGCGCCATAGCTTTGGCGCTTGCCCATAAAATCCAGATAGGGCCAATCCGGGTGCGCATCAGCCGTCTCGTCCAACAGGCGATACAACGGCTTGGCGGGGAAGCTCTGGTCCCACTGAACGCTTTTGGGATAATGGGCAAGCCACGGGCGCTCGGTCATCGTCACTAACTTCCTTATCCAACAGATCCGCCGCAATGTGACCTATCGCATTCGGCGGCACGGGCAAAATCACGCTTCGCCACATCGGGGCCTTGGCTGTCACCGGGCCTCGGAGTGGCCGCTTTATCGCAGTGACCGGCTGTCTGAAAGCCCCTTGCCGAAGCGAGGGATGTTGCCCTGATACGAATCCTTCCATGTCCGCTCCCCTGAAAGGCGAAATTTATTCGACATTAAGGATACTACTAAAATTTTTGGTAAGGGTCAGGTCAGACAAATGCTCGGCCGACATAGCCGCGCTTGCCAGCCCGGCTTGGCACTTATGATTGAGCAAACATTGATTTGGGAGACCGTCCGATGCGCATACCTGCTGCTGAATGCCTGAGCGTCTTAACACTGACCGCCATCCTCCCCGTATTGGCAGACTTGCCCGCCGAAGCAAGCGCCATACCAGTCATAGACCCCGAACGAATTTTTTCAACTTGACTGGTGCGGAGAGTTTAAGTGGGCCTTATGGCAGACAGCTTGATACCATTACGGCTGGCGCCGTCATTATTTCACCATTGCTCGATGAGTTTCTTTTTCCTTCGACATAGGTTCAGACAGCATTTTTATAGTTAGCGGAGATAGCGAGATATTGAATTTTAGCGTTTCAGTATCTACTTCCATAAATTCTATCGGCTTCTCTTTAGACCAAGAGTTTCATGAAACAGAGACCGGTCTCGCCTTCATCGAAAGTGCCACCATATCTTTAGAGACTGGTGGAATCCAGACGGTGACCTATCCAGTCGACGCTGAATTTATTGGTTTAATCTCTGATTCGCCCTTTACCGGCGTCCTTTATACCCTGAACGTTGAAAACGCCGCCCCGCCAAGATTTGGCGAGATTTTCGGTGCTGCAGCAGCGGACATCCCCCAGCCGGGGTCGCTCGCTATGGCGGGCTTGGGGTTGATCGGCCTGGGCTTTGCGCGCCGTGGCCGCCTAGACGAAAAAGTCGGGTAGCAGCTCTTGGCTGGGGTCGACGGCATAGCCTTCGAAGTCCGTCACCCCGGCCTTTTCCAGCACCTCCTCATCGATAAAGAAATGGCCGGTAACGGTGCGGGCATCCTGGGTCAGCACCCAATGCGCCGCATCAGCCATGATTTGCGGCTTGCGGCTGCGCCGGATCATTTCATCGCCGCCCAGGACATTCTTCACGGCCGCCGTGGCAATGGCGGTTTTCGGCCACAGCGCGTTGACCGCCACTCCTTTGGCGCGAAACTCTCTGGCCATGCCCAGCACGCACAAGCTCATGCCATATTTTGCCATGGTATAGGCGACATGGGGGGCAAACCACCGCTCCTCCATGTTCAGCGGCGGGGAGAGATTCAAAATATGCGGGTTAGCCGCCTTCATCAAATGCGGTAGACAAAGCTTTGAACACAAAAAGGTGCCGCGCGCGTTGATCTGATGCATCAGATCGAACCGCTTCATGTCGGTCTGCAATGTTCCGGTCAACTGGATGGCGCTGGCATTATTGACCAGGATGTCGATGCCGCCGAAGCGCTCAACCGTGGCATCAACCGCTGTCTGCACCTGATCCTCGAACCGAATATCCGCCTGCAGGGCCAGCCCTTCGCCGCCGGCCACGCGAATATCCTCCACCGCGGTATGGATCGTGCCGGGCAATTTGGGGTGCGGCTCAGCGGTTTTGGCGACGACGGCAATGCGCGCGCCATCGGCGGCCGCGCGGGTGGCGATCGCCAGGCCGATGCCTCGGCTGGCCCCGGTGATAAACAAAACCTTGCCCTGCAAATTCATCGTCCATCCCCTCCTCTAGCGCGGTCCAGCGCCGCTGCCGCATGTGCCGGCCTCGCAACGGCTTACATTGCGTGAACGGGCAGCCTATATAGCCGCTTCATATGACTGACACAGTTGACACCATCAGGCACCCCCTCATGCGCGATCGGCACCGCTAAATGGTCTGGGCATTTGTTCAGGCCGTCGCCGGTCTGGTCGCATTGGTCTTCGCAGGAGACGTTTTGGTGCGCGGGTCCGTCGGCCTGGCTGAGCGCCTGGGCGTGCCGTCGCTGATTATCGGGCTGACCATTGTCGCCTTCGGCACCAGCGCGCCTGAGCTGTTCGTCAGCGTCGAAGCCGTGCTGAAAGGCGCGCCAACCTTGGCGCTCGGCAATGTGGTCGGCTCCAATATCGCCAATATTCTGCTCGTCATAGGCCTGCCGGCGCTGGTCGCACCGATGAGCTGCGCGGCACCGCGGCTGACCCGCAATGTGTTGTTGATGTTGGCGATCACCGGGGCATTTCTCGGCCTCGCCGCGACCGGCGCCTTTGCCTGGCCGCAGGGACTGATCCTGTTGACGATTCTGACCGCGTTCATCCTGTTCAACCTGCATCAAGCGCGGCGCAATCCGTCGGCGGCCAAGGATCTGGTCGACCTGGAGGAGGATCTGGCCAAGGGCCTGAGCGTGTGGCAGGCGGTTGGGCTGGTCGGCGTCGGACTGGTTGGGCTGGTCATCGGCGCGGATCTGCTGGTCGGCGGCGCGGTGACCATCGCCCGCGCATTGGGTGTGGACGAGGCGGTGATCGGGCTGACCCTGGTGGCGATCGGCACCTCCTTGCCGGAACTGGTGACCGCCTTGGCGGCGGCGCTGCGCTCGCATTGCGATGTCGCCGTCGGCAATGTGATTGGCTCCAACATCTTCAATCTTTTGGCGATCATCGGCGTCAGCTCGCTGTTCGGCGCAATTCCGGTGCCCCCGGCCTTCTTTCATGTCGATTTTTGGGTCATGCTCGCCGCGTCGCTGGCCTTGCTGCCGATCTGTCTGCGCCGCGCCGTGGTCGGTCGGCCGTTGGGCGCGATGTTCCTGATCGCCTATGTCAGCTACATGGCCTGGCTCGCCCAATCCGGCCAGATGACCGGTATGGCGGTGGACCAGGCGGGGCTGCTGCCATGACGCTGGAGCGAGCCCCGGCCCTGGTTACCGGTGCGGCAAGGCGCATCGGCCGGCATATCTCCCAGGCCCTGGCCGCCCGCGGCCATGCGGTGGTCGTGCACTACAACCGATCTCAGCAGGACGCAGAGACCCTGGTTGAGGACATCCGCGGTGCTGGCGGTCGGGCCGTGGCCGTCGGTGCTGATCTGCGCGACACGTCGGCCACGGATGCCTTGCTTGCGTCTGCGGCGGAGGCTCTGGGCCGGCCGGTGCAGATCCTGATCAATAATGCCTCGGTGTTCGCTTATGACCGTGCGCCGAAGGCCGGGCGGTCGGGCTGGGACAGCCATATGGATGTGAATGCCTATGCGCCGTTCAGCCTGACCCAGCAATTGGCGCGCGGCTTGGCGCCGGACCAGCCCGGCCTGGCGGTCAATATCATCGACCAGCGGGTCTGGCGGCTGACCCCGGAATTCGCCACCTATACCCTGTCCAAATCCGTGCTGTGGACCATGACGAAAACATTGGCACAAGCGCTGGCGCCATCGGTGCGGGTGATGGCGATCGGGCCCGGCCCGGTGCTGGCCTCCGTGCATCAAGACAGCGAGAGCTTTTGTGCCGAGGCGCAGGCTGTGCCGCTGCAGCGTGGCCCGGCCCTGGATGAGATCACCGAGGCGGTCGCTTTCTGCATTGCCATGCCGTCGATGACCGGGCAGATGCTGGCGCTGGATGGCGGCCAGCATCTGGCCTGGCAGACGCCGGATGTGTCGCAAGGACGCAAAGCATGACCGACGCCCGATCCACGATTGCGCCGATCGGCTATGCCGATGCCGTTCGCGGCACCGCTCATGTCTTCGTCAACGGCTATGAAACCAAGGCCCGCATTGGGGTTTACCGGCACGAGCAGAAACGCTTCCAGCCGGTCCGCATCAGTGTGGACGTGTCGGTGCGGGAGAGACGCGCGCTTCAGGACAAATTGGACAATGTACTGTGCTACCACAAGATCGTTCAGGGCATTGAGACCATCTTGTCGGCCGGGCATATCAATCTGGTGGAGACCTTGGCGGAGCGTGTCGCACAATTATGCTTGGCCGATCATCGCGCCGTATCGGTGCGGGTACGCGTGGAAAAGCTGGCCGCAGTGGCCGGGGCGCAATCGGTCGGGGTGGAAATTGAACGGCACGCCAGCCGCTGAATCAGCCGGTTTGTCAAGCCCGTTCGTGAATTTTTTGCACAGCCGAGTCGGCGCTTTGGCGGCTAGCCGTGATTGCACAGGATTTCAATATTGTTTCGATTCCAGCGGAT
Organism: Rhodothalassiaceae bacterium; assembly: GCA_050331575.1. Taxonomy (GTDB): domain Bacteria; phylum Pseudomonadota; class Alphaproteobacteria; order Sphingomonadales; family Rhodothalassiaceae; genus JBHJGS01. Next base: position 46,806 of record JBHJGS010000027.1, on the reverse strand, counting down.
CTTGACAGATGCAAACGGCTTAGAAATCAAGCATTTGCGATTCTTGCCGCATTTTTGTGCAAACAGGTATGAACCAAAGGTTACTGCGATGTTACACTGTCTGCAGCAGTGTTTCCAACAGACTTATCCACAGCTTCAGTGGATAGTTTTGCCCCGACTCATATCCCTCGGCGCGATCCGGAGGACCAAGTCCCCGGCATATTAGGAAAAAATCGTTCTCAATTTCAACAGGTTAGCCGCCCAAGCCGCATGACGCAGTCTCAGCCCGCCACCGCAGACCCCCGTCGCGACACGCCCGATCTGGCCCAGGGGATCGCAGCCATCACCGCTGCTGTGGCCACCGCGCCGAACGACCCCGGGGTCTATCGCATGCTCGATAGCCGCGGCGATGTGCTTTATGTCGGCAAGGCCAAGGCGATCAAAAAGCGCGTCACGGCCTATACCCAGCCCAACCGGCAAACCAACCGGCTTCTGCGCATGATCGGGCTGACCCGGTCGATGCTGTTCGTCACCACCCATACCGAGGCTGAGGCCCTGCTGCTGGAAGCCAATTTGATCAAGCGCTTCCGGCCGCCCTTCAACATCCTGCTGCGCGATGACAAATCCTTCCCGCACATCCTGCTGCGCGAGGATCATGCCTGGGCCCAGATCACCAAGCATCGTGGCGCGCAACGCCGCAAGGGTCATTATTACGGCCCGTTCGCGTCCGCCGGCGCGGTCAATCGCACCTTGAACACGCTGCAGAAGGTGTTCCTGTTGCGCTCCTGCTCCGACAGTGTTTTGGAAAGCAGAACCCGGCCGTGCCTGCTGTATCAGATCAAGCGCTGCTCCGCGCCGTGCGTCGGCCGCATCTCCCAGGCCGACTATCAGGCGCTGGTGGCCGAGGCGCGGGCGTTTCTGGAGGGGCGCGAGAGCGGCATCCAGAAGCGCCTGGCCCAGCATATGGAGGCCGCCGCCGAGGCGCTGGACTTCGAAACCGCAGCCATCTACCGCGACCGCCTGCGCGCGCTGTCCGCCGTGCAGGCACACCAAGGCGTCAATGCCCAGGCGCTGGGCGATACCGACGTAATGGCGGCGGTCAGCAAGGGCGGCCAAACCGCGATCCAGGTCTTCTTCTATCGGGCCGGACAGAATTGGGGCAATCGCGCCTATTTCCCCAAGCATGAAAAGGACAGTGCCCCGGCGGAGGTGCTGGCGGCTTTTATCGGCCAATTCTATGAGGACAAGACCCCACCGGCAGCGATCCTAACCAATCTGGTGCCCGACGGCGCGGAGCTGCTGGCCGAAGCCTTGAGCGTGCGCGCCGAGCGCAAGGTCAGCATCAAGACCCCGCAGCGCGGCGACAAGAAGGAACTGGTGGCTCAGGCCGTGCGCAACGCTGAACAAGCGCTGGACCGGCGCCTGGCGGACAGGGCCAGCCAGAACACGCTGCTGAATGCCTTGGCGGAAAAGCTGGACCTAGAGGCGCCGCCGGCGCGCATCGAGGTCTATGACAATTCCCACATCATGGGCACCAATGCGCTGGGCGCCATGATCGTGTCGGGCCCGGACGGCTTTCAGAAAAATCAGTATCGCCGCTTCACCATCAAGTCAGAGACGCTAACGCCGGGGGATGATTTCGCCATGATGCGCGAGGTGATGACCCGCCGCTTCGCCCGCCTGATGAAAGACGATCCCGACCGCGAGGCCGGCGCTTGGCCCGACCTGCTGCTGATTGACGGCGGCCGCGGGCAGCTGTCCGCCGTGATGGGCGTGCTGGAGGAACTGGGTGTGGAGGATGTGCCGGTGCTGGCGATTTCCAAGGGGCCGGACCGCAATGCCGGGCGCGAACAATTTCACAGCCCCGGACGAGCCCCCTTTGTGCTGCCGCCCAATGATCCGGTGTTGTATTTTTTGCAACGGCTGCGCGACGAGGCGCACCGATTCGCCATCGGCGGCCAGCGCCAAAAGCGCCGCAAGGATCTGGAGAGGAGCCCGCTGGATGCTGTCCCGGGCATCGGCGCCAAGCGCAAAAAGGCGCTGCTGATGCATTTCGGCTCCGCCCGCGCGGTCTCCCAGGCCGGCGTGCGCGACCTGGCCGCCGTGGATGGTATCTCCCGGGCGATGGCCCAGGCGATTTACGACCATTTCCACCCGCAAGCATGAGCCTGTCGCCGCAACCGTCCCTGTATCTGCGCGACGAGGAGATCGGCCGTGCCCTGGAACTGTTTCTCTTCGCGCATGACCGGGTGGCAGGCGCGGCTGCACAGCTGTTGCAGATCCACGATCTGACGCCCGGCCAACAACGCGTGCTGCATCTGCTTGCGCGGCGCCCGGGCCTGAGTGTCGGCCGGCTTCAGGCCCTGACCGGGGTGTCCAAACAAGCGCTGCATCGGCTGACCCGGCCGCTGCTGGAGCGGGGTCTGATCACGATCCGGCCAAGCCGAGACGATCGCCGCCGCCGGCTTGTCGCCCTGACCGAAACCGGCCGGGCCGTGGAACGACAATTGTTTCAGGCTCTGCGCGCCCGCCTGGCGCAGGCCTTCCGGGCGACCGGACCGGAGCAGGTTGGCGGCTTCTGGTCGCTGTTGTCCGCGTTACTCACGCCGGAAGAGCGGGCCTTGCTGGAAAGCGCCCCGGGCGAACGCTAGAGTATCCGTTATGATCAAGCGGTTTTGGGTGTCCGGTTTCGCCCGTCTTGCCCGATCTCATTGGCTCACCTTTGGTGATCACTGAGGCCGGAAGCAACACTCTAAACCTATGAATCCTGGAGTCTTTTCTCGGCCAAACCGACTTTCGAAGTGATCCGGTTTGATCGGAAAAGGCTCCAGCGCAGTCTCCGATCAATCGCCATCGCGATTGGTCCGATGACAATGCCCGCCTTTGAGGGAGCGAGCAACAGATTGGCCTGATCTCGCCGGTCATCGCTTGGCGCCGATGATCGCGAGGCTGGCTAAATGCCGCCACCCTTATGCTTTCAGCGCTATTAAATCAAGACCATGAAGATCAATACCCAGCAGGCGGCTCATGGCGCTGGGTACAAACCGTTACTATCCAACAGCTACAGTTACCCCCTTCATGGTCTGGTAATGTCAATCATAGACTCCTGGCGCTGCGCGGGTGTAAATTCAATTAATGATCTAAGTAAATGCTTATTTACCTAATACATTTAGATACTTTACATTTTTTCAACAGATTTCACTCAATATTTGCTCAGCAAGCAAAGCTCGCCAAAACATGAAAGGTACGAACTTAGCTTTTATTTATAAGCATTCTCGACAGCGCGCGAGACCGACGTGGAGGAAGACATGTCGAACCAGCATCAGACCAAAGCCCGGAAATGGCTGACGGGCGTGATGACAGCCACTTGCCTGGCTGCTCTGCTCAGCCAACCGGTTCATGCCGAAGAGGAGGAGGCGGCCGGGTTCGATGACTTCGGGGGCGATGATCTCTTCAGCTTTGACGAGTTCGTCGTGACCGCCCAGAAGCGCGCCCAAAGCTCCCAGGAAGTGCCGATCTCAATCCAGATCTTCCAACCGGAACGATTTGACGAAGTCGCCGCTGACGACCTGTTCGATTTGGAGTTCATGTCCGGCTCGATCACCTTTGGCCGTGGCCGTGGCGCCGGCGCCCGGCGCGGCGAGCTTGGCATCCGCGGCGTCTATGACAATACCCTGGCCGTCGGTAACGAAACCCGCGTCGCGCAATATGTCGACGGCGTCTTCCTCGGCCGCGGCTTCGCCTATAGTCAAGAGGTCGGCGACATTGAGCGCGTGGAAGTCCTGCGCGGTCCGCAAGGCACTCTCTTCGGGCGCAACGCGGTGATTGGCGGCGTATCGGTCATCACCCGCGGCCCGGGGGATGAATTGGAAGTCGATGTCGAGGGCGAACTGGGCAATTTTGATCTTTGGAGCGTTCGCGCCTTCGTCGGCGGTCCGATCACCAGTACCTTGAAAGGCAGCTTTTTTGTCTCCGGGCGTCAACGCGATGGCGTGATCGAAATCCTGACAGACCCGACCGGCAACCAAACCATCACCGTGCCAACCCAGGACGGCATTCAAGAGGCCAATGAAATCGATCGGTTCACCGGCCGCGCCAAGCTGGTTTGGGAGCCGACAGACAAATGGCGCTTCGAATTGGCCGCTGACGTCTTAAACGAGGATCAGGCGCTAAGCGGATCACTGCCGGTGCCGGGCCCCTTGACCGATCCGATACCAGAATTCGACCCGTTCCGGATCCCGAACGACATTGTTGCCAATGAACAGCGGGAATTATTTGGCATCGCCTTGACGGCGGAGTATGAATTTCTGAGCGACTATACCGTCAAATCGATTAGCGCCTATCGTAACGGGCGAGTCGATTTCGAACTGGATGGGGACCGGGCACAAACAACACCATTCACACCACTGGTTAATCGCAACAATATCTATAATGAAGAGTATGACCAATTTACCCAAGAGTTTCAGGTAATATCGCCCGGCAATAAGAATTACGACTGGGTTGCTGGTTTATACTATTTTCATCAAGACCTGACTGGCTTCCAAAGATTTCTCTTTGGAATAGACAATCCAGACGGCCTGACACGCTTGAACGAGATATCCGGCGAGTTAGAAATTAATTCGGTTGCGCCTTACGTGAACGCCAACTACCGGGTTTTGGATTGGCTGGAGCTCACCGCAGGTCTTCGCTATACCTACGAAGATCGACAGCTCAATAATCTCAATAACTCGGTCGGTGACTTCGTGGTGACCGATTTTTCCGATAGCCGATCCGATGGCGAATTGTCGCCCAAAGGCGGCTTGAACTTCTACATAACCGATTCGGTCTTCGCCTATGTGCAGGTGGGCCGCGGATTTAAGGGCGGCGGCTTTTACACAAGAACCCTAATCAATCAAGAGTCCTTTGACGCCCAGGAGTTTGAGAGCGAGACATCGACCAATTACGAGGCAGGGGTGAAAATGCAGCTGTTTGACAAACGGCTGACCCTGAATGTCGTCGGATATCGCACAGAAATCAGCGATTTTCAGATCTTCCGCCGGGTCCGTGAAACGGCGGAAGACGGCACCCGGCTCAATATCGATCGCCAGGTCAATGCCGAAGAAGCTGTGAGCCAGGGCCTGGAAATCGACTTCGTCGCCAAACCGCTCGACATTCTCACTCTGCGCGGGTCGATGGCCTATACCGACGCGTTCTTCAGCGATTTTGTCGATGAGGACGGCACCAATTTCACCGGAAACGAACTGCCATTTGCTCCGGATTTGCGGGCCTTTGTGCACGCTGAACTTCGACTGCCGGTCAACGAACGGTTTCAGGCCTATATCAATGGCGGCTATTCCTATGTCGGCGATCAGTTCCAAACGCTGGACAATAATCCATTCGGTTTCACCGAATCGTACGACTTGGTCACCGCCCAAATTGGCCTGGAGAGCAAGGACAAGCGGTGGCGTGGCACCTTCTGGGTGCGAAACGCCTTGGACGATGTGATCGTCCGGTCCGTCACCGACTCCGGATCCATCCTCACACCCACCGGAATCTTCGAAGACGGCGTGGAGTTGAGCCAACAAGGCCTCATCGAAGACCCCAGAACCTTCGGCTTCCGGCTCACTTGGCGCTTTTAGGGGCAGGTCTGCCCTTCAAAGCAAACTCCTTCATCGCGCGGTTGAGGCAATTATGGATCAAACACAGCAACGCGGGTCGCTCGTCGGCCAATTGGCCGGCGTCTTCACCGTCCGCAATTCCTTGTTCTTGGCGGTGGGCTTGCTGGCGCTGATGGCACTGGGGCAAAGTCTGTACGGCTTTTTCGCCGCGCGTGCGACTTTGTCCCGGGCCGATCAGATCGTCCAGGTCGCTGCCTTTTCCGCCAGTGCGGAGACTTTAGCGGCCAGCGTCATGCAGGAGCAGATCCTCGGCGCGCTGCGTTGGTCTGCCGGCGCGCCGGACGACCGGCTGGACCGCGAGCTCCGCAGCGCGCGCGCCGCCAGCGACAATGCCGTGCAGGCCTTTCAGACGGCGTTCGCCCAGATCGACGGGTTGCCGGCGCGCCAGCCGCTGCAAGAGCAGGTCTCAAGCCTGCCGGCGATCCTGCAAGACGCGCGGTCGGCGTTGGACGCGGAGCGCGAAGGCGGCGGCACGGAGGCTGACAGCGACGCTGCCAGCGATGATTTTGGCTTCTTCGATAGCGGGGCCACAGCCGCCAGTTCCAGCAGCGACAGCTATGACAAGCCCCTTGGCACATTGCTGGATACAATCGTGCAGGTGCGGGAAAAGGTCGAGTTCAGCTTTCCCTCCAGCAATCCGCTCATCGGGCCGGTGCGGCGCATGCAGGCCGACCTTGTCGCCGTCAACGCGATCCAGACCCAAGATGCCCTGATCATCGGCAAGGCGGTTGCCGCCGGCGACACGCTCTCTGCCGTGCAAAAGCGCGTCATCGCCGCGCATGTGCCGCAGATCGACGCATTGTGGGCGACCACGCGCCGTCAGGCCCTGTCCACGCTGGACAACGCGGAGCTGCGAACCCTGGTGGATGCCGCAGAAGACGCCTATTTCGACCGCTTCGTGTTCACGCGAGACGATGCCATCGCCGCGGCCCAGGCCGGCGGTACCTATGACTTGACGGCGGCGGACTGGGCCGCTGCCTATGCCGCATCGGTCGGTGCCTTCCGGCGCCTGGACCAGGCCTTGTTCGAGGCCCTGACCAGCGCCGCGGCCGCAGACACCAAGCAAGCCGGCGCAGAGGCCACCCAGCAGTTGCTCATCGCCATGTGTGCGCTGGGCGTGACCTGCCTGGCCGGGCTGTTGGTGCAACGGCGCATCATCGGCCCAATGCTGGGCCTGAATGGCAATATGAACCGGCTGGCTCAAGGCGAGCTGGACGTCGAAATCGCCGGCCAGACCCGTCAGGATGAATTGGGCGCGATGTCCCGCGCCCTGGAGATCTTCAAGCAGAATGCACTGCAGAAGAAACAGCTGGAAGATCAGCAGCGCGCGGCGGAAGAGCGCCAACGCCAACAGGAGGCCGAACAAGCGGAGGCGCAACGCCGGGCCGAGCAACACCAACGTGATCGCGAAGACAAACAACGCCAGCAGGCCGAAGCGGAGCGCAAGCAGGCCATGCACGCCTTGGCGGATTCCTTTGAAAGCTCGGTCCTGGGCGTGATCAAGCAGGTATCCGCCTCGGCCGGACAGATGAAGCAGGCCGCTCAGGGCATGAGCAGCACCGCTGAGGAGACGGTCGCCCGCACCACCGAGGTCGCCACCGTGGCCGAGCAGGCGACGAGCAGCTTGCAGACAGTCTCCGCAGCGGCGGAAGAACTGACCGCGTCGGTGCATGAGGTCAATCAGCAAACCCAACGCTCAAGCCAGTCCGCCCGCGATGCGGTGGTCAAGGCCGAGCAGGCCGGCCAGGAGATTGAGCGGATGAGCGAACTGGCCCAGCATGTCGGCACCGTCATCGCGCTGATCAACGACATCGCCGAGCAAACCAATCTTCTGGCGCTGAACGCCACGATCGAGGCGGCCCGCGCCGGCGAGGCGGGCCGCGGCTTTGCGGTTGTGGCCTCTGAAGTGAAATCCCTGGCCTCGCAAACATCCAAGGCGACCGAGGAGATCCGTCAGCAGATCCAGGCGATCCAGGGGGCATCGCACAACAGCGTCGAGGCCATCCGGTTGATCGAAGACGCCATTCGCGACCTGGACCAGAATGCCATGAGCATTTCCGGGGCCGTGGAGCAGCAGCATGCCTCAACCCAAGAAATTGCCCGCAATGTCGCTGAAGTGGCCCGAGGCTCAGAATTGGTCGCCGGTAACGCCGCACAGGTGCAGCAAACCGCGATGAATGCCGGCAAGGTGGCGGCGGACGACGTGTTGAGCGCCGCCAGCCAGCTTGCCGATCAGTCACAGACCCTGACAAGCGAAGTGGAGAAGTTCCTGAACTCGGTCCGGGCCAGTTGATGCGCGGGCCGGCCCGGCCGGCTCGGCAGTCCTTTGGTCGGATCGGCCGGTTGGATCGGCCGGTTGGATCGGCCAGTTGGATTGGCGGGGGGCATGGGCGGCGGATGGCGGTTGACCCAACCGGTGCCAGACGCATGAAAAAACCGCTCCGGCCCGGGCCGAAGCGGTTTGGAGCGGTTTTAAGGGCACCGCCCGGGAGGAGCGGCCGGCCTATTCCAGCTTCCAGACCAGCGGGAAGACGAAGGTCAGTTTGTCATCGGGAAGCGCATCGGGCGGAGCTGGCAGGGGATTAATACGATCAATAAATTTCGGGATTTCGCGATCTAGAATTTCTTGCCCTGTAGGCTGCATAACTTCAAATCCCGTGATATTACCGGACCGGTCTATACTGATCCGAACTTTGGCAACACCTTCGATACCTCGGCTAATAGCAGAGTCCGGGTAAATCCGGTTGCTCACCACGGTCTTGACGACATCCTTCCTCCACTTCTGTAAATCATTCCCGAATGCCGGCGTTAGAGCTGCAAGCGCGGCACCGCCAATTGCCAGGACAGCAAGTCTTTTCTTGAGCATGCGAATGTGCCTTCTCTGCCAGAACCATGCTTCAAGACCACTTTACCGAAACCAGCTTAACAAAATATCAAGGCGAAAATAGCTTTTGCGCTTTTCAACGAGTGTTTGTAGCGGTCCCGCAAGTGCTGGGCGCGGCACGCCGCAGCATCGGCCAATATAGACGCGTGCCGGGACGAGCTATTGCGGTTCGCCGGTGCCGGGCTCTGGCGTCGTGCCGGCGGCTGCGCCATCGCTAGGCCGGGCGGCAGCATGGCCGCGGTCGATCCGGGCACGGCCGATCTGGCTGGGCCGGGTCAGCCGCGCCAATTGCTCCGCCCGCTCCAAACGCTTGTCCAGCTCGCTCATGGTCGGCCCCATGGTCTCGCTGTCGTCCTTCAGCCAGGTATCCAGGACCGGCGCGTAAACCAGCCCCGCCAAAACCGTCCGCCGGGCCCGGCCGATGATGCCGTCGGTTTCGATGCCGGCCTGGTGCAGGATCAGTTCCATGGTCTGGTCCAGGCTTTGGGCCAGGGCAGCGCCCAGCACCGGGTCGGACAAGGCGGCCCGGCGCAGCTCCGCAACAGCGGCCTTATGGGGCCGCGCGGCCTCGAATCGCGCGAGGATCAATTCGAACAGCCGCTCCCGCGCGGTATCTTCCGGTTCCAGATCCTGGGCCGCGGCATAGACCGCATCATTGAACCGACGCAGGCCCGCCAGCACCACCCCGGTCATGGTGGCGAACTCGCGACGGAAGTCCCGCTCACGCGCGTCTGCCCGGCTACACACCGCAGCGATCGTGCTGCGCCGCCATCCGGCGGTGGCCAATTCGGTAAAGGCGGCGTCGATCAGACGGTCTCGCAATGGATCGCTCATGTCCCTCCTGCTCCTTCCTGTCCCAACGCGCGGCTGCGCGCTGCCGCCGCCGCAACGGTCTCGGTCATTAGGTTTTCCAGCCGGTCCTCGTCCATGAGAACCGCCAACCCCGCCGCGGTGGTCCCACCGGGGCTGGTCACCTCCGCGCGCAGCGCTTGGAACGTCCGCTCATCCTGCTCCAACAGGCGCGCCGACCCCACCACCGTCTGGCGCGCCAGCAAGGCAGCCGACGCTGCGTCCAACCCTGCCGTCCGGGCCGCCGCGGCCAGCGCCTCAGCGACGTGGAACAGATAGGCGGGCCCGCTGCCCGACACCGCCGTGACCACATCCATCGCCGCCTCGTCTTGCAACGGCAACACCGCGCCTGCGGATGCGAACAATGCACGCACCGCATCGCTATGCCGCTGCCCGCTTGAATTTGCGATGAAGGCGGTCAGGCCGGCGCCGACTTGAGCGGGTATGTTGGGCATGGCCCGGATCAAGGGGCGCGGACCGAGCTGCCGCTCCAGCGCTGCCAAGGGCGTTCCGGCAAGGATCGATACCAGCGGCACAGGCTCCGGCCACTGCTGACGGATCGCCGGCGCCACCGCAGCCAAGCTCTGCGGCTTAACCGCCAACACCAGCAGGCCGGCGGCGCGATCGGGCAGCTCGGCGACACAAGACACGCCGGCGATGCCCTCGGGCGCCCCGGCGGGGTCGACCACTCTGACAGCGGCCCGGTCCAAGCCGCATGAGCGCCAGCGCGCCAGCAGCGCGCCGGCCATACGCCCGCATCCGATCAACACCAAGGGTGCCTCGGGCCGGAACAAACGGGACACGTCGATCATGGTGTCCGTCATAGCCGGCCTGGCGCACAAAAAAAAGCGGGCCCCTAAACTAGGAGACCCGCAGTCTGTCGTGTCAAACAGGGAGGTTGCGCTCCATCCAAACCGCGAGCTGCCAAGGGGAGGGGAAAAGCAGCCCGCAATTCAGCGCACAAGAGCGCCATCGCCGAAACGATGTTGACGCTTACGTAAGCGTCAGAGCGTCGAGGCACTAGCCCAGGCATTCACATGTCAGCCATGCGCAGGATGCATAGCTTCACAGTCAAGCCCATCACGCCAGCTGTTGCCGGCTTTTGGGCCGAGGCCGCAAACGCCGCCGCTGCTCGCTCCTCCCGTCGCTCACTCCGCCTCTCGCTCCGGCACCAGGACCTCGCGCTTGCCGGCATGGTTGGGTGCGGAAATGACGCCCTGTTGCTCCATCTCCTCGATCAGCGAGGCGGCCTTGTTATAGCCGATGCGCAGGCGGCGCTGGATATAGCTGGTGGAGACGCGGCGGTCGCGCAGCACCACATCGACGGCCTTGTCATAAAGGCTGTCTTCATTGGAGGCGCCACTGCCGCCGGCGCCGCCCTCATCGGCAGGGCCGGGGATGAACGGGCTGTCAAAACCGCCCTCGGGCTCCTCGGTCACCGCCTCGACATAGGCCGGCGCGCCCTGCTTCTTCAGATGCTTGACGACCTTTTCGACATCCTCGTCCGGCACGAAGGCGCCGTGCACGCGGGTGATGCGGCCGCCGCCGGCCATGAATAGACAATCGCCCTTGCCCAGTAATTGCTCGGCGCCCTGCTCGCCCAAGATCGTCCGGCTGTCGATCTTGGAGGTGACCTGAAACGCGATGCGCGTGGGGAAATTGGCCTTGATGGTGCCGGTGATCACGTCAACGGAGGGCCGCTGGGTCGCCATGATCAGATGCAGGCCGGCGGCCCGGGCCATCTGCGCCAGGCGCTGCACCGTGGCTTCGACATCCTTGCCGGCCACCAGCATCAAATCGGCCATCTCGTCGATAACGATGACGATCAGCGGCAATGCCTCAAACTCGAATTCCTGGGTTTCATACAAGGGCTCGCCGGTCTCCTCGTCAAAACCGGTCTGCACCTGACGGGTGATCGGCCGGCCCTCGCTGCGCGCCTCGGCCACCAGCTTGTTGAAGGCGGTGATATTGCGCACGCCCAGGCGCGACATGGCGCGATAGCGTTCCTCCATCTCGCGCACCGCCCATTTCAGCGCCACCACCGCCTTCTTCGCCTCGGTGACGACGGGGGTGAGCAGATTGGGGATGCCGTCATAGATGCTCAATTCCAGCATCTTGGGATCGACCATGATGAATTTGCAGCGCTCCGGCGGCAGGCGGTAGAGCAGCGACAAGATCATCGCATTCAGTCCCACCGATTTGCCCGAGCCGGTGGTGCCGGCGACCAGCAGATGCGGCATGCTGGCCAGATCGGCGATCACCGGTGCGCCGCCGATCTCCTTGCCGATGATGATCGGCAGCGCCGCGCGCGAGCGCTCGAACTCTGCGGACGCCAGAAGTTCCGTCAGATGCACGGTCTGGCGATCCTGATTGGGCAGCTCAATGCCGATGGCATTGCGCCCGGGGATCACCGCAACGCGCGCTGAGACCGCGCTCATCGACCGGGCGATATCATCGGCCAGACCGATCACGCGGGCCGATTTGGTGCCGCGCGCGGGTTCCAACTCATACAGCGTGACCACCGGGCCGGGGCGAACCGCGACGATCTCGCCTTGAATGCCGAAATCCTGCAACACCGATTCCAACAGCTGTGCATTTTGCTGCAGCGCCTCAGGCTCGGGGGCCCGGTCTGCCTGCGTGGCTCGGGTCAACAGGGTCAAGGCCGGCAACTGAAATCCGTCTTCGGCCGGAAACAAGGATCCCTGGGCTGAGCGATCGGCTCGCTTGGCGGCTTTGGCGGCAACTTGTACCGGCGCAGTCGTGGCCGGCTTTGGCGGCGCCTTGCGCTTCCGCGGGACCGGCTTGGCCGTGGGTTCGCGCCGCTGGGCCACGGCCTTGCCACGCACTCGGCGCACGGCTTGCACAGCCCCGACCAGCCCGCGCGCAATGCGCACCGATTGCCGCACCAGACCGTCCATCCCGGCGCGCCATTCCTGAAGCGGAATGCCCAGCGATGCCAATAAAGCGGCCGCACCGGCGCCGGCAGCGATCACCGCCACGGGCAGGCTGGGCAGAGCCTGACCCAAGGCCGCGGCCGCCTGTACCAGCCAGGACAGGCTCAAGGCGCCGACAATCCCGCCCAAACCGGTATCAGCCGGCCCATTGCCCGCAGCGGCAGCGGCGAGGGCCAGCGCCAGCAGAAGGCAGGCGCACGGGATCATCAAAACATGCGTCCAGAACCAGGGAAGCCGCTTGAGGCGCACCAGCCGAAGCGCCCAGGCCAGCGGCGGCGGGACCAGGGCAAAGGTAGCGAACCCCAAGGTCTGCAGCAGAAAATCCGCCGTCCAAGCCCCAGGCGCGCCCAGCCAATTGCGCACCGCTTGGTCCGTTGCCGTGGTGAAGCTGGGATCCAGCCGATCATAACTGATCAAGGCCGCGGCCAGCAGCAGCCCGATTGCCAGGCTGATCAGCCCCAATCCACGCCAGGCGGTTCGCCGCAGAAACGCTGCGACGCTTGCCGGCAGAAACGGTCGCTCTTGTTGCTGTGTCGCAGCCCGCGCCACAGACCCCTCCCCTGCTTGACGATCGGAACAAAGAGTAAACGAGGGGCGCGGCCAGGTCCAGCCGGTCGGTCATCCAGCCATTTGCGCGCGGGTGCCAAATTCTGGATAGGCCTCCAAGCCCAGCTCGCTGACGTCGCCGCCATCCAGTTCCTGCTCCGGCGCCGGCCTCAAGCCGATCAGGCTTTTCAGCACCAGCCACACCGCCGCTGAAGCCAGGCTGACCCAAAGGGCAGTGACGAGGATGCCAATGGCCTGCGCCAAAATTGTCGCCTCCGGATTGGTCAGAACCACCGCCAGCGTGCCCCAGATGCCCGGGATCAGGTGCACCGACAAGGCGCCGACCACATCATCGATGCGCCAGCGGTCGAACAGCGGCACGAACATGACGACCAAGCCGCCGCCGACCGCCCCGATCAGCACCGCTGCCCAGATCGGCGGTGTCAACGGCTCCGCGGTGATCGCCACCAGACCGGCCAAAGCCCCGTTCAACGCCATGGTCAGATCAACCTTGCCGTAGCGCAGCTTGACCAGCGCCATCGTCGCCAGCACGCCACCAACCGCTGCCATATTGGTGTTGACGAAGATGCGCGCGATCGCCACGGCGTCGGCGCCGCTGCCCATGGCCAGTTGGCTGCCACCATTAAAGCCGAACCAGCCCAGCCACAGGATAAAGGTGCCAAGGGTCGCCAGCGGCATGGACGAGCCGGGCATCGGCCGCACCCGGCCGCGCGCATCATAGCGGCCCAGCCGCGGGCCCAGCAGGATCGCGCCCATCAAAGCGGCCCAGCCGCCAGCGGAATGCACGATGGTGGAACCGGCGAAATCGTTGAACGGCGCGCCGGCGATGGCGATGAACGGCTCGGCCGCCAAAAAGCCGCCGCCCCATTTCCACGCTCCCTGTAGCGGATAGATCAGGGCGGTGAGAACCGCGACGAAGATGAAGAAGGGGCCCAGCTTGATGCGCTCGGCCAACGTGCCGGAGACGATGGAGGCGGCGGTGGCGACAAACACCATCTGGAAAAACCAATCCGCCGCAGCCGCATAGCCCGCGGAGAAATCGCCACCCAGCGCTGCGGCGTCATCGGGTACAAACAGGCCGAAGCTGCCCAGCAGCCCGCCATCGACGCCATCATACATCAAGCGATAGCCGATCAGATAATAGGCCAGGCCGGCGATGGCGTAGAGGCCGATATTCTTCAGGCACATGGTGGCAACATTCTTCGAGCGCACCAGGCCTGCTTCCAGCATGCAAAAGCCGGCGGCCATCCACATCACCAGAAAGCCCGCCATAAGGAACAGCAATGTATTGAAGATGAAGGCGGTTTCCTGCCCCGGCGATGCCGCCACGGCCGGTGCGGACATACCAAACGCCAGTGCAATCGCCAAACGCGCCTTCATAGGCCGATCCCCCTCGCCTGTCTTTTCGCAAGTGCGAAAACAAAGGCCGGATCGGCGCTCAGGTCAAGAGGCCTTGAAACGGATCAAAAGGTGAAGGAGCCGCGCAGGAACAATTTTTGGGCGTCGCCAGGCTCTTCAAGAAAGACGTTGCGGAAGTCCAGATACTGAACCCCGCCGGAGAATTGGACCAGACGGTTGACCCGATAGGACGCGCCCAATTCCATCTTGTAAAAGCTGTCGAAATAAGCACTGAGGAAGCCCGCTTCGGCTTTATCGCGATGATATTCGCCGACGCTGACATTGGTGGCAAACCCGCCGATTTGATAGCCTAGCCCGACATCCACGCCATCGACTCGGCCGTCCAGAAACAATTGGTCCGTGCGCAGGGCCGCGCCAAGATTGAAGCCCCAATATCCCAGCGACACCCCAACCTGGCGGGAGCCGACCTGCAGGGGCAGACCTCCGGGGCCGGCCGCGCCGAACGCCAGGGCCGGCTCTTCAAAGCTGTGCGAAGAAAGCGAGACGGCAAAGCCCTGGCGCAATTCGGTCGCACCTCTAGGCAGATAGACCAGGTCAACCGTGCCGCCCTGGACATTTTCAAACACCGACTCGGCCAAGGCCGCGCGCGGCGCCGCCTCAGCCTGCCGGCCCGGCGTGACCACAACGCGAGGCTCTTTCAGATACAGAAAGCCCGGCTCGTGTTCGCCCTGATCGGTCGACAAGGACTGGTCCAAATCCAGCTCAACCGGGGCGGGGGACTGGCCGGACTGCGCAGCGACCGGCAGCATCGCTGCTGCCAGCAACAAGCCCATCCATCCTGCGGTCCACCTCGTCACGGCCTGAGTCCTTGATCTTCTCCCGCACGTCCAATCTTATAACGCGCTGTGCTGGAGATGGTCCCAAAAAAATCCTTCAACACTCTTACACAATGGAGTTAAGCGAGCGTGATCGCGCCTGCAACAGCAGCGGGATCGGCGCCCCGCGCTTTTCCGACCGGCTGTGGTTTTCCCGCACGCACGCCGGATGAAGCGCTGGCCAAAGCCCCTTCGGCCTGAGTATAGGACAGGGCCTGAGCGAACCGAAGACGGTCTTTTATGAAGGTTGTGTAGCGTGGTTAAAAGAGTATTGCGCAGTGGGGTGGTCCTGCTGGCGGCGGCGCTGTTGCTCAGCGCCTGTTCCAATAAGACCGCCCGGGTGGCGCCCGACCAGACACGGGCGATCGGTGTCAACGGCCTGCTGTGGCGCGCCGCCCTGGACACCGTCTCGTTTCTGCCGCTGGTCGAGGTCGACAGCGCCTCCGGTGCGATCGTGACGGATTGGTACACCAATCCCGATGCGCCGCAGGAGCGTTTCAAGCTGACCGTGTTCGTGCTGGACGAGGAATTGCGCGCGGATGCGGTGCGCGTGTCGGTTCTGCGCCAGGAAAAGCAGGCCGGCATCTGGGTCAATGCACCGGTGCAGGCGCGGGTCGGCCTGCAGATCGAAGACGCGATCTTGACGCGGGCGCGGCAGATCCGCCTGGCCAGCTACGAATAGGGCATCATGGAACGCTATAATCCGAAGGTGGTGGAAGCCAAATGGCGCCGGGCCTGGGAGAGTGCCGGCAGCTTCAAGGCCGAGATCGACCCGACCAGGCCCAAATTCTATGCCCTGGAGATGTTCCCCTACCCTTCGGGCCGGGTGCATATGGGCCATGTCCGCAACTACACCATCGGCGACGTCCTGACCCGGTTCTACCGGGCGCGCGGCTTCAATGTGCTGCATCCGATGGGCTGGGACGCCTTCGGCATGCCGGCGGAAAACGCCGCGATGGAAACCGGCGCGCATCCGGCCGACTGGACCTATGACAATATCGCCCACATGCGCCAGCAGCTGCAGCGCGTCGGCCTGGCGATCGACTGGAGCCGCGAACTGGCCACCTGCGATCCGGCCTATTACGGCAAGGAACAGGCGCTGTTCTTGGATTTTCTGGAGCAGGGCCTGGTCTATCGCAAGGACAGCTGGGTCAACTGGGATCCGGTCGACCATACCGTGCTGGCCAATGAACAGGTGATCGATGGGCGCGGCTGGCGCTCCGGGGCCGTTGTCGAGCGGCGCAAGCTGACCCAATGGTTCCTGAAGATCACCGCCTTTGCTGAGGACCTGCTGGCGGAGTTGCAGACGCTGGATCGCTGGCCGGACAAGGTGCGGCTGATGCAGGAGAATTGGATCGGTCGGTCCGAAGGTTTGCGTTTCACCTTCGATGTCATCGACACCGATCGCACCATTGAGGTCTATACCACGCGCCCGGATACCATTTTCGGCGCCAGCTTCTGTGCGATTTCCGCAGACCATCCGCTGGCCGCGGATCTGGCAGCGGACACAGCGGAACTGGCCGCCTTCATCGAGGAATGCCGCCACACCGGCACCTCCGAAGAGGCCTTGGAGAAGGCTGACAAGCGCGGCTTCAACACCGGTCTTAAAGTGCGCCACCCGTTCGATCCGAGCATCGACCTGCCGGTGTTCGTGGCCAATTTCGTGCTGATGGACTATGGCACCGGCGCGATTTTCGGCTGCCCCGCGCATGACCAGCGCGACCTGGATTTCGCCCGCGCCTATGGCCTGAGCGTGCGACCGGTGGTGGTGCCGGACGATGCAGATCCCGCCAGCTTCACGGTGGAGCGTGAGGCCTATACCGGCCCCGGCCGCCTGGCCCAGTCGCAGTTCCTGGACGGCTTGAGCGTGGAAGACGCCAAGGCCGCCGTGATCGACCGGGCCGAATCGGAGGGGTGGGGTACCCGGCAGGTGAATTTCCGCCTGCGCGACTGGGGCATCTCGCGCCAGCGCTATTGGGGCACGCCGATCCCGGTGATCCATTGCCCAAGCTGCGGCATCGTGCCGGTGCCGCGGGACCAACTGCCGGTGGTGCTGCCGGAGGATGTCAGCTTCGACGAGCCGGGCAATCCGCTGCTGCGCCATCCGACCTGGGCTGAGATTGCCTGCCCGAAATGCGGGCGGGATGCACGGCGCGAGACGGACACCATGGACACCTTCGTGGACAGCGCCTGGTATTTCCTGCGCTTCTGCGACCCCACCGCGGAGGCCCCGATCAACCGGGACGCAGCAGACTATTGGATGCCGGTGGACCAATATATCGGCGGCGTGGAGCATGCCATTTTGCACCTGCTCTATGCCCGCTTCTTCACGCGCGCGCTGAAGCAGTGCGGCCATGTCGGCCTGAAGGAGCCGTTCGCCGGCCTGTTCACCCAAGGCATGGTCACCCACACCACCTACAAGGACAGTGACGGCCAGTGGGTGCTGCCGCATCTGGTCCGCCGGCGCGAGGACAACAGCCTGGTGCGCTCCGATACCGGGCTGAGCGTCCTGGAAGGGCCAGCGGAGAAGATGTCCAAGTCAAAGAAGAATGTCGTTGATCCCGATGAGATCATCGACCAGTTCGGTGCCGATACGGTGCGCTGGTTCGTGCTGTCCGACAGCCCGCCGGAACGGGATTTTCTGTGGTCGGAATCGGGCATCGAAGGCGCCTGGCGCTTCGTCCACCGGCTCTACCGCATGATCATGGAGGCGCAGGCGCGCGTCGTCACCGCCGAGGCGGTGGCCGGGGCCGGCCACCGCTTGGTCGCACAAACGCACAAGACCATCGCGGCGGTGACCGAGGACGTGCAGGCGCTGCACTTCAACCGTGCCGTGGCCCGCCTGTACGAATTCGCCAATGCGATCACCGCCGCCAAAGATGCCGACACTGCGGTGCGCGATTTTGCGCTGACCATGCTGGTGCGGCTGACCAGCCCGATGATGCCGCATCTGGCCGAAGAGCTTTGGCAGTTCATGGGCGGCCAGGGGCTGATCAGCGAGGCGGCCTGGCCCGACTTCGACCCGGCCCTGACGGTGGAGGACATGGTGACCATCGCGCTGCAACTGAACGGCAAGCTGAAGGACACCATCGAGGTGGCCCGCGATGCCAGCCGCGAGGCGCTGGAGGCCCAGGCGCTGGCCAATGAGCGGCTGTCCAAGGCGATCGACGGCAAGCAGATCCGCAAGGTCATCGTCGTGCCCGGCCGCATCGTCAATGTGGTGGCGGCGCCTTGAACCGGGTGCTGGCGCTGGCCGTACCGATGCTGTGCCTGGGGCTGGCGGCCTGCGGGTTTCGGCCGATGCACGCCAGCCAGTCCTTCGGTGCAGCACCGGTGGCCGCCGACATTGTGGTGGCGCCGATCCCGGACAGGCTTGGTCAGCAAGTGCGCAATGCCCTGATCGACCGGCTGACGCCGCGCGGCCTGCCCGCCCGGCCGGCCTATGAACTGGTTGTGGCGCTCAGCGACGAGGTCGAGGGCTATGGCTTTGAGCCGGACCGGGAGGTCACCCGCGAACGGGTGCGCCTGACCGCTCTTTACCGGCTGATGGACCTGACCAGCGGCGAGGCGGTGCTGGCCGGCGAGGCGCGCGCGCTGGTCGCCTATGACGTGGTCCAATCCGATTTCGCCGCCTTCGCCACCCGCCAGGACGCGCGCGAGGAAGCCGCGCAGACGTTGGTGGCGGACATTGTCGCACGCATCGCCGCAGCCGAGCTGGACGCCCGGGGGCCATGACCAAGGCCAACAAGGCGCAGGCCGCCGCAGCGATCAAGCGGCTGGATCCGAGCATCCGCGCCGTGCTCATCTACGGCCGCGATGATGGCATGATCCGCGAATATGCCGGAGCCTTCACCAAGCAGGTGCTGGGCGGGCCGGACGATCCGTTCCGCCATATCCGATTGAATGCGGAGGATCTGGCCGCGGACGCCGCGCGCCTGGCCGATGAGCGCGCCGCCCTGTCCTTCAGCCCGGGCCGCCGGCTGATCCGCCTGGATGGCGCGGCGGACAGCGCCTTGGCGTCTGTGGAGGCCGCCTTGGACGGGCCGCAGGCCGACGCGCTTGTGCTGCTGGTGGCCGGGGAGTTGTCGGCCAAATCCAAGCTGCGCAAGCTGGCGGAAAAACGCAGCGATATCCTGGCCATCGCCTGCTTTCCTGATGAGGCCGCGGACCTGGACGGCCTGATCCGCCAGGTGCTGCGCCAGGCAGATCTGATCCCCGATGCCGATGCCATCGCTTATCTGCAAAGCCATCTGGGCAGTGACCGCGCGCTGACCCGCAATGAGCTGGATAAGCTGGTTCTCTATAAGGAAGGGGCGGCTGATCGGCGGGTCAGCCTGGACGATGCCCAGGCCTGCGTCGGTGACGGCTCGGCGCTGACCCTGCAGACGATTGCCGAGCTGGTCACGGCCGGGCAGGCCGCGCGCTTGGATGCGCCGCTGGAACGAGCCTTTGCCGCCGGCGAAAGCGTGGTGGCGATCCTGCGCATTCTGACGATACGGCTACAGCGCTTGCATCTTATGCGCGCGCACATGGCTCAGGGCCTGGATGCCGCGGCGGCCTGCGCCAAGCTGGCCCCGCCGCCCTTCTGGAAGGAGCGCGATGGCTTGATCCGCGATGCCCGGCGCTGGCCGTCGGGCCTTTTGGCACGCGCGCTGGTCAAGCTCATGCATGCAGAGATCGCCGCCAAATCCACCGGCCTGCCGGATCAAGCCATGTGCCACCGCACCTTAATCGAAATCGCCGCGGCAGCCCGGCGCTAGTTCATCATTGCTCGCCCCAGAGAAGGCCGGATTGCTCGCCCCAGAGAAGGCCGGCCTTTTCATCCGATCAAGCGGAATCGCGAGGGATCGGATAATGCTCAAAGGCTCGGATTCGACGCCCAGAAAAGATGCTACAGCCGCTCCAGTTCGCGCTGGGCGGAGAGATGGCCGCTATTGTGCTGCCAGTAGCTTAACGCGGCGCGGGCGCGATCGGGGTCAATCGCCTCGAACAGATCGGTGATGCGTTGGACCACGGCGGTCGACTGGGCGCGTTCGCCCTGGCGGGCGGACTGCACCAATAGATGGATCGGGATGAAATCATGTTTGCCCATGCCCACCGCGCGGGCCAGGATCGCCAAGCTTTCCGGATCGGGGTCGGAAAACACCATCCAAGCGGTGCGGAATTCCACTTGTGCCAAATGCGCCAAACCGGCCACGAACACCGGCACCCGGCGCTGGCGCAAGGCATTCAGCAGAAAGCCGAAGCTCAGCTCAGCATTGTCCGCCATGCGCTGGACCAAGCTTTCCGCCGCCGCCTGGGTGCTGCTCTGCTCGGACAGCTCAACCAAGGCATTGTCATTGGCACGCCGGATCGCGGTCTGAAGCATCGCCTCGTCCAATTCGAAGCGCTCAAGGATATGACGCCGCAGCGCCCCGGACACCCACCAATAAAGCCGGTAGGCCAGAGGGGCGGGCAGATCCGCGCGCGCCAAAAGCGGCTTGCGGAACTGATCGATGCGGCGGGATTCGGCAACCAGATACGCCAGCGCCTGGCGCGACAGCGCGGCATCGCGGTTGCACAACAAGGTGGTGATCACATCGGCAGAGGCGTATTCGACCAAGGCGTCGCTGACCGCCTCGCTCAAGGCCGGCCGCATCGCCACCAGCATGCGATGCTCATCGCCGCGCTGGCGGATCAACGCGATCAGATCGTCATCGTGCAAGAGCGTGCTGTGCTCCAACAGCGGCCGCGCAATCGCGATATCATCCTGGATCAACAAGCGCGTCAGAGACGGCATGGACAGCCCGGTCTCGGCCAGCGTCTCGGCCAACTGGCGGCGCAGATCAGCCTCGACATCATCGATCAAACGGGCGAGAATATCCTCTATCAGCAGCCGTTCCTGGTCGGTCATGCCTGCGGCATCGGTGCGCAGCAGGTCAGCAATGCTCTGGAAGAGCTGGCGCCGTTGACCGGAGGACCGGCCGCGCGCCATGGCAAGCCATGCACTGAAATCTGACCCCATCGTGTCACCCACCCCCGGCTTGTCAGGGCACCTCTTGCTCTTGCTTCAAGCGCCCAGCGCCGCCGCCCTTGCCTGATGTCTGCGGCAGGTGCGATGCGGCGATCAAGTAAGACCTGGTCGGCGTCCGGCCCGGCCCAATCCACCCGTGACTGCAATGCCACAAACCAGCCCGGAATGAAACGGGCAAGACCGTCACGGCCCCGGCCGGACCGCTGCCGTCACAAGAAGTTCAGCAGCGACAGATTGCTGAGCAGCGAGATGCTCGCGAAGGACGCTTCCAGCGCCACCTGATCCTGCTGCAATTCGCTAACCGCTTCGGCAATATCGGCGTCTTCCAATTCGCCGATAAAAACCTCTAAGAAGACTTCCTGTTCAGACAGTTGCTCGTCCAGAATGCTGAGCCGGCTCAGGCCGATGCCGTTATTGCCCAACTGGGTCTCCATCTGCTCGATCCCGGCCTCAAAGCCGGCCAGGGCTGCCTGCAGCGCGGGCAAATCCACCGCCGGGTCGATCTGACCATTGGGAATATTCGCCGCATCCAGGGCTGCAAAGGCGCCAAACAGCGTATCCGCCAGTTCCTGGGCACCCAGACCGGTCTGGATCTGCACCCCTTCTGAGACATTCGCGACGGAGAACACATCGTCGTTGCTGAACGCGTCGGCGACGGGGTTGCCCAGGGTGACGACGAAATTGGTCAAGTCCGCCAAGGTGGTAAAGTCCGATGGCGGGGTGTCGGTCCGGGTGCCGGCAAACACGAACTCGCCATTGACCTGAGTGTTCAGCAGGTTGGCGATTTGGCTGAAGCCTTGCTCCAGCGTGGCCTGCAGGCCGGTGCCGTCCTCCAAGGCGATGGCGTTCAAAATGCCCTCGCGCACGCTTTCGGCCGTCGAGATCATGGCGGTGAGCGTGCTGTCATTCCGGTCCAGTTCCAGCCGCGCGGCGGTCACCGTCTCCCGGAAGCCGGTGGTGCGGCTGAGCAAGGCCCGGCTGTTCAGCGTGGTTTGCGCCCGATCGGCCAAGCCCTCGAAATCCGTGGCAATCTTGCCGGTGGAAATCCTGGTCTGCTGCTCGACGGCCGAAACCTGGTTGTTCAGGGCATTGAAGATCAACAGATCCTGTTGCCCGGAGGTGGATACGCGCATTGCCTGTCTCCTTCAGGTGGGGCCGGTTCAGACCACCGACAGCAGTTCGTCAAAGAGCTCCTGTACAGACGACAAGATCCGCGCAGAGGCATTATAGGCGTTCTGGAACACCACCAGGTTGGACAATTCCTCGTCCAGATTAACGCCGGACACCTCCGATTGCCGCTGCGACAGTTCCAGTTCCAGCGCGATCGCATCTGCCTCCCGCGCCGAAGCCGCAGACGCCACGGTGCCAGTGCTGGCCAGGAAGGACGAGGTAAAGCCTGACAAGGACGCGGTCTGCTGCGGCAACCGCCCAGACGCGTCGAAATTGATATTCTGCGTGGCCAAGGCCTGCAAAGCCAGGACGCCGCGCTGATCGCCCGCGCCCAAGGCCACCGCGCCGACACCGGCCGTCAGATCGACCTGGCCCAACGCCAGCAGATCGGCATTTTGCTGGAAGCGCTCTGCGACGGAGACATCCAGCGCGGTTTCCGCCGTTGCCGACCCGGCAATGCCGGTGAATTGGCTGAAGGTGAGACCGGTGCCGTTCAAGTTGGAACTGTCGCCGGACACGCGCACCTGCACATCCTGGCTGGGCTGAAACAGAAGCTGTCCCTGCGGCGTCAGCGTCACCGACCCGAACGCCATCAGGCTGGTGTTCAAGGTCGCCTGCACCTCGCCATAGGTGTCTGTCGCCGGGTTGTTCAGATCCACGGTCACCGTGGTCAGCACCCGATTGCTGCCGTCGACCACCTCAATGGTGACGACGCTGCCGGGGTCGGCATTAATCGCGTCCGCGGCCGTGACACCGTTCTGGAAGATGCCGTCGGTGCTGGCGTCGACCAGATCGTTCAGCCCAAAGAATTGCGAAAAGCCGCGGCCGCCGCGATCGCTCGGCGCCGGCGTGGCGAACTGAGCCCCGTCCGTGACAGCGATGCCGGTGCCGCCGGCGGCCGTGGCATCCAAGGTGAATTGCCCGCCGGTGAAGCTGGCGACCGGACTCCCGACCGCCGCGTTGATCAGGCCGACAATGTCGTCGATCGTCGCTGCGGTGCTTAAGTCGATCGGGCCGGACGACGCGACCACCGCATTGGCCGCATTGACCACGGTCACCTCGATTTCGCCGGTGAAATTGGCCGCATTGGTGCCTGCCAGCGGCACTGTATTGCCGACCAGCTGCGCCGGCGGCGGCACGGCGGTGAACTGGTTGGAGACGCGGTTCACCTCGTCGCGCAGGCGCGCCGCCAATTCACCCAAGCTGGCGGCGAAATCCGGCAGCACCTGGTCGCGCAGGTCCAGAAGGCCACGCAAGCCGCCGGCGCGAATGCTTGATTCAAACGGCTGCGCGGTGCCGATCTGCGCGCCGGTCACGGTGTCGAACCGGCTGACCTCGATGGCCGGGAACACCGTGCCGGGGCCCACCGGGCCGGAGTCACCCACAGACAACTGGGTATTGACATCCCCTGCGAGCAGCGTGCCGGAGCCCGTGGCGATATTCAGCTGCCCGTCCGGTTGGACGATGGTGCGCACGTCCAGCGATTCCGACAAATTCCGCAGCGTTTCGGCGAACGCATTCTCCACCGAATTCAGGCCCGAGCCCAGCAGATCTTCGGTCACCACTTCCGGGCCCAATTCGGCCAGCGTGGTCAACGCCTCATTGGCCTGAGCGACCTCTTCTTGGATCTGCCCGTGCAAATCCTGCCGCAGGGCCTGGATCGATTGAGCCAGCCGGTTGATCTCGCCCAGCGTTTCTTGAAGGTTGGTGACGACATTGGCACGCGCGACCGAGGAGGTCGGGTTCAGCGCCAGCGTGTTCAGGCTCTCGAAAAACTCGTTCAACTCCGCAGCCAGGGTATTGTCACCGTCCGGCCGGCCCAGCAAGGATTGCAGCCGGTCGTTGACCTGGCGCGACACGGTGGCCTGCTCCAGCGCCCCGCGCGCCTGGAACAGCGCCTCTTCCAGGAATTGATCGACCACCCGTTCGGTGCCCGACACGCGGGTGCCGCTGCCGGCCCCGCCAAAGACCAAAGAGCTTTGCGTGACCTGATTGCGGGCAAAGCCTTCGGTGTTGACATTGGCCACATTGTTGGACGTTACCCGCAGCGCCTCACCGGCCGTGGTGATGCCGGACAGCGAATTGTTTAGAATACCACCAAGTGCCATCTATGCCGCTCCTCCGCGATCCAGTCCTTGCCGGCCCGCGGACAAAACCGCCGGGCAAGTCTTGCTCGCCAGCACCCGCTGCCGACCCGGCCGAACCTGGCGGGCCTGAGGCAATCGGTGCGTCTGAGCTGTGTTCGGCATGACCGGGTCGGACCCTTTCCGAGATGTTGACTGACCCGGTCTATGCAGGCGGCGTGCCAAACGCGCCAGCAGCGCCCAGGCGGCCGAAACGCTTGGCCAAAGCGGACCAATCAGGCCATGGAGCACCCCGACGCGAGGGGGGGCGGGGGCGGGGGGCGGAGGCGCAGCGGAACAAGCTCGGAGCCCTGCACGACGCGCGGCGACGGACAGCGGAGCCGCGGCATCGAGCCGGTCGGCCTTCCTAGCAATCACGGTAGGAAATCGTGGTGCGTCTAAGCGGAGAGACTTCGAACCAGACCGAAGGCCGCGACGGCGGCCCGGGCGGTCAGCCCGCCCCATCGCAAGGCGCAGCGCGCCGCGAGATCAAAACTGGTGCCCGCGGCCGGACTCGAACCGGCACGGGGTTGCCCCCGAGGGATTTTAAGTCCCTTGCGTCTACCAATTCCGCCACGCGGGCCGCTGCGAAGGGGTGGTAGAAGGCGTTCGCTTGTGTCATGGCGCAGGCGTTCCTGTCCAGCGGCCTGCCGCTGCTATCACACGCCTTTGCTTGTCTGCCCGATGATCGCGTTCGACCCTTCGCTGGTACCGGCCCGGCTGATCCGCCGCTACAAGCGCTTCCTTGCGGATATGCAGTTGGCCGACGGAACCGAGGTTACCGCCCATTGCGCCAATCCCGGCTCGATGATCGGCTGCGCGGAGCCGGGCGCGCGCGCGTGGCTGTCCCCCAACCGGTCAAAGACGGCTAAGCTGGCGTGGCGCTGGGAACTGGTCGAAACGCCCGGCGGCCTGGTCGGCATCAATACCGCGCGAACCAATGCCCTGGCCGAAACCGCCATTCGCTCCGGACAGATCCCTGCCCTGGCCGGCTATGCCGGCGTGCGCCGCGAAGTGCGCTACGGTGCCGCCAGCCGGATCGACCTGCTGCTGGAAGATCCAGGCCTGTGCTATGTGGAAGTGAAGAATGTCACCTTGCAGCGGGGCAGTGCGGCGCTGTTTCCCGATGCGGTCACTGCGCGCGGACGCAAACATTTGACCGAGCTGGCGCAGATGGTGGCCGCCGGGCATCGCGCGGTCATGCTCTATGTGGTACAACGCAGCGATTGTGACGGGTTCGCCCCGGCTGCCGACATCGATCCGGCCTATGCCGCAGCCCTGGCCGAGGCGCACGCCAAGGGGGTGGAACTGCTGGCCTATGCCTGTTCGGTGACGCCGCAGGCCGTCGGCGTCGCCCGCGCCCTTCCCATCCGGCTGGGCGATACCTAAATTGCGCCTGAGTGAGGAGACAGAGTTGAAGGAATCGCCGATGCAGTTGAGCCAGGCCGCGCCGGTGGCGGAACGCAGCGACGGGATCGTGCTGCACCGCCCGGAGGATTTCGAGGGCATGCGCCGGGCCGGCGGGCTGGCGGCCGCGACCTTGGATTACATCGAGCCGTTCGTGAAGCCCGGCATCACCACCGGTGACCTGGACGCCAAGATCGAGGCGTTCATGCTGGACCATGGCGCGGTGCCGGCGACCAAGGGCTATCGCGGCTACACCAAATCCTCGTGCATCTCGATCAACCATGTGGTCTGCCACGGCATCCCTGGCGAGCGGGCGCTGAAGGACGGCGACACGTTGAATATCGACGTGACGGTGATCCTGGACGGCTGGTTCGGCGACACCAGCCGCATGTTCTTCGCCGGCAAGCCGGGGGTGAAGGCGCAGCGCCTGTCTGATGCCACGCACGAGGCGATGATGCGCGGCATCGCGGCGGTCAAGCCCGGTGCGCATCTGGGCGATATCGGCCATGCCATCCAAAGCTATGCGGAGGGTCTGCGCTTCTCCGTGGTGCGGGAATTCTGCGGTCACGGCATCGGCCGGGTGTTCCACGCCGAACCCAGCGTGCTGCATTATGGCAAGCCGGGCAGCGGCCCGGAATTGAAACCGGGCATGTTTTTCACGGTAGAACCGATGATCAATGCCGGCCGGGCCGGCACCAAGGTGTTGGATGATGGCTGGACCGCGGTGACACGGGATCGATCCTTGTCCATGCAGTTTGAACATTCCATCGGCGTCACCGAGGACGGGGTGGAGATCTTCACCCTGTCGCCCAAGGGCCTGCACAAGCCGCCCTATCCGCGC
Organism: Rhodothalassiaceae bacterium; assembly: GCA_050331575.1. GTDB lineage: Bacteria > Pseudomonadota > Alphaproteobacteria > Sphingomonadales > Rhodothalassiaceae > JBHJGS01. The sequence continues at coordinate 20,128 of JBHJGS010000027.1, read as the reverse complement.
TAGGCGATGGCCGATCCCACCGAGCATGTTCAGGGCCATCGCGACCGGCTGCGCCGGCGGGTCCTGACAGCGGGGCCGGAGACGCTGGCCGACTATGAGTTGCTGGAGTTCCTGTTGTGTCTGGCCGTGCCGCGGCGGGACGTTAAGCCGCTGGCCAAGCAGTTGATCAAACATTTCGGCAGCTTTGCCGCGGCCCTAACCGCCGAGCCCGCCCGCCTGCGCGAAGTCGACGGCGTCGGCGATGGCGTGGTGCCGGCGTTTCTGGCCATCCGGGCCGCGGGCACCAAGCTGCTCCAGGCACATGTGCTCGACCAGCCCGTGCTGTCCAGCTGGCAGGCGCTTTTGGACTATTGCCGCGCGGCCATGGCGCATGAGCCGGTGGAACAGTTCCGGCTTTTGTTCCTGGATCGCAAGAACCGGCTGATCGCCGATGAGGTGCAGCAGACCGGCACGGTCGATCACACACCGGTCTATCCGCGCGAAGTGATGAAGCGGGCGCTGCAACTGAACGCCTCGGCGATCATCCTGGTGCACAATCACCCCTCCGGCGATCCCACGCCCAGCCGGGCGGACATCGCGATGACCCAGGAGATCGTGGAGGCGGCACGCCGGCTCAATATCGCCGTGCATGACCATCTGATCATCGCCCGCAACCAGTCGACCAGTTTCAAGGCGGTGGGGCTGTTGTGACGGTCACTGATCGCCAACCAGGCTCGGTTTGTCGCGGCGCGGCTTGCCGTGTCGCCGGGGCGCTTGCCATGATGGGGATGAGAAACTTGCAAACGGTTCAGACCCGCAAGCCCGAGGCACGACAGTGATGAAAATCCCCCTGATCGCCATGATGCTGTTGATGGCGGCGCCGAGCAGCGCTCAGCAGGCGCCAGAACCCAGGCCCGCGCCGGAACCCAGGCCCGCGTCCGCTCCGGAGGCGCCCGGATCGGAGCGGCGCGAGCCTGGCGGGGTGCGTATCATTACCCGCGACGGTACAGTGGTGACGATCGAGGACGGCGATCTCAGCGAGACCGAGCGTCGCCAGTTGGAGCATGCGCTGGCACAAACCGATCGCCTCGGCACCATTGCGATTGAGTCGGCGGTGGCCGCACTGGCCGGGGCGCACGCGGCCATTGATAGCTTGGAAGCGCATACCCACGCCATGGCGCCGCGCCTGAAGGGGGCCTTGACCGACCTGGAGATCATGGCCGCGCCGGCATTGGCCGACATCAATGATATCGTCGCTGAGGCCCTGGCGGAATTGGATGAGGATGTCTGGCAGGAGGTCCGTGCCGCCTTGGAAGAGGCGCGCGAGGCGCTGCGCGAAAGCCGCGAGGATGGCCGCGAGGCCCTTGACGAAGCCCGACAGGCCTTGGCCGACGCCCGCCGTCGCCGCTTCCAATCGCTCCAGGAGGAAGAGCGCGACCGCGATTCCGCCATGGCCGAAGCGCGGCGTGACCTGGAGGCCTTGCGCGGCCGCGAAGCGGAAATCGATGAGTTGCGCCGGGCGATGGAGTCGCGCGACCGGGAGCACAGGTCAGCGATCCGTAGCCTCAGCCGCGAACTCGCCGAAGCGCGGCGCGAACTGCAACGGGCACGGCGCGAATTGGAGCGCGAACGCGAGCGGCTCGAGCGCGAAGAGGACGACCAAAAGCGCGAAGACCGCCCAACTTAAGACAGTATCCGACCGATCGCGATCGCGATTGGTCGGATGAAACTGCCTGCCGTTGCGAGAGCGAGCAACGTTATCCGCCTCAGTTAGAGTGTCAGGCTGACATATTTGGTCTCGAGAAACTCCTCCAGACCGTCGCTGCCGCCTTCCCGGCCCAGGCCGGATTGCTTGACGCCGCCGAACGGGGCCACCTCCGTGGAGATGATGCCGGTATTGACGCCAACAATGCCGCACTCCAGCGCCTCGGCGATGCGGAAGATGCGGCCGACATCGCGGGCGTAGAAATAGCTGGCCAGGCCATATTCGGTGGCGTTGGCCAGCGCCAGCGCGTCGTCCTCGCCGTCGAACCGGCCGATCGGCGCCATCGGTCCGAACGTCTCCTCCCCAAAGCACTGCATCTGCTGGGTCAGGCCGCTGATGATCGTCGGCTGGAAAAAGGTGCCGCCCAGATCATGCGGTTGGCCGCCGACCACCAGCTCCGCCCCCTTCGATGTGGCGTCGGCGATATGGCGTTCGACCTTCTCCACCGCGTCAGCGTTGATCAGCGGGCCGATATCGTGGCCCTGATCGCCGGGCCCGACCGACAGCCGCGTTACCGCCGCCTCGAAGCGCTTCAGGAAGTCGTCATAGACGCCGGCCTGCACCAGAATACGGTTGGCGCAGACGCAGGTCTGCCCGGCATTGCGGAACTTGCAGGCCACCGCGCCCTCCACCGCGGCGTCCAGATCAGCATCGTCGAACACCAGAAACGGCGCGTTGCCGCCCAATTCCAGGCTGATCTTCTTGATGGTCGACGCGCTCTGCTGCATCAACAGCCGGCCGACCTCGGTGGAGCCGGTGAAGGTGATCTTGCGCACGATGTCGCTCTTGGTCAGCGTCTCACCGATGGTCTTGGCATCGCCGGTGACGATGTTGAACAAGCCAGCGGGCAGCCCCGCCTCCTCCGCCAAGGCGGCCAGCGCCAGGGCGGACAACGGCGTGTCCTCCGCCGGCTTGGCCACCACCGGGCATCCCGCCGCCAGGGCGGGGCCGGCCTTGCGCGTCAGCATGGCGGAGGGAAAGTTCCACGGCGTGATCGCGGCGGTGACCCCGACCGGCTGCTTTAGGGTGAGGATGCGGGTGTCGGTGCGGTGCGACGGGATCGTGCGGCCATAGGCGCGCCGGCCCTCCTCCGCGAACCAGTAAAGAAAATTGGCGGCATAGGCGATCTCGCCGCGTGCCTCGGTCACGGGCTTGCCCTGCTCCAGCGTCATCAGCCGGGCCAGATCGTCGTGATGCTGCATCATCAGATCGGCCCAGCGCGTCAGCACATCGGCGCGGCTTTGCGCGGTCTTGGCGACCCAGTCGGGCATCGCCCGGGCGGCGGCCTCGATGGCGCGGTTGGTTTCCGCCGCGCCCATATCGGGCACCGTGGCGATGACATCGCCATTGGCCGGATTGCGCACCTCATTGACCGCGCCGCTCTCGGCGTCGCACCATTGCCCGTCGATATAGGCTTGGCGGCGCAAGAGGGTGGAATGATCAAGCGGCATGACATGTCTCCCGCAGCAGGGTGGGGCGTGTGCGCAGCATAGGCCGCCTGGTTGCCGGCGCAAAGGCGCTGCTGGCGCTAACGCTGCTGTGTTTGAGCGGTTGCGGCGAGCAGCGGCCGATGCATGATTGGGTCATGTCCCTGCCCTGGTCGGAGCAGGAATTCCACACGCACAATGCCCGCCGCTTCGCTCGGGCCGTGGAGCAACGCTCCGGCGGACGCATCCGCATCCGCGTCTATGCCGGCGGCGTGCTGGGGCTGAAGGGACCGGAGGCGTTGCGCGCGCTCAGCGAAGGCGTGGTGCATCTGGCGGAAATGCCCGGCGTGCAGCAGATCGGCACCGCGCCGATCCTGGCGCTGGACAGCCTGCCGTTTCTGGCGCGCGACCAGGCGGAACTGCGCCAATTGGACCGACTGGCCCGGCCGGCCATGGCCGCGGCCTTGCAAGAGAAGGGGGCGGTGCTGCTCTATCGCGTGCCCTGGCCCAATCAGTATCTCTATTTCAAGCGGCCCACCGACAGCCTGGCCGCCATGCAGGGTCTGCGCATCCGCACCTATGACCGCTTGACCAGCGAGCTGATGCGCCGGCTCGGGCTCAATCCGGTGCAATTGCCGCTGGGGGATGTGGTGCCGGCGCTGGCCTCCGGCGTGGTCGACGCCACGATGACCTCGGCGACCAGCGCGGCAGCCCAGCGCTACTGGGACTTCATGAGCCATCTTGTGCGATCCAATCATACCTGGCTGGTCAATCTCATGGCGGTGGAGGCCAAGGCCTGGGCGCGGCTGGACGCGGACCTGCAGCAGATCGTCCGGCAGGTGGCGGACGAGATGGAGGCCGGCTTCTGGGCGGTCGCCGCGGCCGATGATGCCGCCAAACGGCAGGATCTGCGCGCCAAGGGCATGCAGGTGATCGTGCCGGACCCGGCCATGCTGGCGAATATGGAAGCCGCGGCCCGACCGATGTGGCAGGCCTATGTCCGGGAGGCCGGGCCGGAGGCGCAGCGCATCTTGCAGGCGTTTTTGGACGCGCGGCGATGACCGGGCTGATCGATCGGCTGGAGCGCATCACCATGGCCGGCGCGATCGCCGCCCTGGCGCTGTTGGTCCTGCTCGGGCTGGCGGAGGTGGTCTTGCGGCCGCTGGGCGCCAGCCTGGCGTTCGCGACCGAATATGCCGGCTATCTCACCGGCTTGGCCTTCGTCTGGGGCCTGGGCCCGGCGATGAGCGCGCGGGCGCATGTCCGCGTCGCACTGGCCGCCGGGCGCCTCGGCCCGGTTGCCGAAGGCATTGCCCTCTTGGTGTCCGCGCTGGCGGCCTGGGCAATGCTAGACTGGGCGATCACCAGCCTGGAACAGGGCGCCCGCTCCTATTTTCCCAGCCGGACACCGCTTTGGCTGCCCCAGATCCTGTTTGCCTGGGGCCTGGCCATGTTGGTGCTATCCGTGCTGAAGCGACTGCTGGCGCGATCATGGAACTGATCCTGCTGTTCGTCCTGGTGGTGGCGTTGATCGCCGCCGGCGTATGGATCGGCCTGGCGCTGGCCGGCGCCAGCGTGATCGCGCTGAGCCTGTTTCTGGACGTCAATGTCACCGCGGCCCTGGCCTTTTCGGCATGGAGCGGACTGGCCGCGGCGGAGCTGGCCCCTTTGCCGCTGTTCGTCTTGATGGGCGAGATCCTTCTGCGCGGCGGCGTGGCGCAAGGCCTGTTCCGCAGCTTGGGCCCGCTGATGGCGCGGCTACCCGGGGGCCTGGTCCAGGTCAATATCTTGGGCTGCACCCTGCTGGCCGCCGCCAGCGGCTCGTCTGCGGCCACCACCGCCACGATCGGCCGCATCACCGTGAAGGAACTGGCCGCCCGGCGCTATGACCGCAGCCTTGCCATGGGTTCCCTGTGCGGCGCCGGCACCTTGGGGTTTTTGATCCCGCCCAGCATCATTCTGATCCTTTACGGCGTTCTGGCCGAGGTCTCGATCCTGGATCTGTTCCTGGCCGGGATCGTGCCGGGACTGCTGCTGGCGCTGCTGTTTATGGTCTATGTCGCCATCGCCGGCGGGCGCGGCCATGCCGATCCGCAGCAGCCCTTGGGTTGGCAAGCCACGCTTGCGGCCCTGGGCCCGGTGATCGTGCTGATCCTAACCGTCTTGGGCTCGCTTTATGCCGGGCTGGCCACGCCCACGGAATCGGCCGTGATCGGCGTGGCCGGCGCCTTGCTGGTGGCGCGCTGGCAAGGCCGGCTCGGCCGCGACGGGCTGCTTGAGGCGTTCGCCGCGGCGGTGCGCACCTCCGCCATGATCGGCCTGGTGCTGTTGGGCGCGCTGTTCTTGTCCCGCACCGCGGTTTATCTGGACCTGCCCGGCCAAGTCGCCGCATTGGTGGCGCCCCTGGCCGATCAGCCGATTGCGCTGATCCTTCTGTTGATGCTGGTTTACGCCCTGCTGGGCATGATCCTGGACGGCCTGTCACTGGTGGTGATGACACTGCCGGTGGCCGGTCCGCTGGTCGCTGCCGCCGGCTTCGACCCGCTATGGTTCGGCATCTTTCTGGTGATTGTGGTGGAGATGGGCCAGATCACGCCGCCCTTGGGCTTCAACCTGTTCATCGTGCAGGCGCTGACCGGCGAACGCCTGAGCCGGATTGCCTGGGCAAGTTTGCCCTTTTTCATCATCCTTTCAGGCTTTGCCCTGATCTTGGCCTTGGTCCCCGGCTTGGCCTTGTGGCTGCCCGGTCGGCTTTAGGCCTTTGTTTTCCGCTGCTGCGCGCGCTACAGAACCAACTCTTATGCTGGTGAAGACTGACCCCGTGATGACGCCGCTCAGCCCGATCGCCTCTTTGGAGGATATTCGGGCGGTGGAAGCCACGCCCTTGGAGGCGCGGCTGCCGATCCGTTCGACCTATGATATCCTCGCCGATGCGGCGGAATTGCATCGCAACCGCACCGCGTTGCGCTTCCTGCTGACCGCCGACCCCTCCGAGACTGGCGTGACGCTGGACTATGCCACGCTGTTGGACCGCATCACCCGCTTTGCGCATTTGCTGCGCGCCATGGGGCTGACCCCGCGCGACACCATCGCCATCGTGTTGCCCAATCTGCCGCAGACCCACATCGCCCTGTGGGGCGCAGAGGCCGAGGCGGTCGCCTGCATGATCAATCCGATGCTGGAACCCAAGCAGCTGGAAGGCCTTTTGCGTGCCGCTGAGGCGCGCGTGCTGGTCTGCCTTGGCCCGGCTCCGGGCAGTGATATCTGGCCCAAGCTGGAATCGATTGTTCCGCGCCTGAGCGGCTTGCGCGCGGTGTTCACGGTTGATCCCACGCATTATGTCGGCGGCGCCAAAGGCTGGGTGGCCCGGCGCCTGACCAAGCGCGTAAAGCTGCCCAAGGGCCTGCGCCACGAGGATTTCGATACAGCCCTGGAGGGCCAAACCGGCGGGCGCATCAGCACCACCCGACGCATCACCGAGACGACACCGGCGGCGATGTTCCACACCGGCGGCACCACCGGGGCGCCGAAGCTGGCCATGCACAGCCATCGCAATCAAGGCTATATGGCCTGGTCGCTGGCCGGGCTTGCCGGCTTGAGCGAAACCGACACGGTGCTGTGCGGCCTGCCGCTGTTCCACGTCAACGGCGCCATGGTCACCGGGCTTGCGCCCTTTTCCCGCGGGGCGGAGGTGGTGCTGGCCGGGGCCGCCGGCTATCGCACGCCGGGCCTGGTGGAGAATTTCTGGGCGCTGGTAGACACGCACAAGATCACCAGCTTTTCGGCGGTGCCAACCATCTATGCCCGGCTGCTGCAACAGCCGCGCGAAGGCTATGACCTGTCCAGCCTGCGCTTCGCAATTTGCGGGGCAGCGCCCATGTCCAAGGAGCTGTTCAAGCGCTTTGAGGACGAGACCGGGCTGATGATCCTGGAAGGCTATGGCCTGACCGAAGGCACCTGCGCCAGCACCACCAATCCGGTTCTGGGCGCCCGGCGCATCGGCTCGGTCGGCTTGCGTCATCCTTATCAGGAGTTGGCCGTCGCCTCCCACATCACCGAAGAGGGACGCTTCGAGCAGGCCGGCCCTGGAGAGATGGGCGCGCTGTTGATCCGCGGTCCGAACGTGTTTCTGGGGTATCGGCAGGCCAGCGCCAATCGCGGCGTGCTGCTGGCCGACGGCTGGCTGAACACCGGCGACTTGGCGCGCATCGATGGCGACGGCTATGTCTGGCTGTCCGGTCGCGCCAAAGACATCATCGTCCGCGGCGGGCACAATATCGATCCCGCTGTGATCGAAGAGACTCTGGCCAATCACCCCGCCGTGGCTCTGTGCGCCGCGGTGGGCCAGCCCGACCCCGATGCCGGCGAACTGCCCTGCGCCTATGTCACGCTGCGGCCGGGTCGGACCGCTACGGCGGAGGAGCTGATGGCGCATGCCCGTGCCGAAATCCCTGAGCGCGCGGCCCTGCCGGTGCATTTGGAGATTTGCGAGGACTTGCCGCTCACGGCCGTGGGCAAGATCTCGAAACCGCCCTTGCACCAGGCGGCGGCCGAGCGTGTCGTGGCGGCACTGCTCGAAAGCCAGCACATCCGCGCGACGTTTGACCTGGCGGCGGGACCGGGCGGCGACTTGCGCCTAACCGTCAGGGCCTATAGCGGGGCGGATGCAGCACGCGCCCGGGACCTTCTGGACCGCTTGGCGATCGAGGTTTCCGTCAGCGTTTGAGGCGGGGTCCGCTGCGCTGTGCGCGGCGGGGGGTGCGACAGAGGCGGCTGGCCCGGCTCTCGGGGACTATTCGCCGCCCTCAGCTGCTGCCTCGCCATCGGACGGCTCCGGCCTGGCGTGTCGCGGGGGCTGCTCGTCGCCGACCTGGCGCCACTCCGCCTGGTCATGACCGTTGGCCGACGGGGCGGATAAGCCCTCGCCAGGGCGGCGCTCCAAGACCTGACGACGGCGCACCAGAAATCGACCATCCTCATAGCCCTGGATGAACTTCATAAGCTGTTCGCGGATATGGCAGTGCAGATGCCAGGTATCGCCGGAACTCCGGCCGCAGGCGAGCACGCGGATGTCCATCGCCGCGTCGGTGACGCCGAACACCTCCAGGCGCTTGTCCTCGCCTTCCCAGCGCGGATCCTCGCCGACGATCTGTAGATATTTCTGGCGCAGCGCATCGATGTCCATGCGATGATCGACCATCAAATGCACCACCATCTTGCGGGATTCTGATTCCTTGGACCAGTTTTCGAACGGATGGGTCAGCAGATAGGTGTGCGGCACGATGATCCGCCGCAGATCCCAGGTATGGATGGTGACATAGGTAAAGGCGATCGATTCCACCGTGCCCCAATAACCCTCGAACAACAGGGTATCGCCGATGCGCACCGGCTCCGTGGCCGCGATTTGCATGCCCGCGACCATATTCTCCAAGAAAGGCCGGGCCGCGATCGACAAGATCACCGTGATCGCGCCGGCCGAGGCCAGCAGCGATAGGCCCAGCGTGTCGAACACCTCGAACTGCGCCAGCAGCAGGCCGATGCCGGCAAAGATCGCCACGCCGATGACCAGGCGCCGGCCGACGCTGATCTTGGTTCGCTTGCGCCGCGCCTGGACATGCTCAGGATCGGGCAGGCGGCGGTGATAATGCCGGCTGACCGCCTCGCCGATGCCCCAGATCAGCCGCACCAAAAGCCAGATCACCGCCAGATATAAAAGCGCCAGGGCCAGCCCGCCGATGCGGCTGCTGACCGGCCCGGTCGGGCTGATCAGCGCCGGGATGAAGCCGGCAAACGCGCCCAGCATCAAGGTGACGGTCAGCGGCGTGCCGATGCTGTCGCGGATGGTGCGCGGCCACAAGGCATCGGACCGCGCCATAATCGCCAGGATCAATTTGGCCAGCAGCCATCCGATCACGATGCTGAGCAGGATCAGGGCGGCCAGCGCCAGCCACACCCACACAGCCTCCCCGGCCAGCCGCAGATCACTCAGATCGCGTGGGATCCACTGTTCCAGAAAGCCCGGACCGTGGGCGGCATAAAGCGCCGGCACCTCGGCCACCGTATGCGGCGAGACCAGCCACACCGGATCTCCATCAGGCGGGGCGAAGCGCTGCAGATTGATCGGAATGCTGCGCCCAGCCGCCTCCACCGTGGCCAGTTGGATCGACCGGCGCGGCGGCGGCGCGCCGGTCTGGCGCGGCTCGTCCAGCGCACCGGCGGGCCGGTCCGGGATCTCGCTCCAGTTCAGGCCGACCTGGGAATCCATCACGAAGTAGAGCTGACGCGCCAAATCCGCAGCCCCTGCCGCGCGATCCTGCGCAGGGATGCGTGACAGGTTCAGGGCGAAGGCCGCACGCTCGTAATCGCCGGCCCGGGCAGCGGCGAGAAAGGCCTCCATCGTCGCCTGCGGGGTCGTCAGATCAATCGGCCGATCCGCCTGGCCCAGACCGAAGGCCAAGCTGTCCACGCTATAGGCATAAGGCGCCTTGCCCTGCTCGGCGGATTGCGCCCAGACCGGCAGGAAACAGAGGCTGGCGAGGATCAGGCCGCAGGCCAAGCGATTGATGAACCGCCGGCGCGCCGCAACAGTGAGGCAAATCGTCATATCTGCGGCCAACGGCCTTCGCCGGCCCAAGTTCCAGCCGCAGCCTTGCTTGACATTTTCCGTGTCAAACCCGTCAATTTGAGATAGAGTGTTATGGCTGTTTGAGAAGCGACGGTGCTGGAGAAGGACCCGGTGGCGTGAGCGAATTGCTCGGATACACAGCCTTTAGCGGACTGGCGGGTGACTTGGTTGACCGCTGGGTGCCGCGGCGCAGTGCCGGTCGCTTTCCCGATGCCGGCCAATTCTGGCAGGAGACACGCCGCCGCCGGGTCATCGTCGCCCTGATGTCGGACTTGAGCCTGGGCAGTGGCCTGCGCGCCCTGGGCCCGCAGCTTGGTCCGAAAACCGCACAAGACCGGGCGCGAGAGGCGTTTGCCGGGGCGCTGCTATCCGTTCAAACCATGCAGGATATCGCTGCTGGCCGCGCGATCAGCGCACCCGGCCCGATGGCGCTGATCGCCGATCGTGCCCGCACCGCCGGTGCAGATCTGCAACAAACCGTCGGCCGCGCGCTCAGCCTAGAGGCTTAAGCCGCTGCTGCCTTGACCCGTCAGGCAGGCCTGCTAGACGGAACGGCTCGTCTCAACCGTTCCGATTGCCCCTCGCTGATGCTCGACAAACATTATTCGCCCGCCGCCATCGAAGCCAAATGGTACCGCCATTGGGAAAGCACCGGCGCGTTCAAGGCCGACAGACCCGATGCCGAGCCCTATTGCATTCTGATGCCGCCGCCCAATGTCACCGGCTCGCTGCATGTCGGCCATGCGCTGAACCACACCGTCCAGGATGTGCTGATCCGCTTTGAGCGGCTGCGCGGCAAGAATGTGCTGTGGCAGGCCGGCACCGACCATGCCGGCATCGCCACCCAGATGGTGGTGGAACGCCAGCTGGACCAGGACGGCGTTGATCGCCGCGAGCTGGGCCGCGAGGCCTTCGTTCAGCGGGTTTGGGATTGGAAGACGCAGTCCGGCGGCATGATCGAGACCCAGCTCCGCCGCCTGGGCAATAGCTGTGACTGGAGCCGCGCCCGCTTCACCATGGATGAGGGGCTGTCGCGCGCGGTCACCAAGGTGTTCGTGCAGTATTACAAGGAAGGCCTGATCTATCGCGACAAGCGGCTGGTGAATTGGGACCCGAAATTTCGCACCGCCATCTCCGACCTGGAGGTGGAGAATCGCGAAATCGACGGGCATTTCTGGCACTTTTGCTATCCGCTGGCCGACGGGTCCGGCCATATCTCGGTGGCCACAACCCGGCCGGAAACCATGTTGGGCGACACCGCCGTGGCGGTGCATCCCGACGACGAGCGCTACAAGGATCTGGTCGGAAAGCAGGTGCGCCTGCCGCTGACCGGCCGGCTGATCCCGATCGTGGCGGATGAGCATGCCGACCCCGAGCAGGGCTCAGGCGCTGTGAAGATCACCCCGGCGCATGACTTCAACGATTTCGAGGTGGGCAAGCGCCATAACCTGCACATGATCAATATCTTCACCGCCGAGGCCCGGATCGTTTCGTCTGCTTCGGACGATTTCGTTTTCCCGCCGGTCAGCGGTACGGTCCTGGCAGACGAGCCTATCGTTGGACAGTCTGTCTCAGAGACGATCCCGAAGGAATTGCATGGTCTAGACCGTTACGAAGCGCGCAAACGTGTTGTCGACATGATCGCGGCCGAGGGGTGCCTGGAGCGGGTCGAGCCGCGCCGCATCACCATGCCCTATGGCGACCGCTCCGGCGTGGTGATCGAGCCGTGGCTGACCGACCAATGGTATGTGGACGCCGCCAAGCTGGCCGTGGAGGCGCGCAAAGCCGTCGCGGACGGGCGCACCGTCTTTCACCCGAAGAATTGGGAAAAGACCTATTTCGACTGGCTGGACAATATCCAGCCCTGGTGCATCTCGCGGCAGCTATGGTGGGGTCATCAAATACCTGCGTGGTATGTCATGCCCGCGGGCAAGGAATTTGTCGTCGCCGAGACGGAAGAGGAGGCCTATCGGGCAGCCAGGGAGCGCTTCGGTGATGCGGTCGAGTTAAGCCGCGACGAGGACGTCCTCGACACCTGGTTCTCCTCCGCGCTGTGGCCCTTTTCCACGCTTGGCTGGCCGGATGAGACGCCGGAGTTGGAGACCTTCCATCCCACATCGACCCTGGTGACCGGCTTTGACATCATCTTTTTCTGGGTGGCCCGGATGATGATGTCATCGCTGCATTTCATAGGCGAGGTGCCGTTCAAGGACGTCTATATCACCTCTTTGGTGCGCGATGCCCAGGGTCAGAAAATGTCCAAGTCCAAGGGCAATGTCATCGACCCGATCGACTTTATCGAGCGCTACGGCGCTGATGCCCTGCGCTTCACCCTGGCAGCGATGGAAACCCAGGGCCGCGACATCAAGCTGAGCGAGGACCGCGTCGAGGGCTATCGCAATTTCGGCACCAAGCTGTGGAACGCCGCGCGCTTCTGCCAGATGAACGGCATCGGCGGCTCGGCCGGCCCCGAGGCGCCGGACGCGCGCCTCACCGTCAATCGCTGGATCATCGGCGCGGTGCATGACACCGCGCGCGAGGTCACCGCCATGCTCGAGGCATTCCGCTTCGATGCCGCCGCCGCCGCCATCTATCATTTCGTCTGGCACAGCTTCTGCGACTGGTATCTGGAGCTGATCAAGCCGGTGCTGCAGGATGAGGCCGATGCGGCCGATCAGGCGGAAACCCGCGCGGTGGCCGGCTGGGCGCTGGACCAGATCCTGATGCTGCTGCACCCCTTCATGCCGTTCCTGACCGAAGAGCTGTGGCATGCCATGGCCAAGCCGCGCGCCACCGACCTGATCCGCGCGGCCTGGCCGCAGCCGTCCCAGGGCGATGCCGAGGCCGGCCGCGAGATCGACTGGCTGATCCGCGCGATCTCCGCGATCCGCTCCGCCCGGTCGGAGATGAACGTGCCGATGGCGGCCAAGATGCCCGCCCTGCTGCTGGGCGCGCGGGACGAAGCGCTTGACTGGGCGCAGCGGCACGCCCGGGTGATCGAACGGCTGGCCCGTGTGGAACAGCTGATCCCGGCCGACGAAGGCCCGCAAAAGGGCGCCATCCGCATCGTGCTGGATGAAGCGGAGATTGTGCTGCCGCTGGCCGGCGTGATCGACATGGCGGCGGAACGCCTGCGTCTGGACAAGGCCCGCGCCAAGGCGGTGAAGGAGAAGGACGGACTGGACAAGCGCCTGGCCAATGACGGCTTTGTTGCCAAGGCGCCGCCGGAAGTCATCGCCGACGCCCGCGCCAAACAGACCGAACTGGCCGAGCGGGTGGCCAAGATCGACACTGCGCTCGCCCGGCTAGACTAATGTCCGGCCGCTTGGCCCGACACCCTCACCCAAGAATCTGGCCCGAGACTTTGGCCCGAGACTTTGGCCCGAGACTTTGGCCCGAGCGTTTGGGCGCGGCGCGGCGGCGATTAGGCCGCGCGGATCGGCACCACTTTGGCGGATTTGGGCGCGCTGTTTTCGGCGCGGTCATGGGTGCGGATAAAGTCTTCAACCACCGGGGCGATGATCTCGCGCCAGCGCCGGCCGTTGAAGATGCCGTAATGGCCGACGCCCGGCGCCATGAAATAGCGCTTCTTGCTATCGTCCAAGCGGTCCGCCAGGGTTAGCGCGGCCTTGGTTTGGCCGAGGCCGGAGATATCGTCCCGCTCGCCCTCGATACACAGGATCGCGGTGTCGCGGATATGCGACGGGTCGATCGGCCGGCCACGCGAGACCCATTGGCCGGTCGGCAGGAGATGGCGCTGGAACACCGTTTCAATGGTTTGCAGATAGAATTCCGCGGTCATGTCCATGACTGAACGATATTCTTCATAGAAGCCTCGGGTGGCCTCAGCACTTTCGCCATCGCCGGCGACCAGATGCTGAAACATCTCATGATGTTTGCGGACATGGTCGCCCAAATTCATGCTCAAAAAGCCCGCCAGTTGCAGAAAGCCCGGATAGACCCGCCGCATGAAGCCGGTATTGGGCGGCGGCACATGGGTGATGACATTATGCTCAAACCACGACAGCGGCCGCTTGGTGGCGAAATTATTCACCTCCGTGGGGCTTTCGCGCGTGTCGATCGGCCCGCCCATCAGCGTCATCGAGGGGGGCGTGGCGGTGTGGCCTTCCGCAGCCATGATCGACACCGCCGCCAGCACCGGCACCGCCGGCTGGCACACGGCCATAACATGCGTGTTCGGGCCCAGCGCGCTCAACCAGCTGATCACGTAGTTGATATAATCGTCCAGGTCGAACGGCCCCTCATAGATCGGAATGTCGCGGGCGTCCCGCCAATCGGTGATATGCACATCATGGTGCGGCAGCATGCGCTCAACGGTGCCGCGCAGCAGGGTCGCAAAATGGCCGGACATCGGCGCCACAATCAGCAGCTTGGGATCGTCGCGCTCGACCTCGCGGCGGAATCGTTTCAACTGGCCGAAGGTCTTGCGGTGCAAGATCTCTTCTTCCACCGCCACGGTCTCGCCGTCGATTTCGGTCTCATGCAAGCCGAACGCGGGCTTCCCGTAACGCCGCGTGGTCTGTTCCACCACATCGCAGGCTGCGGCCAGAATCCGCCCCGTGGGCGTGAAGCTCAAGGGGTTGAACGGGCTTCGGAACATGTGCTGGCCATGATCCACAGCAAAGCGCAACGGCGCGAACGCGGTATGTTGCATTTCATACAAAGCATAAAGCATCGGCCTGCCCTTTCCTTCATCCCGCACGGACGAAAAGGCTACGTCCGAGACCGTCATTGTGCAAGCGCACAAGTGAACATTGCGTTGCGCAAACGCCACAGTTTAGCTATAACGCACGCCGCAGCTGCATGGATCCACAGCCGATCGGCTAAAGGTAGGCCGGCGAAACGGGCCGGACCGCCCCGCGCGGGCGAAGCGGCGCTGGGTCCGATGCTGACACGGCGTTTGAAGCCTGCAATTGCCGTGTGCAAAAAGGCAATGCAACTCGGTGTCGTAAAGGCGTGTCGGAACCTTTGACAAGCCGACACCGTTCCTCTGACGAATAGCTGCTCGTCCGCCTGCCGACGGATCAGCCGGATGAATGACATGGAAGCGTAGGGCGCTGACGCGCTAAGCCCCCCGACCCCAGTCTGCGCGATCGGCGCCTCGGCCGGCGGGGTGGAGGCGCTGACGGCCTTCTTCAAGGCGACGCGCAGCGATATCGGGCTGGCCTATGTGGTGATCATGCATCTGGAGCCGACCACGCCGAGCCAGATGGTCGCGATCCTGACCCGCGTCACGGACATGCCGGTGGCCGAGGTGTCCGGTCTGATGCATCTGGAGGCCGACCATGTCTATGTCATCGCGCCGGACCAGCAATTGGTGATCGATGATCATAGCGTCGCCACTCAGAATTTCACCGAACCGCGCGGCAAGCGCGCGCCGATCGACCTGTTCTTCCGCTCCCTGGCGGAGAAACGTGCCGACGGCATCGCGGTGATCCTCAGCGGCGCCGGGTCCGACGGCGCGGTGGGCGTGCGCGCGGTGAAGGAGGCCGGCGGCGTGGTCTGCGTGCAGGATCCCGATGAGGCGCAGTTCGGCGTGATGCCGCGCAGCGCCATCGCCACCGGTGCTGCCGACGTGATCGCCCCGATCGGCGAGTTGGTCAGCCGGATCGCCGAGATCTCGCGGTCCAAGGCGGCGCTGCACCAGCTTGACCGGTCTGAGTTGGACGAGGCGCTGCACCAAATCATCCGGCATTTGCGCAGCCGCACCGGCCATGATTTCAGCAATTATAAGAAGGCCACGCTGCTGCGGCGCATCACCCGGCGCATGCAGGTGGCCCGGCGCGTCAGCGTGGACGCCTATCTGGACTATCTGCAAAAGGCCCCGGAAGAGGCCAATGCCCTGTTCTCCGATTTGTTGATCACGGTGACGGCCTTCTTCCGCGATCAGGACAGCTTCCAGACGCTGGCGAGCAAGGGCCTGCCGCGTCTGTTCGAGGGGTTGGAGGACGACAGCGACCTGCGCATCTGGGTGGCCGGCTGTGCCACCGGGGAGGAGGCCTATTCCCTCGCCATCCTGATCCAAGAGGAGATGGACCAGCGCCGCCCTTATCCGCGCGTGCAGATCTTCGCCACCGATCTGGATGAGGGCGCGCTGTCCACCGGGCGGGAGGGGCTGTATCCGGACTCGATCCGGGCCGATGTCAGCGACGAGCGGCTGGAGCGCTTCTTCCAGAAGGAGGACACGCATTTCCGCATCTGCAATGATCTGCGCGACATGGTGCTGTTCGCGCCGCATAGCCTGTTGAAGGAACCGCCGTTCATCCGGCTGGACCTGATCTCTTGCCGCAATCTGCTGATCTATCTGGAACGCGACCTGCAAACCGAGGTCGCCGCGCTGTTCCACTATGGGCTCAATCCCGGTGGGCTGTTGTTTCTGGGATCCGCAGAAACGCTGGACGACGGCCAGGACCTGTTCACCCCAGTTGATCGCGAGCATCGGCTATATCAGGTGCGCGGCAACATCACCCGCGGCCTGCCGCGCCTGCCCCAGCCGCTCGGCATCCCGCAGGGCATCGAGCGGCGCTATCGCGAGGGCAGCCGCCATCGCGACGAGCAGTCGATCGCCGCCCAGCATCTGGCTGCCCTGGAAGACGCCGCCCCGCCCAGCATTCTGGTGGACGCGCATCAACATGTGCTGCACCTGTCCGACACCGCCGGACACTATCTGCTGCCGTCGCGCGGGCCGCTGGCCAGTGACATCGTCCAACTGGTCCGCCCGGAACTGCGCCTGGATCTGAAGAGCGCGCTGACCCGCGCCGTGGACTTGGGCCAGCCGACCCTGACCCTGCCGATCAATGTCGCCTTCAACGGCGCGCGCCGGCGCACCATGATCCAGGTGGCGCCGCGGCGGGCGGACCGAAACAGCGAGCCGCACCAGGCGCTGATCCTGTTTCTGGACGGCGGCCCGGTCGACGAGGCGGCGGCGGTGCCTTTGCCGGACGATCCGGACGGTGGGTCCGAGGAGGTCCGGCAGCTGCGCCGGGAATTGCATTTGGCGCATGAGCGCCTGGCCACCTCCCGACGCGAGCATGACGGCGCCATCGAGGAGTTGCGTTCGGCCAATGAAGAACTGCAGTCGATCAATGAGGAATATCGCTCCACCTCTGAAGAGTTGGAGACCAGCAAGGAAGAGCTGCAGTCCATGAATGAGGAACTGCAGACCGTGAATGCCGAGCTGAAGAACAAGCTGGAAAGCATTTCCAGCGCGCACAGCGATCTGCAGAATCTGATCTCCTCCACCGAGCTGGGCACGCTGTTCCTCGATTCCGGCCTGCAGATCCGCCTGTTCACGCCGCGCATCGCCGAGCTGTTCAATGTCACCGAAAGCGATATCGGCCGGCCGATCACCGACTTCACCCACAATCTGGGCTATGACGGCATCCGCGAGGACAGCCGCCGGGTGATGGACGATCTGATGCCGCTGGAGCGCGAGATTTCCAGCCGCGACGATCGCTGGCTGCTGATGCGCATCCGTCCCTACCGCACCATCGCGAATCGCATCGAGGGGGTCGTCGTCTCCTTTATCGACGTGACCGGCCGGCGCGAGGCCGAGGAACGCCTGCGCCGCAGCGAGGCGCGGCTGAAATCCATCCTGGCCGCGTCACGGGTGGTGGCGCTGGAATGGGATCGTGACCATGACCGGCTGGTCAGCGAAGGCCCGCTGGACCTGCTGCTGCGGGCGCAGGACCGGCCGCTGCTGAGCCTGTCTGATCTGATCGACTCGGCTCTGCCGGAAGACAGAGACGCCCTGACGGCCGATCTGATGGCGGCCTTGGACAAGGACGAGGCTTATCATCTCGTGTTTCGCGCTCCGGATGGCGCGGGCCCCCGCTGGTTGCGCCTAGACGGCGCGCCCACGCGCTTCGGCGGCCGGGTGACCGGACTGCGCGCCACGGTATCGGACATGGGAACTATAGGTTTGCCCCACAGCCATACTAGCCCTATGTTAAGAACATGGCAGGAACGAACCTTACACTGCGCGAGTTCAACGCGCTGTTTCCGGACGAAGAGGCCGCTCGGGCGTGGTTCGAGCGGTCGCGCTGGCCGGACGGTCCGACGTGCTATCACTGCGGCGTGGTGAACGAGGCAAGACGCATCGAGAGCCGTGGCACCTGGCGGTGCAGGGCGTGCGGCAGCCAGTTCTCGGTGACGGCGGGAACGCCGATGCACAAGACGCACTTGCCGCTGCTGACCTGGGCGCAGGCCATCTACCTGATCGTCTCGTCGTCCAAGGGAATCTCGTCGATGAAGCTCAGCGAGATGCTGGGTCTGCCCTACAGCACGGCCTGGCATCTATCGCACCGCATCCGGGCGATGATGGCCGAGGAGAGCCCGCTGCTCGCGGGCGTCGTCGAAATCGACGAGACCTACGGCGGCGCCCCGCCGCGCAAGCGAGCCAAGTCGAAGCGGGATGATGATCCGACGCCGTCGAACCCCAAGGGACGCGGCACGAAACGACCACTTCTTCTGGTGGCGGCCGAGCGCGATGGTAATGTTCTCACCCGCGTCATCCCGACACACGGACGCAAGGCGATCTCCGAAGCCCTGCAAGGCATTCTGGATGCTTCTGCCGTCGTCATGACGGACGGCTTGCCCGCTTACAAGCACCTGGGCCAGAACCGCACGCACTTGTCGGTCAACCACGGCCAATGGGAGTACGCGCGGACCGACGAAGGGACCGGCCAGCGCGTCCACGTCAATCGCGTGGAGTCTTTCAACGGCTTCCTGGGCCGAGCCGTCGTCGGCGTTTTCCATTTCGTTTCGCCGAAGCATTTGGGCCGATACGCGAGCGAAGCAGCGTTCCGGTGGAATCGCAAAAAGACCTTTTGTCTCGACCGCATGGCCTCGCTCATCCGCAACGGCGACGGTCGGACGCTTCCCTACGCTTTCCTGACGGGGGCCGGCTGATGGCCCGGAAGAAGCCCGAGCATCCGCCCGCGATGCGGACCGATCTGCTGCCGTCGACCCTCACGGCCGCCAAGCGGGCCGACGTCCTGGCGCTGCTGCGGGCCTACCGCCGGGGTGCCGTCCTACTCGGGCGCGAACAGTGGCGCCTGTTCTTCGAGACCGGCCGCTTCGACAAGAACCACGACAGGGACAAGGTGACGTTCGCCCGCGTCGTCGGAGCCGCGAACAGGGTCCAGATGTGCAGGTACCAAGTCGTCGGGCAACTTAAATCCTGGGTCTCGAACCGGCAGAACGAGTTCCGCAACGCGGTCAATCACAGCAAGCTCGCGCCGGACGTGAAGCACATGCTGCACGTCATCAACCTGCGCGAGGCGTGGTTCCGGCGCGACGGACAACGAATGCCGGAGACTGGCGTACCGATCCCGGACGACGTCCGGAAGCTGGCGCAGTCGATCATGCGGCACGTGATGTCCCGGCACCGCCGTCCGGACCTGTCGCGCATCTCTATGCGCCTGGACCATCGGGCCGGATCGATCGCCCGGCCCGTGAACGCGACCCAGGGCGGCCGGGTCGGCTGGTGGGTGCGACTTTCGACGATGCAAAAGGGCCGCAAGATCGACGTCCCGCTGCTGACCTACGACTATCATAAAAAGCGATCGGGCCGCGTCACCGACGGCATCCAGATCAATCTGGACCGCGACGGACGGCTGACATTCGGCGTGGTCACCGACATGGGCGATGTCTACGCGGCCAGTCGAAAAGCCTATGACGGTGAATGTGAGATCGCGCTCGACTTCGGTCTTTCGACCCTCTTCGCCACCTCCGAAGGCCAGTTGCTCGGCCAAAACTGGCTCCGGGAATTACGGCGCTACGACGAGCGTATCACCAAGATCGCTCGGGGCATGCAGAAGCGTGGACTGAAGCCGCGCCAGAGCCAGCGCTACCGCCATGCCGTCAGGGCGCTCCGGGGCTTTCTACGCACGGAGATCGGCCGGGTGATCAACAAGCTGGTCGAGCAGGGCAAGCCGAAGGAGCTTGTGCTGGAGCGGCTGAATTTCCAGAACCCGGCCCTGTCGCGACGTCTAAATCGCATCCTCCAGAACGCCGGCCGGTCGATCATCCGGGCCAAGCTGCAAGACGTGGAAGACCGCTTCGGCATCACCTCCACGGAGGTTAACCCGGCCTACACGTCGCAGACGTGCTCATGCTGCGGCTACGTGGACAAGAGACACCGCACCTCGCAAAGCACCTTCCGGTGCCTCTGGTGCGGCAACGTCATGCACGCCGACCTCAATGCGGCGCGGAACATCGGGGAGCGCCGTGCGCTTTCCATCGATTCCGCGTTCCAGGGGAAGGCGGCGGTCCTTGCCGATCTGGTGCGCCGGTTCGGTGAGCGACGGG